>NZ_DATAPY010000112.1:0-16836 GCF_036264965.1 Phenylobacterium sp.
GGGCAGGCCCTTGCCGTCCCGCATCCAACGTCGGGCCGCCTGTACCTGAAGCTCCACGACGATCCGGCGGTGATCAATCAGGCGATCGTACCGGTCGACCGCGGCGTGGCGGCGGGACAGCCCAAGATGGCGGGACCGATACCTTAACCGGCCAGGGTGAAGCGAATGGGGATGCGGATTGTCGCGCCCTCGACCGGCGTCCCGTCGCGGGTCATCGGGCGCATCTTGAACGCGTGGCTCATCTTGATCGCGGCGACCCCGAAGCCTTCGTCGTCGGGCGTCTCGGACTCGACGGAACAAGCCTTTAAGAGCCCCTCGGCCGAGACGACGCAACCGATCACGGCGCGCCCTTGAATGCCCAATCTCGCTGCGCGATCCGGATAGTACCGGGCGATCTCATCGCCGGTCGGTTTCTGCAGCCAGTCTGGGTTCGCGATGATGTGGGGCTTCGGTGGCGCAGGCGGCGCCGGCTTGGGCGCAGGCGGCGCGATCACCGGCGGCGCCTTGATCTCGAGATGGACGGGCGCAGGGGGGATCGGCAGGGGCGGAATGGTTGGAATGTCCAGAAGCTTCGGGGGCCGCGGCTGGACCCTGGGATGCGCCCGTGGCTTGGGAGGTGGCGCGCGCTTTGGCTTCGGCGGCGTTGGCGGCGGGACAGGCGGCGGCCGAGGCTTGATGAGCTGGACGTCAGTCACCTCGTCGCCGAGGGCCCGATAATGGGGTTCGAACCTGGCGGTCCAGAGATAGACAGCCAGACCGACATGGATTGCGACCGCGATCGTCAGGGCGACGACAAGCGCGAGCCTCTGGAGCAATGGGGGGCGGCGGCCTGGATCATCGAAGCGGACAATTTGGAAGACTGGGGCGCTGACGTTTTCGCGCATCTCCGTCGTGGGCGGCCGGCGCCGCGCTCTTGCCTCCTGATGCCGGGGTGCTCGGTTGTCGTTGCTGGCGGCGGCTGCGGCCGTCAGTAGCCTCTCGGGAAGGTCAGGACGAAACGGGTCTGGCCCTTCGCCGGGGCCTCCACCTTGGCGATCTGCGGTCGGGTGTTCGTCTCGGTCAGACGCGCCACGACTCGGTAGGTGTCTCGGTCTTGGGGCTTCAGCAGCACCCAGGGCCCATTGCAGGTCACGCTGAGGATCGGCGACCCATTTTTGTGCGCAAGCGTGAGGTCTTCGCCGGCCATGTAGTTGTGGAGGGCGTCGGCAAACTCGACCCGGACGGGATAGGCGCGCCAGCGCGGCTGGTCCCTGACCTGCTCGCCAACCCCTGTGCAGGCGACGCCTACGCCGTTGATGGTGGTCTCCGAATCCAACGCCAAGCGGACCGGGTGTTGAGCCGAAGCCGCCCAGGCGAAGGTGAGGGGGCGTCTGGCGCTGGACGCCGGCGCGGTCGGGGAACTGAGCGCGGCGCTGGCGCAGGCCGCGACAGCGACGGCGAGGGTTGCGGTAAGGAGGGGTTTGCAGGTCGGCATGGTCAGGTGTCCAGGTTCGAAAGCCGTGATCGTCCCGCGATGCCCTCGGCGAGGTTCAACGCGCAATCATATCGTATTGTGATATAGTGCCGGGCCGAGGATGGTGTTATATCGTCTCACGATCTGTTGAAACCGAACGTCTTGGAGGGCGCTTGCGGGCGTCGCTTTGGTCAATATGCGGGCTGGCCGTCGCGGCCCTGGTCGGGACCGCCGACGCGTTCGCCGCGAAGCGACCTGCCGCGCCACCCGCGGACTACGGTCAGGACCTGATCTCGGTGGTCACCGGGCAGCACGAGCCGACGCCGACCGGCAACTGCATCGTGTGGGCCAATGCCGAAGGTCTCGGCGTCGGGCGCGCCCAGTTGGGCGGCTACCACGGCGTCGCGATGAACATCGATCTCAAACCGATGGGCAAGGACGGGCCGCAGCCGGTGACCTTCGCCGCGGGCCTGGCCGAGTTGAAGTCGCGCTGGCCGACCACGCCGGACTGGCTCGTCAAGACCCTGCAGAAGAACCAGGCGGCCATCGAAGCCGCCTGTGGGGAGGACCATGAGACGCCCGTCACCATCCATAAGATCACCGCGGCCGACCAGCATGGCTAAGCCCGCTGCCATCGAAGGCTTCGTGGCCCCTCAAGGAAGCTGCAGGTGACCGGTCTCCCACGCCGCCTGGTGCTCGGGGGCGTCCTGGCGGTCTGCGCCGGCGGAGCGGCCGCGGCCGCGGCCGCGCCACGGCTCGGGGAGCCGGCGCCCCCTTTCCGGGCGATGGACGCCGACGGCCGTCGCCGCGCGCTCTCCGACTTCGCAGGCAAGATCGTCGTCCTGGAGTGGACCAACTCGGGCTGCCCCTATTGCGGCAAGCACTATGGGTCGGGGACCATGCAGGCGCTGCAGCGAAAGGCAGTCAAGGACGGGGTCGTCTGGCTGACCGTGGCCTCGTCCGCGCCGGACATGCAGGGCTACTTCACGCCCGCGACCGCGCGCGCCTGGAAGGCCATGGTCCACAACGCCGCGACGGCGATCCTACTAGATGGCGACGGCAAGATCGGGCGTCTTTACGAGGCCAAGGCCACCCCACAGATGTTCGTGATCGATCGCGCTGGGCGGGTCGCCTACATGGGCGGGATCGACGACCGGCCTTACACGGACCCTGAAAGCCTGAAGGGCGCCAAGCCCTATGTCGCGCTCGCGCTGGCGGATCTCAGGGCTGGACGGCCGGTCGCGATCCCCGTGTCCCAACCCTACGGGTGCAGCGTCAAATACAATTCCGCCGAATAGGCGCGAAGAAGGACCTGAACGACCTGCGAAAAGCTGTCCTGGCGATGATCTTGGCGGCGGCCCTCTTGTCGCCAGCGCTTGCCGCCGCCCAATCGCCGCCCGCAGGCGTCAAGGTCGCCAACGGCGTCTGGCCGATCCGGCCGGCAAGCCGCTCTACACCTACGACAACGACACCATGAAGGGCATGAGCCACTGCGAAGCCGACTGCGCCAAGGCGTGGCCGCCGTTCCTGGCCGATGCGAAGGCCAAGCCGGCGGGCGACTGGTCGCTCGTGGTGCGCGAGGGCGGCGCCCACCAGTGGGCCTACAAGGACAAGCCCCTCTATGCCTTCCCGGCTGACAAGCCTGGCCAGGCGGGGAACGGGGAAACCGCGGGCAAGTTCAAGCTCGCGAAATGAGGGTGAACTGCGTCGTCCAGGCGGTAGTTTATCAGTTGGAAATTGGCCGGCGTTGGATTCCCACCGACGCCAGGTGGCGGCTATGAGGGCGGCATGATCGACATCGTGCACATTGGTTCCAATGAGCCTCTCCCGTCGCTGGGCGACGGAATGATCGTGTCGCGAACCCCGTCGGGAAGGTGGCAAGTGACGGGCGCGGCTGTGACGGGCCGTGACGAGGCAACATTCCTCGCGGCGCAAGCTTTCAATCGGCAAAGCGCGGCAATCGAGTTCGCCCGCGAATGGGGTGAGCCGCGCGGTGTCGAGGCGATCTACGTAAGGGGACCGGACGATGCCTAGGCCCCCAAGGACAGAAACGCCCCGCTGGGGCTATGGGCCTCGCGGCCATGGTCGCCAGGATCGCGAGGGAGAGATCGAAGTTTCCGCGACGCCGAGGGATGAAACGCAGAGCTCGGTTGGTCGCGACGGCGCAACTGCGAGAGTTGAGAGGCTTGCGGCCGACGAGCGATCAAAGATCACCTCTGGTGCTGCTCGTACTCGGTGGGAAAACGTCCGGCTTCTCGTGGAAAGGCAGAGCCAAGTGAGCGTTTCCGTCCAGGAAATCTTCCATGATCCAGAGCATGAAGGTGCATCTCTAGATCGTGCCACGATATAATTCCAAACGGCGCCGAACCTCGCGAAAGCACGGACGTTCTCAAGAGAGGACCGCGGCATCCGCCAGCGGCATTTGAGGACAAGCCATGCATGGCGGCGCCGAGACCATGCCTGCCCGCGCAGAAGAGCCGACGAAGCGAGACTTCCTGCACATAACCACCGGCGTGGCCGCGGTCGGCTTGGTCGGGGGCCTCGCCTGGCCCTTGATCGACCAGATGAACCCCGCGGGCGACACCCTGGCTCTGGCGTCGGTGGAGGTGGAATACACCAAGGTCACCCTGGGCCAGCAGATCGTCGTCAAATGGCAGGGCAAGCCACTCTTCATCCGTCATCGCACGCCGAAGGAAATCGCCGAAGCGGTGGCCGACGATCATGCGGACCTGCGCGATCCGGCGACGGACGCCTCGCGACATAAGCCCGGGATGGCCGAATGGCTGATTGTGATCGGCGTCTGCACCCACCTGGGCTGCGTGCCGACCTTTGGGCAAGGCGAGTACGGCGGCTGGCTCTGCCCTTGCCACGGCTCGGTCTACGACACGGCTGGGCGCATCCGCAAAGGCCCGGCGCCGAAGAACCTGGTGCTTCCAGACTACAGCTTCGAAGCCGGCGGCAAGGTGAAGGTTGGTTGACGGCCGTGGTTCAGGTCGGCAGCACCCAGCGGAATGCGCGCTTCAGCTCCGCGACCGCTCCGTTCGGATACCAGCGGCCATGAGCGATGATCAGGCGCACTGGATTCCAGGCGATCATCGTCTCCACCGCCCGGCCGACCGTGGCATGGCGGCCGAGGAAGCTGAACCGCAGGTCGATCGGCGCCTTGCCATCGGGGTCGAGTGCGCCGCTCACCCGCAGCAGCACTTTCAGCCACCACGGCCGGACCCGCTCGATCTCGAAATTCTCGATCAGGTCGGTGAGGATGAGCGTCCTGGACGGCCGGTGGAAGAAGCCCACTTCGGTCAACACGGGGCCGCGCACGACGACGTGGCCGATCTCCAGCGCCCAGAGGCTGGGTGGGACATCCGACAGGACATGCTGCAGGACCACGCCCCGTTTGGCGGAGTAGGTCAGCCCCGGCGCCCCGAAGGCCTGGGCGCGCGGAAACAGCGCCTGCCACTCCGGAAGCCACCAATAGTGCAGGCTGTTGGGGGCGATCAGATAGCGGACTCGCCCCAGCCGACCGAGATCGCGGACCAGGTCGTCCGTCGGCTTGATGGGGGAGTGGAGCCAAAGATCCCCGCTCGCCAACCGCACCACCGTCATCCGGGTCGGGAACGGAAACTTGCAGCCGAGGTAGCCAAGCTTGATTTCCGGGCCATCCACGATCCACATGACCTCAGCCACGGGCTTCAGCGCGTTCAGCGGCGCATAAGGGACAAAGGCCTGGCCCAAGTCGCCCTGCGGCGCCGGGCGCTCGTCGTCGTGTCGGCCGCGCCAGGCTTGGCCGCGCGAGTTCATGGCGGGCAGCGCTTCTGTTGCGCGATGAGGCGCGCCGAGAGCGGCTGCCGGCACATGGCCTTCCAGATCTGCGGGAAGACGCAGTCGGCCATCTCGTCCTCGGAGGCCGGCGGTTCATCGGTCGTCGTCGGTGGCTTGGCGGCGAAGCTCAAGACTCGGTTGTTGATCACGGCGGAGTCGGAGTCGCCGTTCGCGATGAATTCCACACTGTCGATGTGGCCATGCGCGCTGTCGGCGGAGACTTGGCCGCACACCACATCGGGGCTGTATCCTCGGGACTCGTGGTGGAAGCGGACATGATCCAGCTGGAACTGAGCCTTCACCAAGTGATGCGCCTTCGCCGCGGCGCCTCCGAAGGTGGGACGCGCGTCGTCGCAGCCGGCGAGCACGCTCACGCTCAATAGGATCAGGACCCCGAACACCGGCGCCGCGCCACGGATCGTCGCTCCGTTCGACACCAGGCGTCCTCGTCCTCGCCCGCGGCGGCTATCGGCCAAGATCCACCCCCCTCAGGACAAGATCCGGGTCTTCCGGCGCGAGGGATCGGTTGCCGGACTCGTCGATCAAGGCTTCCAGAATCGCCACCAAGGCGCGCTCGATCTGGGCGTTGTCGATCGGCCGGTCGCGGCGCAACTCGTGCAGGCTCGCCGTCAACTGCCGGCGGCGGTGATCGCTAAGCGCCATCGAAAGCTCCTCGGGTCTTGGCGGATATTTGCGCAGCCGCGGCCATCCCTGTGTCCGCAGGGTAGATCATATCACTAGATGATATATATCCCACGTTCCAACGGGAATCCCAAGATGGCGGCGCCTGACAGATGACTGAGACTTCGGCGCGTTCGGGCCGCCGCTTCGGCGCTAAGCGCCTACCGAGAAACGCGATGGAGGCGGAGGACAAGCAACGGCTGCCGCTTCCGGTTCTGTCGCTGCTGGCGCTGGCGCTGGGGGTGATCACCGGCTTCGGCGCGGTGCTGTTCCGCGACCTGATCGGCCTGATCCACAACCTGTTCTTCACCGGCCATCTGGCGCTGCACTACGACGCCAATGTGTTCACCGCACCCGCGCCCTGGGGCGCGCTGGTCATCCTGGTTCCGGTCATCGGCGCGGTGGGCGTCACTTTCCTGGTCAGCAATTTCGCGCCCGAGGCCAAGGGGCATGGCGTACCCGAGGTGATGGAGGCGATCTACTACCGGGGTGGCGTCATCCGGCCGGTGGTGGCGCTGGTGAAATCCCTGGCCTCCGCGATCGCCATCGGTAGCGGCTCGTCGGTGGGCCGCGAAGGGCCGATCATTCAGATCGGCTCGGCGCTCGGCTCGACGATGGGGCAGATCATCCGCATGCCGGCCGGCCAGCGGATCGCGCTGGTCGCGGCTGGGGCCGGGGCCGGGATCGCATCGACCTTCAACACGCCCATCGGCGGGGTGATGTTCGCCATCGAGCTGATGATGCCGGAGGTGAGCGTCGAGACCTTCCTGCCCGTGGCGATTGCGACCGGGGCGGCGACGTTCGTGGGCCGCTGGTTCTTCGGCGACGCGCCGGCCTTCCAGGTTCCGGCTTTGCAGGCCCTGGCATCCGACCCCAGCGCCCTGCTGGTCCTAATCCTGTTCGCCGTGCTCGGCGCGATCACCGGCGTTGCCGCGGCGGGGTTCATTCGCGGCCTGCATCTGGCCGAAGACCTCTTCGACAAGATCAAGCCGCGCTACCTGCGCCACATGCTGGGCATGCTGGCGGTCGGCGCGCTGATGTACCTGCTGTTCCGGACGCTGGGGCAATACTATGTGGACGGGGTCGGCTACGCGACGGTGCAGGCGATTCTTTCGGGCCAGGCCACCGCCTTCTGGCTGCTCGGCCTGCTGTTTCTCTGCAAGGTGCTGGCGACGTCGCTCAGCCTGGGCTCCGGGTCATCCGGCGGCATCTTCTCGCCCTCCCTCTACATGGGCGCGACGCTCGGCGGCGGCTTTGCGGCCCTCCTGAACTGGCTGAACCTGCCGGTGCATCTCAGCGTGCCGGCGTTCGCCATGGTCGGTATGGGCGCGATGGTCGGGGGTGGCACCGGCGCGGTGATGACCGCCGTCACCATGATTTTCGAGATGACCTTGGACTATTCCATCGTCATGCCGATGATCGTGGCGGTGGCCATGAGCATCGGCGTGCGCCGGGTGCTGAGCCACGAGAACATCTACACGCTCAAGCTGGTGCGTCGCGGCCGCGCGATCCCCAAGGCGCGCCACGCCAACATGTTCCTGGTGCATGCGGCGCGTGAGGTGATGGACACCGACATCGAGGTCTTGCCCGCCGAGATGAGCTTCGACGACTATCTGGCGCGGCCTGAACACGCCGGCCGAATGCGCCACCTGGTGATCACCCAGAAGGGCAGGATCTTTGGGGTGATCCGGGTCAACACCGGGCTGCGGCGGGGCCTGGAAGGCTCGCATACCGGCGCGACCTTAGGCGAGGTGGCCAACCGCAACTTCACGGTGGTCAGTGAGGACGACGTGGTGTTCGACGTGATCCGTCGCATGTCGCGCCGCGACGCCACCATGGCGGTGGTGATCCGCGGTCGCGGCGTGCCGCGGGCGGCGGACGTGGTGGGGCTGATCAGCAAGGAGCATGTGGCCGATTCCGTGGCCGCGAGCGTCAGCATCTATCCTAGGCGGGATCGCTCGCCGACCTGAGTTTGCGAAGGCGCCGTAGCGACGAACTGAGCGCGGGCTCGCGGCGCAACATTTCCGCCAGATGCAGGTTGGCCAGGTGGCTCAGCATGGCTTCGCCACTTTCCGTCAGGCTAAGCTCGACGCTGCGCCGGTCGACGCTGGATGGCGCGCGCTGCGCCAAGCCCGCCTTGGCCAGGCGGTCCACCAGCTGGACCGCCGCGTGGTGGGTGAGCAGAAGTTCCTCGGACAGATCCTTCACAGACATGGCGCCGCCCGGCCACGCCGCGATCGCCAGCATCGCCTGATACTGCTGCTGGGTGACGCCGGCCTCGCGGCTGATGGTTTCGCTGGCCGCCAGGAAGCGCCGCATCGCGTGACGGAAGCTGGCGAGGGGCAGGAAGCGATCGGGGTCGAGCACCATAAATCTGACTAGGCCTCAAGTTCGCAAAGCGACGCCCAAGGGTATTGAGGAAGCTGCAAGGCGTCGATGATTTCCCGACCTAGGGCGAACCGGGCCAAACCTGGAATGACGAATGCGCGAACCACCTGGTTGCGGAAGACCATGCCCCAATGGGTCTTCGGCGCAAAAGCTAAGGCAAAGCGCTCGGCGCCGCTTTGCTTGGCGGCGACATAATCTCTGAGCGCGCCTTCATAGGCGGCAAAGGCCTCCCGGTGCCGGCCCTGCGCCTTGGCGAGTTCGCCGGCGAGCACATAGGCTGAGGTCATGGCCAGCGCCGCCCCTTGGCCCGCCGCCAGGGAGACGCAGAATGCGGCGTCGCCGACCAGGGCGACGCGGCCGCTCCACCACCTGTCCATGCGGATCTGGCTGATGCTGTCGAAGTAGAGGCTATCGGCGCGGTCCAGCTCTTCGAGGATTTTCGGACATTCCCATTTGCCGTCGGCATAGACCGCCCGAAGCATCGCCTTCTGCGCGTCCCGCGTGGTCGGAAGTGCGCCGCGGTCGGTCACAAAGATGAACAGGAACAGGGTCCTGTCCTCCCTCAGTGTGAAGCGACCGACCATCCGGCCCGGCTGGCCGTACAACAGGTAGATATCCTCGTCGTGCGGGACGTAGCCAGCAACCTCGAAGGCCGCGACGCCATAGCCCAGCGGCGTTTCGAAGTGCGCTTCCGCCCCGAACACCAGCCTGCGGACGTCCGAGTGCAGGCCATCGGCGCCGATCACCAGGTCGAACCGGCGCTCGCGGCCATGCTTGAATTTTACGCGCACGCCGTCGGCGTCTTCCCGCAGATCGACAATCTCATCACCGAACACCACCTCGGTCTCACCCCTGATCGCGTCGAACAGCAATCCTGAAAGGTCGCTGCGACCCAGAGTGATGAAGCGGCCATCCGTCAATTCGTCGAACACCTTGACCCCGAAGCCAGCAAGCCGCCCTCCGTGATCGCCGATGATGCGCAGTTCGCGCATATGGTAGCCGAGACGGTTGATATCCGGCCCAAGGCCCATCTGCTCGGCAATGTCGTATCCCAAGCCCCAGAAGTCGATGACATAGCCGTCGGTGCGCGGCTTCGGCGCCCGTTCGATCAGTATTGGCTCAAATCCCCCCGCCTTTAGCCAGTAGGCCAGGGTGGGTCCGGCGATCCCGAGGCCGGAGATCAGGACACGCTTGTTGATCGGCGTCACTTGAGGTTCCTTCGATAGGCGGCGACGCCGGCCGGCGTCGCCTCTGGATCGCCGCGCCTTTTCAACCCTTTGCGGAGGGAACCTCCACCGGCACGAACAGGTGCTGGCCGCGTCGAGACAATCGCACCAGGATTTCTTCATGGTGACCACCGCGGGCTTCGGTGATCGCCTGCGAGACGTCGGCCGCGGAATTGATCGGATGCGAGCCGATCCGGTCGATCACGTCGCCGGGCTGCACGCCGCGCTCGCCGGCGCTGGAATTCGGCGCGACCCGCTCGACACGGACGCCCCCACCTGGGTTTGGGGCCACCAGCAGGCCGAGGCCCCCGGCGCCGGCTGAACCCGAACCGCCCGCATCGTTCATCGCCAGGTTGATGTCAGCCGGCCGGGTGCCGGAGTGCACGTCGATCTGCCGCGGGACGCCATCGCGGCGGATGTCCAGGCGAATGCTGTCGCCGGCCCGGGCCAACGCCACCTGACGGGTCAGATCGGACGCCGAGGTGATGGGGTGACCATCGATTTTCATCACCAGGTCGCCGGATTGCAGGCCAGCGCGCGCGCCGGGGCCATCGGGTGTCACGTCGGCGACCAGAGCCCCTTCACGCGGTCGCAGGCCGAGGCTGTCCGCCATGTCTGGCGTCATGTCCTGGATCGTCGCGCCGATGTAGCCGCGCACCACCTTGCCGCTGGAGATCAGTTGCTTGGCGACCGAGGCCGCGACGTCGGCGGGAATGTCGAATCCGATGCCGACAGAACCGCCGGAGGGAGTGAAGATCGCCGAGTTCACGCCCACCACGCGTCCGTAGAGGTCGAAGGTCGGGCCCCCGGAATTGCCGCGATTGATCGGCGCATCGATCTGCATGTAGTCGACGTAGCCCGAACCGCTGACCCGCGGCCGCGCCATGGCCGAAACGATGCCGGCGGTCGCAGTGCCGCCGAGATTGAAAGGATTGCCGACCGCCACGACCCAGTCGCCAACGCGCGGCTTGGCGCGGTCCTCGAAGCTCACGAAGGGGAAGTTGCGGCCGTCCACCTTGATCACGGCGAGATCGGTCTCGGGGTCGCGGCCGACCACATGGGCCGGCAAGGCGCGCTCGTCGGTGGTCCGCACGGTGATCTTATCGGCGCCGTGCACCACGTGATTGTTGGTCACGATATAGCCGTCGCCAGAGATGAAGAAGCCGGACCCGCTCGCATGCATCGGCGCCGCGTGCTGTTGCGGGATCTTCTGGAAGAACTGCTGGAAGCCGGGGAAGGGGAAATCCTGGCCCTGGTCGCTGTCGTCGCCGCCGCCGAATGGCCCGCCGCCGCCGAACGCGACGTCACTCTTCCCGGACTTGCCGACGATATCGATGGAGACCACCGCCGGCGCCACACGCTGGACGATGTCGGCGAAGGAAGCGGGAACGGCGGAGGCCGGCACCGCGAGGGGCGCCGGGTTCACCGGCCTCGACGTCCTGGCGATGGCCCATTGGCCGCCGACGCTGGCCAATACGGCCGCCATCGCGCCGACCGTCGCGCTGTAGATGAGTTCCTTCCGGTTCATGTTGCTCTCGTCTTCGTTCGGACTGGCCGTCGCGGTGTCCGCTGCGGCGGACGGCCTCGAACCGCGGCCAAAGTCGCGGAGCGGAGACCGGCATTTAATATCATATTATGATATAACTATGGTCATCGGCTGGCGCCTTTGAGAGAATGCGCCGCGCCAGCGGGGCTGACGGGTCCCCGAGCCGTAAATCGTAACGCGATCTCGTCGCTGGGTAAGGTCGGGTCGATGAGGTCGATGGAGCCTTGCGGAGTGGACCAGGTTTCGCTGACCCGCGGCAGGGGGCCGATCTCACTCGGGATGCTGTCGCGCACCAGCTTCATCGGCGCGCCGTAGCGCCGGGTGAAGTCGCCGATCAGCGCGGCAAAGGCTTCAAGCGATGCGGTGGCGCGGATCTGGGTGAGGCGGCTCCCTGAGAACCAATACCGCAGATGGTCGAGCGGATATTTCTGGTCGTAGGTGAACCCGACGGGCAGGCTGAGCGTTCCCCAGGCATCGACGTAGGCGCAGACGACGACGCGCGCGGACCGCTCGGCGTCGGTCAGGGTTAAGCCTGCCGCGTCGGGATCGTTCGAACACTTGGCCTTGGTGTGCGGTGATGGTTTCCCGGGTGGAGGCAGGGTCCGCCAATCGGCCTGTGACATCCCGAGGCGGGCGCCTTCAAAGGCGATCGGCGCCTGGGGCGCGCCAGTCGCGGAGGCTGGCGGGATCAGACACAGCAGGAAAAAGGGCCAGATCGCCCGAGGCGCGCGAGCGGACCATTGTGGATTGGAACGTCGAAACATGGTGATACGGTCTCCACGATCATTATATATCGTAATATGATATAAATGGCGAGGCGAAGATTCGAGTTGGCGGCCATCGCTGCCGCATCGTCGCCGCTCAATATTGTCGGCCGATCAGCGGGGCGGTCCACGACGCCCGAGTCCGTGGAGCTCTACCGGTGGAACCTGAGGTCGCCGCCCAATGCCGGCGCCCAGTGTGCTGTCGGCCGAGCCTCCCGGTCCGGCCAGCGGACGCCGAAGGCCCTGAGATGCCGGTCGAGTTCCCGGAGCCGTTCGAGGTCCTCGTCCAGCAAAGGCTGTGGCGGAGCACGCCGGTAGTCGGCGATCTGGCCCAGGAGGTCTTCGACCCGGGCGCCGCGGACCGCGTCCGGAGGCGCCGGTGTGGCCAGCACGTCGGCGACCTCCTCGATCGCCGAGGTGAGGGCTGCGCGGGAGTGCAGCGGCTGAGGCCGTGAGCCTTCCGCGTAGGTCCAGGCGACGCCATTCCCATTGGCGGCGCGGAATTGGGCGTCGGCGAAGGACCAGTTCGCAAGAGCGTCCCACCATGCGGCCAGATAGCCGGAGCGATCGTTCGGGTAGTCGAGATAATAGGCGTGTTCCCAGAGATCGCAGACCAGCAGCGGCGTCCAGTCGGTCACCGCCAGCGTGTCGCCGTCTCGCGTCGTGACGATGGACAGCCGCTCGCCGTGCGCCACGAGCCATACCCAGCCGGACCCGAAGTGGCCGGCGCCGGCTTCACGCGCGGCGCGCCTCAGGCCGGAGAGGCTCCCGAAATGCGCATCGATGGCCCGACGCAGCTCCGGGTCTGCAGGCTCTGAGCTCTCAGGCGCCATGCAGTTCCAGAAGAAGCCATGATTCCAAGCCTGGCAGGCGTTGTTCAGGAGCGGCAGGTCGAGCTCCCTCAGGCCGCTTCGGATGAGATCTTCTAACGATGTCGGCGCATCGCCTTCCGTGAGGTCGTTCACGGCCGCAACATACCGCCCGTGATGGCCATCATGATGGAGACGCAGCGCCCGCGTGGAGACGATCGGCTCGAGGGCGTCGTCGTCGTAGGGCAGGTCAGGCAGTTCGATCATCTCGTCACCATGGCGTGGTGCGTCCGCCGGCGTTCGTTCCCGCCAGCTCTCGCCTGCGCCGCGGACCAGCCGCGCAGGCGTCAAGGCGCCTAAGTCCCAGGGCAGGGTACATAATATCGTGGAACGATCTATTCCAGCGAGATGACGACAGTGTGAGCTGCGAAGGCGAGGTCAATCGCATGTTCTGGTTGGCTCAGCCGGCGGCGCGAGGTCCGCTCGCGGCAGACGCTCCGGCTAGTCGTCGAGACGGTGCAGCCGCCGCACCGCCTACAGCACGCCTTCCAGGATCTCCGACGTCTGGCCAAGCCGCCGGAGGTTGCGGCGGGAGATCGTCTCGAGGGCTCTGGCGCCGGCCGGACGAAGGCGCAGCAGGACACGGCGGCGGTCCTCATCCGAGGCGATACGCTCGATCAGGTCCCGCTCCGCCATGCGCGCAACGAGCTCCACCGCGCTATGGTTCTTGATCAACAAGCTCTCCGCGAGCTCCCCAACGGTCATTGGCCCCAGGCCGAGATGGCTGCGGATGGCCAGGAGCGCCTGGTGCTGCTGCGAACTGATCCCTTGCGCCTGCGCGCCCTCCTCGCTGAACTTCAGGAAATCGCGGATCGAGCGACGGAACTCACCCAGCGCTTGATACTCGGCGTCGGTCAGCCGCGGCCTTCGCGGCGATGACCGGCTCGGATCTGGCTTCGTCTTCGTCTTCAAGGAATCGCCTCGCCGTCGCGCCGTTCCATCTTGGCGCGATGCTTCGGCTAAGGAGAGCGACGGGATCAGGCGCAAGGGGGGCGGAGAAGTCCCAGCGCAATCCCGATCCCGTCGCCCCGCGGGCGCTTGCCCGCTCGCGGGAGCCGAGGTCGTGCGGGGAAGGAACCCACCGGCGGCGAAAGACCAGTCGCCGTCGGAACCATGTCGCGGCGGCGGACGGCCCACCCAAGCCCGCAACTTCACATGATCGACCTCGCCGGATCGGTCTCCCAGCCAACCCAGCCACCATATCCTGCTGTGATATTATTGGGAGTCAAGCCCTTGGTCTGGGGTCACTGCCCGGCGAACGGAGTCATCCCGCCTAAGCTCCACTTCCATTATATCATTGAGTGAGATATAGTCGCGCCTTCGTTCAAACTTGGCCATTGGGGATTTTGATGACGCTGGGCGCTTCGACTTTCACGCGTTCGATTCGGCGGACCGCGGCAGCGGCGATGCTGGTAGGGCTGGCGGCGTGCGCTTCGCATCCGAAGCCCGCGCCGACGGTCGCGCCGCCGCCGCCGCCTCCGCCGCCCGCTCGTCCCGCGCCCCGTCCGGCGCCCGCGCCGCCGCCGGTGACCAGCAGCATCCTCCCGGGAACCTCCAAGGACTTCGTGGTCAACGTGGGTGACCGGGTCTATTTCGACTACGAGAAATATACCGTGCGCCCAGACGCCGAGGGCGTACTGGCCGCGCAAGCCGCTTGGCTTCTGCGCTATCCTGCAGTGCAGGTTCGCATCGAAGGCAATTGCGACGAACGCGGCACCCAGGAATACAACCTCGCGCTCGGCGCCCGGCGCGCCAATTCGGTCAAGACCTTCCTGGTCGCGCACGGCGTGCCGACGACGCGGATCACGACCGTCTCCTACGGCAAGGAGCATCCGGTCGATCCCGGAACCGGCGAGCAGGCCTGGCAGCATAACCGCAACGCCCACACCGATATTGTGAGCGGCGCGCGCTGACTTCCGCGGCCGGGGCCGCTCGGCCGCGACGGCGGCCGGGTCGCCGCGGCGACGCTACTCGACGGAGGCGGGCGCCGGATCGCCGGCGTGCCAGGCCGCGACTTTTCCAAAGGTGAGGCCTTGGACCACGATCGAGAAGATCACGACGGCGAAGGTGGTCGAGAGGATCAGCACGTGGGCGGGCCCTCGCGGCACGCTCAGCGCCATCGCGAGCGACAGCGCGCCGTGCAACCCGCCCCAACCCAGCACCAGCCCGGCGTGACGCTGACCCTCGCGAACTTGGAAATAGGCTCCCCAGGGCAGCACCACCGCGAAGCGGGCGGCCAACACGAGAACGAGGGCCGCACCCCAAAGGCCCGCCAGCCGCGGGTCGAAGGGGATCACCAGCACCTCAAGGCCCAGCAGAATGAACAGGAGCGCGTTCAGGATCTCGTCGATCAGCGTCCAGAATTCCCGCATGTGGCGCCGCGTGGTCTCGCTCATCCTCGTCTTCGCGCCCTCGTCGCCCATCAGCAGGCCCGCCGCCACCACCGCGATGGGACCACTGATCCCCAGCGCCTGGGCCAGGGCGTAGACCCCGGCCGCCAGCGCCAGCGACAAGGTGACCTCGACCGCATAGTCGTCGATCGTCCCAATGATGCGGAGCGCCAGCCAACCGGCGGCCAGGCCGAACGCCAGGCCGCCCAGCGCCTGGAGGGCCACCTGTCCGATGGCGTCGAGAGGATGCAGGCCGCCCCCAATGGCGATGGCCAGAGCCGCGGTGAAGATCACGATGCCGACGGCATCGTTGAACAGCGCCTCACCTTGGAGCACGACTTCGAGCATCTTGGACAACTTGCCTGCCCGCACGGCGGCCAGCACGGCGATCGGGTCCGTCGGGCTGATCAGAGCTCCGAACACACAGGCCCACGGCAGCGACAACTGCAGGCCTAGGCCGCGCGCGGCCAGCCAAAGCCCGCCGCCGACGATTCCCGTGGAGGCCAGGACTCCGACGGTCGCCAGCGTCCAGACGGCGAGCCTGCGTCGGTGCAGCTCCGACAGATCGACCTGCATGGCGCCGGCGAAGAGCAGGAAGCCTAGCATGTAACCCAGGACGGCTTGCGGGAAATTGACCCCCACAACCGCAGCGATGACCTGGCCCGCGCCACCCGCCGGGAAGACCTGGTGCAGCAGCAGGAGGACGCCGGCGTTCAACCCGCCCGCGAGGACCATCACCGTCGCGCTTGGCCAATGGAGCAAGCGCGCATTGACCCAACCGGCGAGGCCGATGAGCCCCAGAAACAAGGCCATGATCTGGAAGAGCGTCATGGCGCCACCCTAAAGGCGCCGGAGCGCCCGAGCTTTCCGCGTTCGATATCTAACGATGCCAGCCGACTTCGGATGCGGGCGATTTCCGTGGCATTTTCGGGATCAATCATCAGCGTCACGAACGTGGACAGGGGGCGGAATTTAGCAGGAAGGCGATTTGAAGGGGCCTCGGCCCCGGCCAATCATGGCCCAGGTCAGCGTCGGGCAGGGTTGAAAACATCCGGATTTTATATACACTACGGATAATCCGGAACGTGAGTGCAGGCGATATGGTCAAGGTGTCTTCGGCCGAATTCCAGAAGAATATCGGCCGCTATCAGGATGTGGCTCTGGTGCAGCCGGTGACGATCACCCGCAACGGGCGCGATCGCACCGTGATGATTTCGGCTGATGAATATCATCGGCTGAAGCGCCGTGATCGCCAGGTCTTGGGGCTGGACGATTTCACCGAAGCCGACCTCGCCGCGATCCGCGCGGCCGAGCCGCCGGCCGAGACGGCGCATTACGATCATGAACTGAAATAGCCGGTGGCCTGGGTGACCAGGCCGTCGACCGCCAGGCCGTGGCGGTTCTCCATCAACGCGTGGCCCAGGTAGCAGAGCTTGGCCGGCTGGCCGTCGCCCTTCTTGTAGAGCCGCGCCTCGGGATCGGTCGTGCTCTGGTGAGTCTCGTTGGAACGCTTCTCCTTGTGGAAGCCGCGCTCGGCGTTGCGACCCGGGCCTTCGGGGTCGTTGTCGCCGCCGTCCTTCCTCCGGAAACTCTTCATCGAGGCCCAGGCCTCGATCAGCGTGCCGTCCACCGAGAAGTGATCCGACGACATCAGCTGCTTGACCCTGGGCTGGGCCAGGATGGCGCGCAGGAACTTG
>NZ_DATAPY010000113.1:0-48283 GCF_036264965.1 Phenylobacterium sp.
TCGAACTTGCCCGCGCGCACCCGGCCGGTAACCTTCTTGCCCTGGAACTGCGGATCGAACGGACCGAGGTCCAGCACCACCATGTCCTCGGGCTTGGCCCGCACCGCGGCGGTAAAGGCGCCGCCCCGCGCGCGGCGGGCCGGATATTCCGGCGCGAAATAACCGGTCATCAGCCCTTCGTCGGCGATGGGCAGCAGGCTGAAGTTGGTCTCCAGGAAGGCGCGCGAGATGATCTCGTCCTGCGGGCCGAGGTCGCGGGCGCGCAGGCACACCTCGCGCCAGGCCGGGTCCTTGGCGACCCCGCAGCCGTTGCGGAAGGCATCCAGCGCGGCGGCGTGGTCCTCCTGCGCCCATCCGGCCAGGTCGGCGAAACGCAGGGAGGGGGCCGGAGCCGAAGGGGGAGCGACGGCCGCGCGGGGCGCGAGGGGCGGAGCAACAGGGGCGAGCTTGGCCGTGGGCGCGCTGGCGCAGGCGTAGAGGCCAAGGGCCAGGACCGCGACAACAAGGCTACGCCCCGCCCTCCTGAACATATGTCAGGCCTCGGCGGCTTCCACCCGGACCAGGGTCCAGTTGGGGTCGCGGCTGGAGAGCGGGCGCTGGAAGGTCCAGTTCTCGGCCGTGCGGCGGTCGTCCACGCCCTCGCCCTCGGGGCCCTTGGTGCGGCTGCGGAACTCGGCCAGGAAACGCACAGTCACCCGCGCCAGGTCGGCGCCGACCACCTCGGCCTTTTCCAGGTCCGCGCGCGGCGTGTGCAGGAATTCGACGGTCTCGGTGCGGCTTTCCGCCTCGCGAGCGGCGATGGCGGTGTCGAAGCCGGCCATCACCGGCGCGGCCAGCAGGCTGCGCAGCTGGGCGCGGTCGCCGGCCGCGAAAGCCTTGACGATCATCTCGTAGGCGCTTTTCGCGCCGCCCAGGAAACGGCTGATGTCGAAGCTGGAATCGATGCCCTTCACGGCGGCGAGGCCGCTCAAGGCGATGCCTTCGGCGGCCTCGGCCTGTTGGCCGGTCTCGCTGGCGCGATCCAGCGGCGTGGCCGTCGCCGGCACGGACGGCGCGTCCTCCGGCTGACGTCCCACGCGCCGGCCCAGCACCGCATAGAGCTGGTAGAGCACGATGGCCGCGAGGCCTGCGAAGATGATGAGTTCCAGCACTTGCAACCGATGAGCCCTTCCGGGTCCTTTCGGCGCCACGCGGCGCCACGCCTTCATATAGACCGAACCAACGCCTGCGTCAGGGGCGGCGTTGCATCGCCCAGGGCGCCATGTTAGCCCGGCGCCCCGACAAGACGCGAACCCCTCGTAGTTTCCACACGGATTTAAGCCGAACTATGACCGACACCGACGCCGGCGCGCCCGACACCGCCGAGACCGCCGACCAGCCCGGCATCCGCATCCTGGCCCAGTTCATCCGCGACCTGTCGTTCGAGAACCCCCGCGCGCCGGAAGCGCTGCGCGGCGGCGCGGCCCAGCCGCAGATCGACCTGGGCGTCGAGATGAACGCCCGCGGCCGCGAAGACGGGTTCTTCGAAGTCGACCTGAAGCTTTCGGCGAAGGCCAACCGCGAGGACGGTCCGGTGTTTGTGGTCGAGCTGCTCTACGGCGGCGTCTTCCAGATCACCGGCGTCACGGCCGAGGACATGGAGCCGGTGCTGCTGATCGAGTGCCCGCGCTACCTGTTCCCGTTCGCGCGCAAGATCATCGCCGATGTGACCGCCGATGGCGGCTATCCGCCCTTCATGCTCGACCCGATCGACTTCGCCGGCGTCTATACCGCCCGCAAGGCTCAGTCCGACCAGCAGATCGGCCACGCCTAGCGCAGGCTAGAGCCCGAACCTCGCCCAGAGGTCTTCGTTCTTCACGACGCCGCGGATGAATTCGGCGTGCGTCGCCCGCTCTTCCTCAGTCGAGCGCGGGGCGAGCGGGTTCGGGCGCGCGCCATAGGCGCTGCGGGCCGCGGCCGTGACGGCCACCGCCATGGCCGCGGTGGTGAGCTCCAGCCGCCGCTCGCGGCCGCCTTTCAGTTCCAGATAGACTGCGGCCAGCAGCTTGGCGTCGATCAGGGCGCCGTGCTTCTCGCGCTCGCTGAGCGAGACCTTGAAGCGCTTGCAGAGCGCGTCGAGGGAATTGTGCATCCCCGGGAAGCGCACGCGGGCCAGGGCCAGGGTGTCGATCCAGCGCGGCTCGTGCAGCGGCTCGCGGTTCACCACGCCCAGCTCGTGATTGATGAAATTGCGGTCGAAGGTCGCGTTGTGGGCGATCAGCGGCGCGTCGCCGACGAACTCCAGGAAGGCGTCGACCACCTCCGGGTGCTCGAACTTCGGCTTGCCGCGAAGAAACGCGCCCGACAGGCCGTGCACCCGCTCGGCGTCCGGCGGCATGTCGCGGCAGGGGTCGATGTAGGTGTGGAAGCTGCGGCCCGTGGGGATGAAGTCGTCGATCTCCAGGCAGGCGATTTCCACCAGCCGGTGGCCCTGGGTCGGCTCAAAGCCGGTGGTCTCGGTGTCGAGGACGATCTCGCGCGCCATGACCTTTCATGGCCCCATTCGCCCGCAGGATTCAACAGCCTAACGGTCGCGGGTAGGCCGGGTCTGTGGATCACGCATGGCAGCGATGATCTCGGCGACCTGCTGGCGCGCCGGCTCCAGGCCGCGGGAGGTATCCACCACGAAGTGGGCGCGGGCGCGCTTCTCCGCGTCGGCCATTTGTTGGGCGAGGATGGCGTCCAGGCGCTCCGGCGTCATGCCGGGCCGGGCTAGCACGCGTTCGCGCTGCATGTCCGCCGGGGCGCTGGCCACCACGACGGCGTCGACGTTGGCGTGGCCGCCGGTCTCGAACAGCAGCGGGATGTCCAGCACCACCATGTCCGCGCCATCGGCCTCGGCCTTGGCGAAGAAGCCTACCCGGTCGCGACCGACCAGCGGATGGACGATGGCGTTGAGACGCTTGAGCTCCTCCGGCTTGCCGAGCACGGCCTGGCGCAGGGCCTCGCGGTCGACCTTGCCGTCCTTGACCACCCCGGGGAACGCCTCGCCCACCGGCACGACCGCCGCGCCGCCGGCGTCATAGAGGTCGTGGACCGCCGCGTCGGCGTCATAGACCGGCACGCCCGTCTCGCGGAACATGGCCGCCGTCGTCGACTTGCCCATGCCGATGGAGCCGGTCAGCCCGATCAGGATCATGGGTTGAGCGCCTTCAGCGCCAGGGCCCGGACATCGACGCCGGCCGGCGGCGGTTGGCCAAAGAGGGCCTCGAACGAGGGCCTGGCCTGGCCGATCAGCATGGCGAGACCGTCGACGATCGGGCGGCCCAGCGCCTGAGCCTGGGCGAGGAACGGCGTAATCAGGGGCTTATAGACCATGTCCATGACCACGCAGCTCGCCGGCGTCGCCGCCAGGGGTGCGTTGAGGGCGCCGCTGTTCGCCAGGCCCGCCGAGGTCGCGTTGATCACCGCGCCCGCCCCGACGAAAGCGGCCTCCGCTTCGGCCGCCGCGAAGGCGCGGCTGCCGAGGTCGGCGGCCAGCGCCTGGGCCCGGGCGAAGGTGCGGTTGACGATGCGTACGTCCGTGCAGCCGGCGTCAAGCAGCGCGCCGACTGCGCCCCGCGCCGCGCCGCCGGCGCCCAGCACCACCACCGGCCCGGCGGCCGCCTCGAACTGCGGGGCCTGTTCGGCGAGGGCCGCCAACAGGCCGAGGCCGTCGGTGTTGTCGGCGGTCACGGCGCCGTCCGGCCCGAAGATCAGCAGGTTCGCCGCCAGCGCCCGCCGGGCCCGCGGATGGACCTCGGTGGCCACCGCCAGGGCGTCTTCCTTGAAGGGTAGGGTGACGTTGACGCCGGCCAGCGACGTGGTGCGAAGGCCCTCAACAACGTGGCGGAAGCCGCCCTCCGCGATGTCCAGGGCGACGTAGACGCCGTCTATGTCGGCTGCCTCCAGCCAGGCGTTGTGCAGAATGGGGCTCAGGGAGTGGGCCACCGGATGGCCGACCACCGCGGCGACCCTGGTCGTCCCCCGGACAGTGCGGCTCATGGCGTCAGGATCCCCCGGCGGCGCAACAGGTCGAGCAACCCCATCAACGGCAGGCCAAGGATGGTGAAATAGTCGCCCTCGATCTTCGAAAAGAGCTGCACGCCCTGGCTTTCGAGGCGGTAGCAGCCGACTGAGCCCAGCGCCGCCTCACCCTCAGCGCTGAGATAGGCCTCCAGGAAGGTGTCGGAGAAGTCACGCATGCGTAGGGTCGCGCTTTGGGTCTCGCGCCAGACGACGGCGCCGCGTTCAGCGACCACCACGGCGGAGTGCAGCATGTGCGGTTTGCCGCGCAAGGTCTTGAGGCGCTCCCGGGCCGCGTCGATCGTCTCGGCCTTGTCGAAGAGTTGGCCCTGGAACTCCAGCGTCTGGTCGGCGCCCAGCACCAGGTCGGGCCGGCCGACGGAGACCGCCAGCGCCTTCTCCTCGGCCAGGGCTTCGGCGACCTGGCGCGGCGTGGCGCGCTTGGCCAGGAGTTCGGCCTTGGCGACATCTTCGTCCACGCCGGAGCCGACCGCCTCGAACGGCACGCCGGCGCCTTCGAGGACCGCCCGCCGCGCCACGCTTTTCGAAGCGAGGACCAAGCCTGGGCTCACCCGAGCACCTCGACCTGGCCGTGGCCGCCGTGCAGCAGGTTGAGCACCGCCGCGGCGGTTTCCTCGACGGAGCGGCGGGTCACGTCGATCACCGGCCAACCTTGGCGTTCATAGAGCCTGCGCGCCTGGACGATCTCCTCGCGCACCGCGTCGACGTCGATGTAGGTCGACTCGCGGTTCTCCTTGAGGCTGAGCAGGCGATTGCGGCGGATCTGGATCAGCCGGTCCGGCGAGATCGACAGGCCGACCACGAGGGTCGATTTCAGGTTGAACAGCTTCTCCGGCGGCGGGCGGCCCGGCACCAGCGGTACATTGCCGGCCCGCACGCCCCGGTGCGCGAGATAGATGCAGGTCGGCGTCTTCGAGGTCCGCGACACGCCGACCAGGATCACGTCGGCCTGTTCCAGGTCCTGGCCGCCCTGGCCGTCGTCGTGGCCGATGGCGTAGTTCAGCGCGTCCATGCGGTTGAAGTAGTCGTTGTCGAGCCGCAGGTGCGCGCCGACCCGGCTGGTCGTGGTGTAGCCGAGGTAGCGCGACATGGCCGAAACCAGCGGGTCCAGCGCCGGGATACAGGGCATGTCCAGTTTGCGGCAGCCCTCCTCCAGCGCCTCACGCAGGCCGTCGTCGACGATGGTATGGATGACGACGCCGGGCGCCTCCTCGATATCGCCGAGCGCCCGGTCGAGCTGGCGCTGCGAACGGACCAAGGCGTAGATGTGCTCGATCGGCAGGACGTTGTCGAAGCGGGCGCAGACCGCGCGGGCCATGGCGTTGAGCGTCTCGCCGGTGGAATCCGACACCAGGTGGACGTGGAAGTAGGTGGCGAGCTTCGGGGCGGTCGTGGTCACGGGCGGCCTGACGCGAAAATGCCTGGGGACGATTCCTGTGGAGCACTCTTAGCGAACGCTGGCCGGATTGGGGATAGACGGCGTGCGCGCCGGGCTCGTCGGTGTCCCGCGCAAATCCCCGGGACGGAATCGGCCGTTAACCGCGCGTTAACCCACATGGCCGGGCAGAGGTGGATGGCTCGAACTGCCGCAATCGACAGCTCAGGGACGTTTGCCGCCGCGCACTGCGCGCTCCCCCGAGAGGTTAACGATTCCTTAAGCGCCTGCGGGGCTTGGGCGGTCGCTCCCCGCAATTCACAGGTCCGTCCTCCCCGGATCGCAGCGATGGGAGAACCTGGGGAGAAGCCGCGTGCGGTCATGGAGCTGTCGTGATTGTCCACCTCCTCGACAGGCCCTATCGCCCCTACTCCAACCTTTTTCAAAACCCTTATTAGGAAGAAGAAGGGCAAGTCGGGATGATGGGTTCGGGTCGTGGGCTTGAGCCCGCGGCGTATAGGCGATTTAAGGCAGGGATGAGCGAGACCACTCCGCGGCTCCTGCGAGCGTTGGCCGGCGAAACCCTGGACCGGCCGCCGATCTGGCTGATGCGCCAGGCGGGTCGGTCACTGCCGGAATATCGCGAGCTACGCACCCGGGCTTCGGATTTCATCACCTTCTGCCACAACCCGGAGATGGCCGCTGAGGCGACGATGCAGCCGATGCGCCGCTTCCCATTGGATGCCGCCATTGTCTTCGCCGACATCCTGCTGATTCCCGGCGCACTGGGCCAGAAGGTCTGGTTCGAAGCCGGTGAAGGCCCGCGGCTCGGCGAGCTTCCGGCGATTGAAACCATGGCGGACGAGGTGGAGGCCTCCACCGGACGGCTGTCGGCCATCGGGGAGACCCTGGCCCGAGTCCGCGCCGAGCTGGAGCCGGAGCGGGCGCTGATTGGGTTCGCCGGCGGGCCCTGGACGGTGGCGACTTATATGATCGAGGGCCGCACCTCGAATCGTGAGACCGCGCGGGCCTTCGCCTATCAGCAGCCGGAGATCCTAGACGCCCTGCTGGACGTGCTGGTCGACGCCACCGCGCGCTATCTGGTGATGCAGGCCAACGCCGGCGCCCAGGCCTTGAAGATCTTCGAGAGCTGGGCGGAAGGCCTCGCCGAAGACGTGTTCGAACGCATCGTCATCCGGCCGCACCAGGCGATCGTCGAGAAGGTCCGCGCCGCCGGGGTCACGGCGCCCTTCATCGGCTTTCCACGCGGGGCCGGCGCCCTGGTCGAGAATTATGCCAAGGCTGTGCCGGTTCAGGGCGTGGCGCTGGACACCCAGGCAAGCGCCGATCTCGGCCGCCGGCTGCAGGCGCAGGGCAAGACCATCCAGGGCGCGCTCGACAACCTGTTGCTGCGCGCCGGGGGATCGGCGCTGGACGCTCGCGTCGAGACCCTGCTTGGCCAGTGGAGCAGCGGGCCCTACATCTTCAACCTCGGCCACGGTGTGATGCCGGACACACCCATCGCGCACATCGCACGTGTTGTGGAGCGGGTGACCGGAAAGCCGGTGAAAGCCATGGCCGCCGAGTGACAAAACTCGCCGTCGTCCTGTTCAACCTCGGCGGCCCGGACGATCTGAAGGCCGTAAAGCCGTTTCTTTTCAACCTCTTCTGTGACCCGGCGATCATCACCCTGCCGGCGGTGGTGCGTTATCCGCTGGCGGTGCTGATCGCAACGACGCGGGAAAAGACCGCCCAGGCGAACTACGCGATCATGGGCGGCGCCTCGCCCTTGCTGCCAGAGACCAGGGCGCAGGCTGTGGCGCTGGAGGCTGCGCTGACCACCCAGGGGCCTGGCGTGGAAGCGCGCTGCTTCATCGCCATGCGCTATTGGAAGCCGTTTGCGAAGGAGACGGCTCGCGCGGTGGCCGCCTTCGCCCCGGATGAGATCGTCCTGCTGCCGCTTTACCCACAGTATTCGACGACCACGACAGCCTCCTCGGAGGCGGACTGGCGGAAGGTCTATAGCGGGCAGGGGCGCACGCGGGCGGTCTGCTGCTATCCGACAGCCCTGGGTCTGATCGAGGCGCACGCCCAAGCCATCCGCAAGACCTGGGCCGAGGCCGGAAAGCCCGCGGACGTGCGGTTGTTGTTCTCGGCTCATGGCCTGCCGCAGCAGGTGGTCGACGGTGGTGATCCTTACCAGGCGCAGGTCGAGGCCACGGCCGCGGCGATCGCCGCTCAACTGCCGGAGCTAGCCGACTGGAAGGTCTGCTACCAGAGCCGCGTCGGGCGGCTGCAATGGCTGAAGCCCTCCACCGACGACGAGGTCCGTCGCGCGGGCGCCGAGGGCAAGGGCGTGCTGATCGCCCCGATCGCCTTCGTCTCCGAGCATGTGGAGACCCTGGTCGAGCTCGATCACGAATATGCCCGCCTGGCCAAGACGGTGGGATGCGTGCCTTACCTGCGCGCGCCGACGCCGGGCGTGCAGGATCGCTTCATCGCCGAGCTGGCCCGCGCTGTCCTGGAAGCCGCCGACCGGGCTTCGGGACCCGCGCCGCACGGGCCTTGGCGCTGCCCGGCCGGCCATGCGAAATGCGCGCTCCGGACGGGGAGTGCGGGATGACCGGCGCCTACAATCTGCTGATCGGCCTGCATATCATCGCGGTCATCGCCTGGATGGCGGGCCTGCTGATGCTGCCCAGGCTCTACGCCTATCACACCGAGACCGCGCCGCCGGGCAGCGAGTTCGACGCCCACTTCACCCGCTGGGAAGGCAAGGTGCTGAAAATCATCCTCGGCCCGGCCATGGGACTTGTGTGGCTGCTCGGTCTTTCGCTGATCTACGTGGATAGCCAGATAAGGGGCGTCAGCTTCCTCGCAGAGCCCTGGATGCTGACCAAGATCGCCGGGATCGTCTTCATGACCGGCTGGCACAGCTTCATCGCCAATGCCCACAAGGGCTTCCTGGCTGGCCGCCGGGACCGGACCGCGAAGTTCTGGCGCATGACCAATGAGCTGCCGTTCCTGGCCGCTATCGTCATGGTCCTGGCCGTCACCACCAAGTTCGGCAACCACTAGGTCGCACTCGGCCACCGGACCGGAATCCTTGACCCGGAGCGGTCTTCGTGGTTCGGATCAGGCCGCATGCCCTAACAAGGGCGTGTCCCGCCTTATCTCCGGCCCTCCGCGTGGATTGAACCCGCGGGCGCGGTCCGGCTCCCAAAGACGACGAAACGACATCCGGCGCACCCTCCCGCGCCCACATCATCTGAAAAGCCCGCGCCCGGAGTCCGTCCGGCTCCGCGGGCGAACACGAGTGAATTCCTATGCAAGACGAGAACGAAACCCCTCCCGCCGATGAGACCCCGGTGAACGAAGCCGAGGCTTCCGAGCAGACCGCCGCTGAAGCCGCGGCGGAAGAGGCTGAAGCCGCGGAGTCCGATGAGCCGTCCGAGGCCGCCCAGGCCATTGCCAAGCTGGGGCTCACGCGGATGAGCCTACAGGAGCTGAAGGACAAGGCGCCGGCCGACCTGCTGGCCTTCGCTGAGCTCTTTGAGATCGAGAACGTGAACTCCATGCGCAAGCAGGACATCATGTTCGCGATCCTCAAGGTCATGGCTGAGGAAGGCGTCGAGATCTCCGGCTCCGGCACCCTGGAAGTGGTGCAGGACGGTTTCGGCTTCCTGCGCAGCCCCGAGGCCAACTATCTGCCCGGCCCCGACGACATCTACGTCAGCCCCTCGCAGATCCGGAAGTTCGGCTTGCGCACCGGTGACTCGGTCGACGGCGCCATCCGCGCGCCGCGTGAGGGCGAGCGCTACTTCGCGCTCGTAAAGGTCGACCTGACCAACTTCGAGAACCCTGAGAATGTCCGCCACAAGGTGCTGTTCGACAACCTGACGCCGCTCTATCCCGACGAGCGGCTGAAGATGGAGATCGACGACCCGACGCTGAAGGACCGCTCCGGGCGGGTGATCGACATCGTGGCCCCGCTCGGCAAGGGCCAGCGCTGTTTGATCACCGCCCCTCCCCGCGTGGGCAAGACGGTGATGCTGCAGAACATCGCCAAGTCCATCGAGACCAACCACCCCGAGTGCTACCTGATCGTCCTGCTGATCGACGAGCGCCCGGAAGAAGTCACCGACATGCAGCGCACGGTGAAGGGCGAGGTCATCTCCTCGACCTTCGACGAGCCGGCCACGCGCCATGTGCAAGTCGCTGAAATGGTTATTGAAAAGGCCAAGCGCCTGGTCGAGCACAAGCGCGACGTGGTGATCCTTCTCGACAGCGTCACCCGGCTTGGCCGCGCGTACAACACCGTGGTGCCGTCCTCCGGCAAGGTGCTGACCGGCGGCGTCGACGCCAACGCCCTGCAGCGCCCCAAGCGCTTCTTCGGCGCGGCGCGGAACATCGAGGAAGGCGGCTCGCTGACCATCATCGCCACCGCCCTGATCGACACCGGCAGCCGGATGGACGAAGTGATCTTCGAAGAGTTCAAGGGCACCGGTAACTCGGAAATCGTCCTCGACCGCAAGGTCGCCGACAAGCGGGTCTATCCGGCCATCGACGTGATCAAGTCCGGCACCCGCAAGGAGGAGCTGATCACCCCGAAGGAGCACCTGACCAAGACCTACATCCTGCGTCGGATCCTGGGGCCCATGGGCGCCCAGGACGCCATCGAATTCCTGCTCGACAAGCTGCGATCCTCGAAGACCAACGAGGAGTTCTTCCAGTCGATGAACACGTAGGGCCTTGGCCCTACCGGGGCCGACGAGTTCTACTTGTGTTTCACGTGAAACATCGGGCTTAAAAACCTCCCCCGCGAAGCGGGCGGAGGGGGACCACGAAGTGGTGGAGGGGGCGCTGCCGACGCACGGCCCCAACGCCCCCTCCGTCAGCTCCGCTGCCACCTCCCCCGCAAGCAGGTGAGGTTTTCTTCGCTCACGGAATCAGCAAACTCGCCCCGATCGTCGTGCGGCTTTCCAGGGCCTCATGCGCCTTGCGGGCGTCGGCCAGCGCGAACGTCTGGCCGATCTCGACCTTCACCTTGCCGGAGCCGATGATGTCGAACAGGGCGGCGGCGCTGGCGTCGAGCTCGGCGGTGGTGGCCTGATAGTCGCCCATGGTCGGGCGGGTGAAGAACAGCGAGCCGCCCAGCATCAGCTGTCTGGCCTCGACGGGCGGCGGCGGGCCGGATGCGTTGCCGAAGCTGACGAACAGCCCTCGTCGCGCCAGGCTCTTCAGGGTGCCATCGAAGGTGTCCTTCCCCACGGAATCGTAGGCCACCGGCACGCCCTTGCCGCCGGTGATCCGGCGGACCTCGGCCGCCACATCCTGGTCGCGGTAGAGGATCACGTGATCCGCGCCCAGCTCGCGGACCCGCATCGCCTTCTCCTCCGAGCCCACCGTGGCGATCACCACGGCGCCGAGGGCCTTGGCCCACTGGGTCATGATCTGGCCGACCCCGCCGGCGGCGGCGTGGACCAGGATCGTCTCTCCCGCCTCGACCCGGTGCAGGCGGCGGATCAGAAACTCGACGGTCATCCCTTTCAGCAGCGCCGCGGCGGCGGTGCGCGCATCGATGCCGGCCGGGACCTTCACGGCGCGGTCAGCTATGACGGCATTGGCGTCGGCGTAGGCGCCGGGCGTGCCGGCATAGGCGGCCAGATCGCCTGTCTTGAAGCGGGTGACGCCTTCCCCCACCGCCTCCACCACGCCGGCGGCTTCGGAGCCGAGACCGGAAGGCAGCTTCATCGGATAGAGGCCAGACCGTTGATAGGTGTCGATGAAGTTGATCCCTATCGCCTGGTGGCGAACCAGGATCCGGCCGGGGCCCGGCGTCGGGGTGTCGACCTCGACGTACTTCAGGACCTCTGGGCCGCCGGTGGTTTCGAAGCGGATCGCGTGCATCAGCCCAGCACCTTGCCGAAGAACTGCAGGGTCCGGCCATTGGCCAGCTTGGCGGCCGCGGCGTCGAAGTGCTCGCCGCCTTCGCGGGCGAAGGCATGGTCGCAGCCAGGGTAGGTGTGGATCTCAATCTGCGGGTGATCCTTCAGGGCGGCGAGGATGATGGCCTGCGCCGGCTTGGGGACGAACTGGTCCTCCTCGGCGATGTGCATCAGCAGCGGATGGGTCAGCTTCTCCGCCTCGGCGACCCGGTTCTCCAGACCCACGCCGTAGTAGGCGACGCTCGCATCGGCGTCGGTGCGCGTCGCGGTCAGGAAGGCCAGCTGGCCGCCGAGGCAATAGCCCACGGCGCCCACCTTGCCGTTGCAGCCGTCGTCCTTGCGGATGTGGGCGATGGTCGCGGCGATGTCGCCGACGCCGGCGTCCACATCGAAGGCGTTGAACAGCTCGAAGGCCCGTTTCCACTCGGCCTCGGTCTTATCGGTGATGTCGATGCCGGGCTCGATCCGCCAGAACAGGTCCGGGCAGACGGCCAGATAGCCCTGGACGGCCAGGCCGTCGGTGACGTCGCGCATCACCTGGTTCACCCCGAAGATCTCCTGGATGACCACGATGGCCGGCGCCTTGTCCCTGGATGGCCGGGCGACGTAGGCGCTGAAGGTCCCGTCCGCGGTGGTGATCGTCGTCGGCTCGCCCATGGTCGTCTCCGGTTTCCGTATGCTTCGATGTCTGCGCTACTAGCGCGTGGGGCCGTCAGGCGGCCATATGCAATCCGAAGCGGGAGCTTGCGGCATGAAGATGACCATCGAAGTGGACTGCACGCCGGAGGAGGCCCGGCGGTTCATGGGCCTGCCGGACGTCAGCAGCCTCAACGAGCACCTGGTCAATGAGATGAAGGGCCGGATCGACGCCAACATGTCGATGATCTCGCCCGACGAGCTGATGAAGAACTGGATGGCCTTCGGGACGGGCGCCCAGGAGCATTTTCGCAAGCTGATGGAAGTGGGCATGAACGCGGCCGCCCAGAAGCGCCCCTAGCGACATGAGCGACACCATCTTCGCCCCGGCCACGGCGGCCGGACGGGCGGCGGTGGCGGTGGTCCGTCTGTCCGGGCCCAGGACGCGGGCCGCGGTGCGGGCCTTGGCCGGTCGGTTGCCTGCGGCGCGGCGGGCGTCCTTGCGGGCCCTGGCGGACGCGCAAGGCGTGCCGATCGACGAGGCCCTGGTGCTCTGGTTCCCGGCGCCCGGCAGCTACACCGGCGAGGACAGCGCGGAATTCCACGTCCACGGCGGCCCGGCGGTTGTGTCCGCCCTGGTGGACGCCCTCGCCGCCCAGGGCCTGCGCCTGGCCGAGCCGGGGGAATTCACCCGCCGGGCCTTCGAGCACGGCAAACTGGACCTCGCCCAGGCCGAGGGGGTGGCCGATCTGGTGGATGCCGAGACAGAAGCCCAGCGCCGCCAGGCCCTGGCCCAGCTCGGCGGGCGGTTGTCCGGCGTCCAGGCGCGCTGGCGCGATGGCCTGATCCGAGCGTCGGCCATGCTGGAGGCCGCAGTCGACTTCCCCGACGAGGAAGTGCCGGCCGATGTGGCGGGACGCGCGCGGCCGATCCTGGAGATCCTCGCTGATGAGCTGGAGGCCGCGGCGGCCGACGTGGCGCGAGGCGAACAGGTCCGCGAGGGATTCCGCATAGCCCTGCTCGGCTCGCCGAATGCCGGCAAGAGCACTTTGCTGAACGTGCTGGCCAGGCGCGAGGCGGCTATCGTCTCGGCTACGCCGGGCACGACGCGAGATATCATCGAGGTCCCGATGGTGCTGGGCGGTTACAAGGTGATCGTCGCCGACACTGCGGGCCTGCGGGTGACAACCGACGAGATCGAGGCCGAGGGCGTGCGCCGCGCCGAGGCCTGGGCCGAGACCGCAGGTCTGCGCGTCTGGCTGGTGGACGGCTACGGCGACCCGGACCCCGTAATGCCGGCCTCGCTGCGCTCCGGGGATATCGTGCTGCTGACCAAGCGCGACCTGGGCGAAGGGCTCGAAGGCCTGCCCGGCGAGCCCTTCACCGCCAGGAGCCCCAACGACGTCGCCTGGCTGGAGCGCTCGTTGACCGAGACGGTGGTGGAGGCGCTGGGCGGATCGGAGCTCCCGGCCGCCACCCGCCTGCGCCATCGCGACCTGCTGACCGAGGCGGCCGCGCGACTGCGACAGGCCCTCTCGCAGGACGAATCCCTTGAGCTCGCCGCCGAGGACGTACGGCTCGCCGCCCGCGCCCTGGACCGCATCACGGGTCGGATCGATCCGGAGGACGTCCTGGGCCGGATCTTCGCGACCTTCTGTATCGGCAAGTGATGCGTTGTTTCACGTGAAACACCGCCGGCGTTCGACTATATGCAGCCGCTCATGACCTTGGACGTGATCATCATCGGCGGCGGCCATGCCGGCTGCGAGGCGGCGGCCGCCTCGGCGCGGTTCGGCGCACGCACCCTGCTGCTCACCCACAAGGTTGAGACCATCGGCGAGATGAGCTGCAATCCGGCCATCGGCGGCCTGGGCAAGGGCCATCTGGTCCGCGAGATCGACGCCCTGGACGGCCTGATGGGCCGCTTGGGCGACCGGGCTGGCATCCAGTTCCGCCTGCTGAACCGCTCCAAAGGCGCCGCGGTGCGCGGCCCGCGCTCGCAGATCGACCGCAAGCTCTACCGGGAGGCCATGCAGGCGGAGCTCGCGACGACGCCCAACTTGACCATTGTCGCCGAGGCGGTGGAGGACCTGATCCTCACCGACGGCGTGGTCGTGGGCGTGCTGGGGGCGAGCGGTACGGCCTACCACGCCGGCCGCGTGGTCCTGACCACCGGCACCTTCCTGAAGGGCGTGATCCACCGCGGCGACGAACGCATCCCCGCCGGCCGGGTCGGCGATGCGCCAGCCATTGGCCTCGCGGACCGGCTCTACGCCTCCGGTCTACGTATGGGCCGGTTGAAGACCGGCACCCCGGCCCGCCTGGACGGCTCGACCATCGCCTGGGACCGGCTGGAGATGCAGGCCGCCGACGACGAACCCGTGCCCTTCTCCTTCCTGACCGAGGCGATCACCAACCCGCAGATCGCCTGCGGCATCACCTACACCAATGCCGAAACCCACAGGATCATCGCCGAACGTCTCGGCGAGAGCGCGGTCTATGGCGGCAAGGCCACGGGGATCGGCCCGCGCTATTGCCCGTCCATCGAGGACAAGGTGGTCCGCTTCGCCGACAAGACCAGCCATCAGCTGTTCCTGGAGCCGGAGGGCCTGAGCGACGACACGGTCTATCCCAATGGCGTCTCCACCTCGGTCTCCGAAGAGACTCAGGACCTGTTCCTGCGAACCATGGTCGGCCTGGAAGAGGTGCGGGTGCGCCGCTACGGCTACGCCATCGAATACGACTACGTGGACCCCCGCGAGCTCTATCCGACCCTGGAGGCCAAGCGCCTGCCGGGACTCTACCTGGCCGGCCAGATCAATGGCACGACGGGCTATGAGGAAGCCGGCGCGCAAGGGCTGGTGGCGGGGTTGAACGCCGCCCGCGCCGCCTCTGGGCTGGATGCGGCGTCCTTCGCCCGCGACGAGGCCTACATCGGCGTGCTGATCGACGATCTGGTCACCCGCGGGGTCACCGAGCCCTATCGGATGTTCACCAGCCGCGCCGAGTTCCGCCTGATCCTGCGCGCCGACAACGCCGACCAGCGGCTGACCGCCAAGGGCGAGGCGCTGGGCGTCGTCGGGTCCGTCCGCGCCAAGGCGTTCGGCGAGAAAGCTGCGGCGCTGGCCGAAGCCCGCGCCATGGCCGCCGGTCTGACGCTGACGCCCTCGGCGGCGGAAAAGGCCGGCTTGCCGGTGAAGGCCGACGGCCAGCGCCGCAATCTGACCGAGCTCCTCGCCTACCCGACCATAGGCTTCGACGACCTGGCCCGCATCTGGCCGCAGATCGCGGACTGGGCGCCGGCCGTCCGTGAGCAGGTCGAGATCGACGCGTCCTACGCGGGCTACCTCGATCGCCAGGCCGCCGACGTGGCCGCCTTCCGCCGCGACGAGGACCTCACCCTGCCCGCCGACCTCGACTATGGCGCAGTCGGTGGCCTCTCCAATGAGGCGCGTGAAAAGCTCAATAACGTCAAACCCTTGACGCTTGGCCAGGCGGCCCGGATCGAAGGCGTGACGCCCGGCGCGCTCACCGCCCTGCTGGCCCATGTCCGTCGCCGCGCCGCCTGAACCCCAGGCGCCCGCGGTGCTGATGGACGCCGAAGGTTTCGCAGCCGTCAGCGGCGCCACGACGGCGCAGATGGCGGACCTCGAACGCTTCCGGGTGATGCTCGCCGAGCGCAACGCAGTGATGAATCTGGTCGGCCCGGCCTCCCTGCCCGACTTCTGGTCGCGCCACGCTTGGGACTCGGCCCAGCTGCTGCGTCTGGCCCCTGAAGCGCGCGCCTGGGCGGACCTGGGCGCCGGCGCCGGTCTGCCCGGCCTGGTGCTGGCCATACTCGGCAAGGGCGTGGTCGGCTTCCACGTCGACCTCGTGGAGAGCATGACCAAGCGCTGCAAGTTCCTCTCCGAAGTGGTGGAAGAGCTGGCGCTTCCGGCGATCGTCCACAACGCGCGTGCGGAAAACCTCGATCTAACTGTGGAGATCGTCACTGCGCGGGCTTGTGCGCCGCTCCACCGCCTGCTCGGGTATGCCCGGCCCTACCTGCAATCTGGCGCGACCGGCCTGTTCCTGAAGGGACAGGACGTCGTGGCCGAGATGAAGGAAGCGGCTAGGCATTGGGAATATGAGGCCGACGTCGTGCTATCCAAAAGCGACCCCCGGGGCCGCATCGTGCGTGTGAGGAGGCTCTGCCGTGCCCGCAAGACCTGATCCGACCCTGCGGGTGCTCGTCGTCGCTAACCAGAAGGGCGGCGTGGGCAAGACCACCACCGCCATCAACCTCGGCACGGCCCTGGCCGCCGTGGGTGAGCGGGTGCTGCTGATCGACAGCGACCCGCAGGGAAACGCCTCCACCGGACTCGGCATCGGCCGGGCGCAGCGGAAGAACACCCTCTACGACGTGCTGATGGGTGAGCGGTCGCTCGTCGACGCGGTGGTGAAGTCCTCGGTGCCCGGCCTGGATGTGGTGCCCTCCGATCCGGACCTTTCCGGCATCGAGATGGAATTGGCCCAGCAGGCCCGGCGCTCCTACAAGCTGCGCGACGCCCTGGACGCGGTGCGGGAGGCGGGAACCTACAGCTATGTGCTGATCGACTGCCCGCCGTCGCTCAATTTGCTGACGGTGAACGCCATGGCCGCGGCCGACGCGGTGCTGGTGCCTTTGCAGTGCGAGTTCTTCGCGCTCGAGGGCCTGACCCAGCTGATGCGCACCATCGATCTGGTGCACACGAGCCTCAATCCGAAGCTGGAGATCCAGGGGATCGTGCTGACCATGTTCGACCGCCGCAACGGGTTGTCGGCCCAGGTGGCGAATGACGTGCGCGACCACTTCGGCGAGACGGTCTACCAGACGGTGATCCCGCGGAACGTGCGGGTCTCCGAGGCGCCCTCGTTCGGCAAGCCGGCTCTAGTCTATGATCTGAAATGCGCGGGGAGCCAGGCGTACCTGCGGCTCGCCCGCGAGGTGGTTCTGCGCGAGCGCGCGCGCCGCAAAGTGGCCGCGTAAGGGGATTGCGATGGCCGAGGGCCGCAGAGGATTGGGCCGGGGCTTATCCGCCCTGCTGGACGACGCGAACGACGGCGACGGGCCGGTTGCCGCCGGCGAAGGCGCGCGCGAGATCCCCATCGAGCTGGTCCATCGCAATCCCGATCAGCCGCGACGCCACTTCCCGGAAGCCGAGATCGCCGAGCTGGAATCCTCGATCCGCGACAAGGGCGTGCTGCAGCCGATCCTGGTGCGCCCCTCGCCCAAGACCGCTGGTGAATTCGAGATCGTCGCCGGCGAGCGCCGCTGGCGCGCGGCGCAACAGGCGGGCCTGAAGGCGATCCCCGCGCTGGTGCGGGTGCTGGACGACGACAAGGCTTTCGAGATCGCGGTGGTCGAGAACGTCCAGCGCGAGGACCTCAACGCCATGGAGGAGGCCCAGGCCTACGCCTCGCTGATGAAGCGCATGGCCTACACCCAGGACAAGGCCGCCGCCGCGGTCGGCAAGTCGCGCAGCCACGTGGCCAACACGCTGCGCCTGCTGCAGCTGCCGATGATCGTCCAGGACCATGTCCTGTTCGGTCGCCTGACCGCCGGCCACGCGCGGGCGATCCTCAGCTCCGACCAACCGGAGGCTTTGGCGCAAGCCGTTGTCGAGAAAGGCCTTTCCGTCCGAGATGCAGAGGCCCTGGCCAAAAAAGGCTCGGACGGCGGGACGGCCAGGAAGGCCTCCGGTCCACGACGTGCGGGCAAGAATACCGACACCGCGGCCCTGGAGGTCGACCTGGAGGATGCCCTAGGCATGAGCGTCGACCTCGTCGACCGCGACGGTGTTGGCGAACTCAGAATCAAGTATGCGACCCTAGAACAGCTCGATGAACTCTGCCGGAGGCTGATGCGCCGATGATCCTGGCCGAAGGAAACCTCGTTCGCCTGCGCACGATCCGGGTCCCCGATCTCAAGGCCGCCGTCGCCCACCCGTTCAGCCTCTCGGCCACCGAGCCTATGACCGATCTCGCCTGGGCCCGCGCCGTCCACGACCAGACCGGCTTCTGGACTCCAAAGACCGGGGTCGCCGCCTTCGAGGTCGAAGACCGTCTCGTGGGGACCATGCAGTACTATCCGGCGGGTCCCAGGGTGCACGGCTTCGAGATCGGCTACAGCCTCCACAATGAAGACGACCGTGGCAAAGGTTATGGCTCGGAAGCCCTGCGCCTGTTCTCCGACTTGCTCTTCGCGCAGCATGCGGAATGCCACCGGCTGCAACTGATCATCGCCGTGGAAAACTTCGCTGACGCCCGCACGGTCGAGCATTGCGGCTATGCCGCCGAAGGCACCCTTCGAAAGGCGCACTACGCGGGCCCCGGCGAGCCGGGCGACTGCCTCGTCTATTCGCGGGTTCGGGATTAGGCCCGACTACAGGCCCTCGCCGTCCTCGGCGTCCGCCGCCTTGGCTTTCTGGTCGACGTTGGTCGGCGCGGTCTTGTGGCCGGTGCGCTCTTCCTCTCGCGCGCCCTGCAGGATGCCCACCAAGCCATAGTTCCCCTCATGGCAGGCATATTCGTAGACTTGGCCGGTGATGCGCGAGAACTCGTATTCACCGCCCCAGGGCTGGGCGAAGACCGTCGGATCGTCCACCCAGAAGGCGTAGTGCATCCGGTCCTTGCCGGTCCGCGTGAAGCGCTCGGTGACCTTCAGGTGCTGGGACGCGCCGCGGAAGACCTGTTCGGGGTGGAAGTTGGTGGTCTCGACCACCAGCGTGTCACCGTCCCAATGGCCGATGGAATCGCCCATCCAGGGCCGCACCGTGTCCGGCAGATGCTGGGTGGCGTTCAGGCGGACGATCCTGGCGTCGTGCACCATCTCCACGTCGATGACGACCTGATCCTTGGTCTGCACGAACTGATAAGTGTTGTTGTAGAGGCCGGGCAGCATCACCGGGCTCGCGGAATTGCCGAAGGACAGCAGGCAACGCTCGCCGAGGGCGCGGGTTTCCGGGTTGTCGCTGGGGCTCTGGCCGGGGCGCAGCGTGCGGCCGAAGGCGTTGACCTTGATATCCTTGCGCATCGGCACCCGGCCGTCCGGCGTGGAGGTGATGAAGCCGTTCCGGGGCTGGCCGTTCACCCGCATCACCACGCTGCCGGGATCGGTCCAGGCGGCGTTGTAGTTGCAATCGGTGCCCCGGCCGCCTGAGCAGTCGGCGGGCAGGTCGGTGACCTTGGCGTTCGGGTCGGTCGGCTTGTTGCCCAGATCGATCTGCGCCTGGGTCTTGGCCTCGATCTTCTTGGTCTCGGCCTCAGTCAGCACCAGGTCCGCGCCATACTTCGGGTTGCGCTCCAGGCGGGTGACGGCGACGTTGGTCCAAACCCCCTGCAGGTCCGGGTGGCCATAGGCGTCGCGGGGCGCCTTGTAGCCGGTCTTCGGCGGCGCGGGCGGCTGGGCGTGGACCAGGGCTGGCGAGAAGCCGATCCCGAGCGCTACTGAAAAGGCTAACGCCTTCAATCTCTTGGCCAACATCACTGCCTCCCGGTACGTCTGCAGTCATTGCTGCTTATGGGCGCAAGTATCCCGGCGTTCCGGGCTGGCGGCAAGGGGGCGACTAGAGCCCCAGGCGGCGCGCGCGGCCGGCGACGGTAAGGGCCAGGCGTTCGGCGATCAGTTGATCGGGCGAACCGGCGGTCTTGCACAGGCGATCGGCGTCGAGGATCTGCGGCTGGATACGGTCCAGCTCCTCCAGGTTCCAGGATCGGGCCTGGCGCAGGAATTCCCGCTCCTGCTTCCAGAAGACGCCCGCCGCCTTGGCCGCCTCCTGCAGGCCGGCGCCGCTCTTGGCGAGCGTGAGCGCGCGGCGCAGTTTGCCCAGGTGCATGCCCATGGCGCGCACGGCCGCCGGACCGCCCTCGCCTTCCTGCGCCGCGCGGCGCAAACCGGCCTGCGCCTCGCCGAGGCGTCCGCCGAAGGCGTCAGCGGCGGCGTCGAACAGCGAGGCCTCCGGCTCGACGCCGAGGAAGGGCTCAAGATCCGCGGGCGTCGCGGTCGCGCCGCTGCCGGGGCCGAGGAACAGGGCCAGCCGCTCGATCTCCTGGCGGGCCACGCCGCGCTCCTTGGGCATCCGCGCCACGAAGAGCTGCAGAGCCTCGGAGTTGAGCGACAGGTTGTCCTTGCTGAGCGCCTCGCGGACCTGGCGCGCCACGTCGCCGGGTTCGTCTTCGTAGCAGGGGATCGTCGCCACGCCGGCAGCCTTCTCGGCCACCTTGCGTAGGGTCGAGTCGCGGCCCAGCGTGCCGGCCTCGATCAACAGGAAGGCGTCAGGGTTCAGCTCGCCCGCAGCGTGACGGGTCAAGGCCTCGGCGGTCAGCTTGTCGAGGGCCGCCTTCTCCGTGGCGAACCGCAGGCGCACCAGCCGCCGGCCGCCCATCAGCGATTGGGCGGCCAGCTCGCCCTCCAGGCGTCCGCCGTCGGCGTCGAGGTCGCCGTCGGTGAGTTGGGCCACGTCGAAGGGGTCGTTGGGATCCTTGGCGATCTTCGCCGCTAGCTGCTGGCCGCGCTCGCGCACCACGCCCATGTCGCGGCCGTAGATCAGGGCGGCGCGGACGTCGGCGTCGGGCCGCGACAGGAAGCGTTCGATGTCGGGGCGCTTGCCGAGGATCAAGGCCGCTAGTCCCCCGTGGGAAGCCCGGTCGGCGTCACGGAGTTGGCGTCCGGTGGCGTCACCTTCTGCGGCTTCTTCGGCGATGGCTCGCCAGTGGCCAGCCACGAGGCGAGCTCCAGCTGGATGCGCCGCGCGGCCTCCTGGGTCGCCCGATCCTCCGCATCCTGTTCCGCGGCGATCGAGGCGTAGGGCTGGTCGGCGGAGTCGTAGGTGACCTCCACCCGCACGCGGCCCTTCTTGGCCACGTCGCCACCCGGCAGGTTGGCAAGCGTATAGTCGGCGGTCAGCACATATTCGTAGCGGGTGGCGACGTTGTCGGTGCGCACGCCGCGCGGATAGCGCGCCTCGGCCAGCGACAGGCGCATGGTATAGGCCGCCGCGGCGCTGCGGTTCTTGGCGAAGGCGTCGTCCAGGTGCTCGCGGATCAGGAAGCCGGCCCGGCCCTGGGGCTGCACCACATTGATCGCCGCCAGCTTCGGCACGACGCCCGGCGCGCCATAGAGCGGGGTGAAGCCGCAGCCACCGAGCGCCAGGCTCGCGCTCGCGACGGCGACGGTCAGCAGGAGCTTTGCCGGGCGGTTCATGTCAGGCGGCCACGATGTTGACGATGCGGTCGGGCACCACGATCACCTTGCGGATGGTCAGGCCCTCAAGGCGCCGTGCGATCTCGGGGTCGTCAAGCACGATCTTCTCCACGTCCGCCGCCGAAGCGCCCGCCGGGGCCGAGATTTCGCCGCGGCGCTTGCCGTTGACCTGCACCGGCAGCACCCGCACCGCGTCTTCGGTCAGGGCGGCGTCGAAGATCGGCCAGGGCGCCATGGCGACCATGCCCTGTCCGCCGACCCGCGCCCAGCACTCTTCGGCCAGGTGCGGCGTGAAGGGCGCGATCAGCCGGGAAAAGGCCGACAGCGCCTCGTGGCGGGTCGCCTGCACGGCCGGCGTGGCGCCGGCGGCCGGATTGGCCTTCAATAGGTTCAGGAACTCGTAGAGCCGCGCGATGCCGGAGTTGAAGCGGAAGGTGTCGATCGCCTCGGTGACCTGGCGGATCAGCTTGTGGGTCGCGCGGCGCAGGGCCGTGGCGGCCTCGTCGTCGCCCACGGCCGCGGCTGCGTCCTGCGGCTGGCTGTCGAACTCGTCCCAGACCCGGTTCACGAAGCGCCAGGCGCCCTGGACGCCGGCGTTGGACCACTGGGCGTCGCGTTCCGGCGGGCTGTCGGACAGGACGAACAGGCGGGCGGCGTCCACGCCGTAGACGTCGAAGATCTCTTCCGGCGCCACGGTGTTCTTCTTGGACTTCGACATCTTCTCGACGTCGCCGATCGTCACCTCTGCGCCGTTTTCAACCAGGCGCGCGCGGCGGGTCTTGCCCTCCACGATCACCTCGACGTCCTTGGGCTCCAGCCACTCACCGCTCTGCTGGCGATAGGTCTCGTGGGTGACCATGCCCTGGGTGAACAGGCCCGCGAACGGCTCGCGCACCGACAACTGGCCGTCGTCGGCCAGGGCCTTGGTGACGAACCGGGCATAGAGCAGGTGCAGGACCGCGTGCTCGATGCCGCCGATGTACTGGTCGACCGGCAGCCAGTAGTCGGCGGCGGCCTTGTCGATCGGCTCGGCGGCGTGCGGATTGGCGAAGCGGGCGAAGTACCAGGACGAGTCCACGAAGGTGTCGAGGGTGTCGACCTCGCGGGTCGCCGGTCCCCCGCACGTCGGGCAGGTGGTGTGTTTCCAGGTCGGATGGCGCGCGAGCGCATTGCCCGGCTTGCCGAACTCCAGGTCGTCGGGCAGCGCCACAGGCAGGGCCGACTTGGGCAGCGGCACGACGCCGTCCTTGTCGCAATGGACCACCGGGATCGGGCAGCCCCAGGCGCGCTGGCGGGCCACGCCCCAGTCGCGTAGGCGAAAGACCGTCGCGCCCTGCCCCTGGCCCAGCTCTTCCATCCGGGCGATCGCGGCGGCCTTGGCGGCCTCGATGTCCAGCCCGTCTAGGAAGCGCGAGTGATAGATGGCGCCCGGGCCCAGATAGGGCTCATTCCCGATCGTGAAGGTTTCGGGGTCCTCGCCGGGCGGCAGCACCACCGGGGTGACCGGCAGCTTGTATTTATGGGCGAAATCCAGGTCGCGCTGGTCGTGGGCGGGGCAGCCGAACAGAGCGCCCGCGCCGTAGTCCATCAGGACGAAGTTGGCGATCCAGACGGGCAGCTCCCAGCTGGGATCGAAGGGGTGCTTCACGCGGACGCCGGTGTCGAAGCCCAGCTTCTCGGCGGTGTCGATCTCCGCCTGGCTGGCGCCGCCCTTCTTGCACTCGGCGATGAACGCCTTCGCCGCGTCATTGGCGACCGCCACCTGCTCGGCCAGCGGGTGATCGGCGGCGATGGCCACGAAACTCGCGCCGAACAGGGTGTCCGGCCGGGTTGTGTAGACCTCCAGGCCCTTTTCGAAGCCCTTCGGCGCCGGCTCGGCGAAGTCGAAGGAGAAAGTCAGGCCCTTGGAGCGACCGATCCAGTTCTCCTGCATGACGCGGACCTTCTCGGGCCAGCGGTCCAGGGTGGCCAGATCGTCGGTCAGCTGGTCGGCGTAGTCGGTGATCCGCATGAACCACTGGTTCAGCTTGCGCTTCTCGACCACCGCGCCGGAGCGCCAGCCGCGGCCGTCGACCACCTGCTCATTGGCGAGCACGGTCATGTCCACCGGATCCCAGTTGACCATCCCCTCACGGCGGTAGACCAGACCGCGCGCGAACAGGTCGAGGAACAGCGCCTGCTGCTGGCCGTAGTAGGCCAGGTCGCAGGTGGCGAATTCGCGGGACCAGTCGATCGACAGGCCCAGCTCCTTCAGCTCGGCGCGCATCCGCGCGATGTTTTCGTAGGTCCAACCCTTGGGATCGACGCCGCGCTCCATGGCGGCGTTCTCGGCGGGCAGGCCGAAGGCGTCCCAGCCCATGGGGTGCAAGACGGAGAAGCCGCGGGCGCGCTTGAAGCGGGCGATGACATCGCCGAGCGCGTAGTTGCGCACATGGCCCATGTGCAGGCGTCCCGACGGGTACGGGAACATCTCCAACACGTAGTATTTGGGCCGCGACGGGTCGATCACCGCGCGGAAGGCGTCAGCCTCCGCCCAGGCGCTGCGCCACATGGGTTCGGTCTCTTTGGGGTTGTAGCGGGCCATCTTGAGGAGGCTTTGGACTGGAGTGGGACTTCCGGTCAACGCCTCCCAGGGATTTCCGGCCTAGGGCCGGCAATCCCTATCCTGCCAAGAATCGAGCATCTCGCGAGATGCTCGGGGATGGGCGCGACTGACGAACGGTATTGGGGCTTAGCCCTTGAGGTTCGAAAGTCGAAGCTGGCGCGCCTTCGTCAGGATGGCGTTCTCGAAGTCCGTCTCGGTCTGGCTGGCCGAGGGGGCGTCGATCCACTGCCCGCTGGCGTCCCTGTTCTGCTTGAACACGGCCACGTTCAGCCCATCGGCGCGCAGGCGCGCGTCCAGGATGTAGACGGTGATCTTGAAGCGCTCGTCCGGCTTTTCCGGATTCATATACCAGTCGGTGATGATCACGCCGCCGTACGGGTCGGCCGAGGCCAGCGGCATGAAGGACAGGGTGTCCAGCGTCGCGCGCCACAGATAGCCGTTGACCCCGATCTGGACGGCGGAATCCGGATTGTTCACCGCCTTCGGGCCGGAATCGCCGCCGCCGAGCGGATGCATGATGTGGGAACAACCGGCCACGCCCAAAGAGGCGACGGCCAAGGCGCTCACCGCAACGCGACGCATCCCAAAGCGATGCAACTGAGTACCGCGCACAAACGGCATATGTATCGGTCTCCAATGATTTCCGCGGCGCCAACCCAGCGCCACGGCGCCGCCCCGCGCCGGGGCCCTCTATAACAATGCCATGTCAGGCGCCAAACAGGAATCGCGTGACCCCGCCGCCACAGGCGAAGAGGTTCTTCGCCATATCTCGACTTTGTGCGCGCAGATTAAGTTGACCTTAGCCAGGGCGCCTCTCTAATCGGCCTGTACCGTGGCGGAACCTGGGCGACCGGGGGTGTGTCCGCCGCGTCGAGGGGCTATATGTTGGGCATGTCCGTCCGCAAATTGGCAATGCTGGTCGCTGCGACCGCCCTTCTGGGCGTGGTCGGCGGCACTGCGCAGGCGGCGCCGGCGACGGTCGTGGCGTCGTCTCAGAGCACCTCCACCAAGCCGCTCGACTTCACGGTGCACGCGGATACATCCTCGCCGATCAACGCTGGGACCCAGGTGCTGAAGTGGGATGCGGCCAAGGGTCGCTGGGGTGTCACCCTGAACCTGCAGCAGCCCGACACTCGCCAGACGACGCTGAACGACATCCAGGCCGGGGCCTACTACAAGATCACGCCGGCTCTGCGGGTCGGCGGCGCCTTCGCCTTCGGCGACCAGCAGCCGATCCCGGGCCCGAAACCGAACACGCCCGACAGCGGTCAGCCGCGCGTCCAGCTCGAGACGAAGTTCAAGTTCTAAACGCGTCGACCGCCGCGACACCCACAAGGCCCGCGTCCTTCAGGAGGCGGGCTTTTTTGTTGTCGATCCCGCCCAGGCCGTAGATCGGCCCGCCGGCGCGACGGACGAGGATCGCCAGCCGGATCGGGCCCATAGGCGCGCCCGCCGAGGCCGAGCGGCTCGCAAACACCGTCGAGACCACCGCCGCGTCCGCGCCCGCCGTCAGGGCGCGCCGCGCGGCCGCCGGCGAATGCGCCGCCGCCGTGACGATCCAGCGGGGATGGGCCGCCTTCAATCGCCGCGCCCTGTGTGCGAGGCGCTCCGGCAGGTGGACCCCGTCGGCGCCCAGGCGCTGGGCCAGGTCCGCATCGGCGCCGATCAGCAGGATCAAGCCCCGCGCCCGGGCTATGGCCTTCAGTCGCCGGCCCCGGGACTCCGCATCCAGCGCCCCGAAGGCGCGGAACACCACCGCCGCGCCGCGCGGCAGGCGGCGCGCCATCGCCTCAGGTTCCGGCGTGCGGATGGGATCGGTGAAGAACAGGAGCCGCGGCAGGGCGCGCTTCGCCCCCTTCCGCCCATCGGCGCGGCGCCCTAGGAACTGGGCCGTCCTCGCCAAGGTCCAGAACCCGCCCGAAATGGCCCAGCCTCCTCCTGCCGCCCTTCCTGAAAGAGCCTGGGCCGATGTCGTGGCCCGGATCGCCCGCGCGACGCAAGCCGCCGGACGCCCGGCAGGCGACGTGACCCTGGTGGCGGTCTCTAAGATGCAGCCCTGGGAGGCGGTCGCGCCGGTTCTGGCGGCCGGTCAGGCGGTGTTCGGCGAGAACCGGGTGCAGGAGGCGCAGAGCCGCTGGACCGAGCGCCGCGGCGGGATCGAGCTTCACCTGATCGGGCCGTTACAGACCAACAAGGCCGCCGACGCCGTAGCCTTTTTCGACGTCATCGAAACCCTCGACCGCGAGAAGCTGGCCCGCGTTCTGGCTGACGAGGCTCAGAAGCGGGGCTGCAGTCCCCGTCTCTACGTTCAGGTGAACACCGGCGAGGAGCCGCAGAAGGCCGGCGTGATCCCGCCCGACGCCGACGCCTTCATCGCCGCGTGTCGCGCGACCTACGGCCTGACGCTCGAGGGCCTGATGTGCATCCCGCCGGCCGCCGAGCCCACGGGCCCGCATTTCGCCCTGCTGGCCAAGATCGCCGCGCGAAATGGGCTCGCGAAACTCTCCATGGGCATGAGCGACGATTTCGAGACCGCCATCGCCTTCGGCGCCACCAGCGTGCGCGTAGGCTCGGCAGTGTTCGGGGCGCGGACCTAGCCGGCCCGGATCTCCAGGGCGTCGCCGGGATGGGCGGCGGCGAGCAGCTCTTCCAGGTCCGAACGGGCCAGGGCCACGCAGCCTTCGGTGGGCGCGTAGTCCTCGCGCGCCAGGTGCAGGAAGATCGCCGAGCCCATGCCGGGCTCCGGCGGGTCGTCGTTGTGGCCCAGGATCACGACGAGGTCGTAGACGTGATCCTCGCGCCAGAGGTTCTCATGGCTGGTGGCGCGGGGCAGCTTGACCAGGCGGTTGTAGGCCGCGTCATGCGGGTCGTCGCACCAGCCGTCGTCCGGCGCCATCGACACCAGCGGCAGGGCGGTCCTCGGCGGCCCGCCGCGATCGGGCCGGTAAAAGACGCGGCGGATCGGCCAGATGCCGGCCGGCGAGGCCAGGTCGCCTTCGCGCTTGTCCTTCGCTGGCTTCACGCCGGACTTGCCGAGCGCACAGCGCACGCGCCGCCCGGCGATCTCCATCCAGCCGGTCGAAACGCCGGAATTTGCTGTGGCGGTGAAGATCACGGCGCGGCTTCCTAAATACGGTTGGTCGCAAGCGGCGACACGGTGCATGTTCTTCCGGCCATGGCTCAACGCAAGACCCTCCTCATCGTCGATGACGACGCGGACCTGCGCGGAGCCGTCGCCGAACAGCTCCAATCAGAGGACTTCGACACGCTGGAGGCGGCCACGGCGGCCGACGGCGTGCGCCTCGCCGAGACGGAGCGGCCGGACCTGATCCTGCTCGACGTCGACCTGCCGGACTTCGACGGCCGCGAGGCCTGCCGGCGGATGCGCGCCGGAGGCGTCACCACGCCGGTGATCATGCTGACCGCCGCCGGCGAGGACGACGACACGGTCCGCGGCCTCGACGCCGGGGCCAACGACTACGTGACCAAGCCCTATAAGTTCGCCGTCCTCCTGGCCCGCATCCGGGTGCAGCTGCGCGACTACGAGCACTCTGAAGGCGCGGTCTTCCGCCTGGGGGCGTACGAGTTCCGACCGGCCGGCAAGATGCTGATCGATCCGCAGGGCAAAAAGATCCGCCTGACGGAGAAGGAAACCAACATCCTGAAGTACCTCTACCGCGCCGGGGAAAAGCCGGTGTCGCGCGAGGAGCTGCTGGCCGAGGTCTGGGGCTACAACGCCGGCGTCACCACCCACACCCTGGAAACCCACGTCTACCGCCTGCGCCAGAAGATCGAGAGTGATCCGGCGAACGCCAAGCTGCTGCTCACGGAAGCCGGCGGGTACAAGCTTGCGCCCTAGAATTGCACCTTTAATGCAACTGTAGTAAACTACCTGCCGCTCAGGAGGGTAGCCATGGGCAAGTATGATCCGTTGAAGGGCTTTCTGAAGGCCCAGGCCGCGGAGCGCGTCCCGATGACCTTTGCCGACATCGAGCGCTTGGTCGGAGCGCCTCTGCCGAAGTCCAAGCAATATCCTGCCTGGTGGAGCAACAATCCGTCGAACAATACGATGACTCAGGCGTGGCTCGACGCGGGTTTCACGACGGAACAGGTAGACCCGGCCGGCGAGAAGCTGGTTTTTCGGCGCGTCGAGTCTCGTGCCGCTTCTCGCTCCGGCGCCCCGAGTCCGCGAACGGGATGGCTTGAGCGGCTGCGGGCGAAGATGGCTGGCACCGTGCGGGTCGCGCCCGGGTGGGACCTTACAAATCCCACGGGCGAAATCTGGGATGCTGAGCGGGAATGAACCGCCCGCTGCTCCTCGATACCTGCGCGCTCATCTGGACGTTGAACGGCGACAAACTCAGCAATGAGGCGGAGGCGGAGCTGAAAGTAGCCGGCGGGACTGACGGTCATATCGTCGTGTCACCCATCTCGGCGTGGGAGATCGGCCAACTCGTCTCGAAAGGGCGGCTAACACTCGCGGCGGACCCGCTGGCCTGGTTCCAGGAGGCCCTCGACGACGGGATGACGTTGTCCCCCTTGCCGCCCAGCATCCTGGTCGCCGCGTCCTTCCTTCCAGATCCAAGGCTAAGGGATCCAGCCGACCGAATCATCGCCGCCACCGCTCGCGCCTATGGCTATCGCCTGATGACCCGCGACCGTCCGCTTCTGGATTTCGCCGCCAACGGTCATCTGCAGGCCGTCGCCTGCTAGAGTACCAGATCCGCCGAGACCGGTGCGTGGTCGCTGGGCCGATCCCATTCGCGCACGTCGTCGTGGATGCGGGCCGCTGCCGAGCCCAGGCGGAACGCCGCATCGCGCAGGCCGGGCGTCACCAGGATGTGGTCGAGGCGCAGGCCCCGGTTGGACTGGCGGAAGTCCTGGGCGCGGTAGCTCCACCACGAGGCCAGCTTCTGCGGCTCCGGATAGGCCTCGCGGGTCAGGTCGATAAAGCCGAGCGATTTGTGGAGGGCCCACATGGCTTCGATCTCCACCGGCGTGTGGCTGACGATCTTGGACATGTACTTGTGGTTCCAGACGTCGTTCTCGCCGGGCGCGACGTTCAGGTCGCCAACGATGGCCAGCGGCGCTTTGGGGTCGCGCTTCGAAAGCTCGGCGGTCAGTTTCTCATAGAAGTCGAGCTTGTGATCGAACTTCGGGTTCTCGACGCGGTCAGCTACGTCGCCGCCGGCCGGGATGTAGAAATTGTGGATCTCGACGCCCTGCACCGTCGCGCCGACGCAGCGGGCGTGGCCTTCGCGGCAGACGTCCAGCGGCGGAGCCTCCTCCAGCGGCAGGCGCGAGGCGATGGCGACGCCGTGCCAGCCCTTCTGGCCGGCGATCTTCAGGTGCGGCAGGCCCATGTCGATGAAGGCCTGACGCGGGAACTCGCCCTCACGGCACTTGATCTCCTGCAGGCACAGGACGTCCGGCGCCTGCTCGGCCACGAAGCGGGCCGCCTGTTCGGCCCGCAGGCGCACGGAGTTGACGTTCCAGGTGCAGATTCGAAGGCGCATGCCGCTCCCTTAAGGGTGGCCGTCTCATATGGGAATGGAGCGGATAAAGGGACGCCCGGGCACTGGAGAAGCCCGGGCGTTGAAGTGGTCTCTCATGCCGCCGCCGGGAGGGGATAGGTTCCGGCACGGATTCCGTCTGCGCGTACGCGCGCCGACGAGATAGTGTCATTAACGCCACAGGGAATACAAAAGTCAAGCACCCAAGAGTTAGCCCTTGCCCGTGATGAATTCGTCACAATCAGCCCTGAGTCGCCGGTTTGGGGCGCGGGTCCCTGAGCACGAACAGCGCCGGGTCGAGGCCGGAGGTCGCCTGCAGGCCGTTGATACGGACCTGGGTCGTGTGCCCCTGCGCGTCAGTCACCGCCCAGGCCACCAGCGACATGGGATTGTCCTTGAAGCTCAGCATGATCTGGCCGGCGGTCTCGCGCTTGCCGTCGCGGGCGGTGATCGAAAAACCGTCGGCGGCGCGGGTGACGCGGGTCACCTGCACGCCCTTGTCCAGGCGGATGGTCTTCGCGAGGAACAGCGACAGGGGCGTCGCGCCGAGCGGATAGGCGGTGAAGGTGTTCAGCCGGCTGTCGGAGACGATCACCCGGCCGCCGTCGGAGACGACCAGCAGGCCCGCCGGCGGGTCATAGGCGAAGCGCGCCTTGCCGGGACGCTTGAGGAACAGTTCGCCGGTGGTCACCGCGCCGCGCGGATCGGTCTGGGTGAAGCGGCCCTTGGCCTCGCCGAGCCCTTGCAGATAGGCCACCGCCTTGTCGACCAGCGCCTGCTCCTCGGCGGAGATAGCCGGCGCTGGGGTCGCGGCCAGAACCGCGGCGGGCGTCAGCGCGGCGGCCGCGGTCATGGCGAGCAGCAGGCGGCGGGTGGTCATGATCGGAGGTCTCATAAGGACGAAGGTGGCTGCGCCGGGTGGCGGCGGCAAGGCGATGTGAAACGCGCCAGGGCTCAGAAGGCGCCCGTCCGGCTGGGCGCCAGCGTCATATGGACGCCGTTCGGCGCGCCGCCGCCGCCGGGGCAGGCCATAGGCTTGAACTTCAGGTCGTAGCAGATCCGCACCTCGTTCAACGCCCCTGACGCACGCTGGGTCTGGACATAGACCCCGTCGGGGTTGAGCCCTGGGTTCTTCGCCACGAAGGCCGTGCGCACGGCGCCGGCGGTTAGCTCGGCGGCAGGGATCTGCTCGATCTTCGGAATTGTCAGCCGGTCGAACAGCGCCGAGGCCTGGGCGAAATAGGCTTGCGGGCTTGCCCAGGCGGCGCAGGTCCCGTGCGCCTGCCACTCATGCTGCAGCAGGATCGGCGACGGCGTTCGGCAATACATCCCGCGCATGGTCGCCGGGTCGAGCGCGCCGGCCGGCTGGCAGAACCGCGGAAACGGTGGCCGCGCGCCGTCCGGCCACAGACCGTGCAGGGTGAAGCCGAACGGCCGGCCGCATTCCATCTGCTTAGCGTCCGCGCCCGATCCGCCGGAGCGGCACCATTCCGGCGTCCAGGTCAGAGCCAGCACATAGTAGGCGACGGTCACGCCGCGCACGATCTCATCCGGCCGCGGGTTAAGCGCCGGCGCTGGCGTCAGCCCCGGCGGCGGCGTGCAGACCGGCGCGGCGAGCGCCGGCGCGGCCGTGGCGGTGAGGGCGATCGCGAGGGCGAGTAAGCGCATGACGTCATCCTAGGCGAGGCGCACGTCCCGCGTCAGCCCACGGCCTGCCGGATTTGACATGCAAGTAATTTCTTGCATATTGGCGGCATGGGCGATGAGATGGACCGGGTCTTCAAGGCGCTGGCGGACGCGAGCCGCCGCTCGCTGCTGGACGACCTGTTCCGCGAACCCGGCCAGACCCTGGGCGCTCTGGCCGCGCGCCTGGACATGACCCGTCAGGCGGTCAGCCAGCACCTCAGCGTTCTGGAAGCCGCCAACCTCGTCGCCACCGTCCGGAAGGGGCGCGAGAAACTGCACTACCTGAACCCCGTGCCGATCCACGAGGCCCATGCCCGCTGGATCGCGAAGTTCGAACGGCCCCGGCTCGACGCCCTGGCCGACCTGAAACAACGCCTCGAAGGAGACGAACATGGATAAGCCATCTTACGTCTACGTGACCTACATCGTGACCACGGCGGAAAAGGTCTGGGAGGCGATCACCGACGCGAAGATCAGCGCCAGCTACTGGGAGCGTTCGAACGTCTCCGACTGGAAGGTCGGCTCGACCTGGGAGCACAAGTTCCCCGACCGTCCCGCCGACGTGATCGGCAAGGTGCTGGAAGCCGATCCGCCGAGGCGGCTGGTCATCACCTGGGCTGCACCGTCAGCACAGGCCGATCCCGACCAGATCTCCCGGGTGGCGATCGACATCGAGGCGCTGGGCGGCAAGGTGCGGCTCACCATTACCCACACCGACCTGAACGCCCAGAGTTTGAAGGACGTCTCGGGCGGCTGGCCGGCGGTGCTGTCGAACTTGAGGTCACTTCTCGAGACCGGCCGAACGATGCCCGACCCCTTCAGCGGCGTGCGCAATCACCCGAAAGCCCACGCTTAGGGCGCGACCCCTAGGACGCGGCGGAGACCAGGATCTCGCGCTTGCCGGCGTGGTTGGCGGGGCCCACCACGCCCTGCTGCTCCATCCGCTCCATCAGCGAGGCGGCGCGGTTGTAGCCGATCTGCAGGCGGCGCTGGATGTAGCTGGTGGAGGCCTTGCCGTCGCGGGTGACCACGGCGACGGCGCGGTCGTAGAGGTCGTTGCCGTCCCCGTCGCCGCCGCCAAGACCCAGGTCGCCCGCCTCGCCATCCTCGTCCGGCGCGGCGGTGACTTCTTCGAGGTATTGCGGCTGACCCTGCTCGCGCAGGAACTTGGCCACCGCCTCGACCTCTCCATCGCTGACGAAAGGTCCGTGCAGGCGGGTGATCCGTCCGCCGCCGGCCATATAGAGCTGGTCGCCCTGGCCCAGCAGCTGCTCGGCGCCCTGTTCGCCCAGGATGGTGCGGCTGTCGATCTTGGAGGTGACCTGGAAGGAGATCCGGGTCGGGAAGTTGGCCTTGATGGTGCCGGTGATCACGTCGACCGACGGGCGCTGGGTGGCCATGATCAGGTGGATGCCGGCGGCCCGCGCCATCTGCGCCAGGCGCTGGACGGCGCCTTCGATGTCCTTGCCGGCCACCATCATCAGGTCGGCGACCTCGTCGATGATCACCACGAGCATGGGCATGGGCTCGGGTGTGATCTTCTCGCTTTCGTAGATCGCGCGGCCCGCCTCGTCGAAGCCGGTCTGCACGGTGCGCTCGAAGTGCTCGCCCTTGGCCGCGGCCTCCTTGGCGCGTTCATTGTAGGAGGCCACGTTGCGCACGCCGATCTTCGACATGCGGCGATAGCGATCCTCCATCTCGCGGACGGTCCACTTCAGCGCGACGATCGCCTTCTTCGGATCGGTCACCACCGGCGCCAGCAGATGCGGGATGCCGTCGTAGACCGATAGCTCCAGCATTTTCGGGTCGATCATGATCATCCGGCACTGGTCCGGCGGCAGGCGATAGAGGATCGACAGGATCATGGCGTTGACGCCCACCGACTTGCCCGAGCCGGTGGTGCCGGCGATCAGCAGGTGGGGCATGCGGGCCAGGTCGGCGATGTAGGGCTCGCCGCCGATCGTCTCGCCCAGCGCCATAGGCAGGGTCTGGCCGCCGCGCTCATATTCGGAGGAGGCGAGCAGGTCGCGCAGATAGACGGTCTCGCGCTTCTGGTTGGGCAGCTCGATGCCGATGGCGTTGCGGCCCGGCACCACCGAGACGCGGCAGGCGGCGACGCTCATCGAGCGCGCGATGTCGTCGCTCAGCGCCACGACGCGGGCCGACTTCACGCCGGCGGCCGGGACCAGCTCGTACAGGGTGACCACGGGACCTGGCCGGATCTGGTCGACCGTGCCTTTCACCCCGAACTCGGCCAGCACGCTTTCCAGCAGCTGGGCGTTCTGGCGCAGCGCGCCCTCGTCGAACTGGGCCGCGCGCGGCTTGGGCTTGGCCAGCATGGAGAGCTCGGGCAGCAGGAAGCCGCCGGGCCGGACGAACTCGAAGGTCGACTGCGCCTCGCGCTGCTCGCGCGGGCTCTCCTTGGGCCCGGTCTTGGGCGCCTTGACCTTGGGGCCCTCGCCGGGATTGAGGGCGACGGGCGCGGGGTCGAGCGCGGCGTCCGGAATTCCGCCCTCGCGGCGCTCGCGGGACGAGACCTTCGCCGCGCGCTCAAGCTTCGGCGGGATGGCGGCCAGCTTCGGCTTCGGGGTCAGGGCGACGGAAAGCCAATCGCCCAGGGTGTGCAGCTCCGAGGGGCGTAGGCCGATGGCGTAGGCCAACGCGGTCAGGGCTACGGCGGCGAACGCCGCCGCAGCGATCGGCCGCGCCAGCGGCAGGTGCGCGTAGGCCAGCAGGCGCGACAGGCCAGTGAGCAGGGCGTCGCCCCATAGGCCGCCGAGCCCCTTGGCCAGCGGCCAGGCGGCGGGCGGCGCGGGCCAGGCCAGGGCCGCGGCCAGCGCCAGCACGCCGACGACGCCGATCAGCGCCCGCAGGCGCAGCGCGTCGCGGCTGGCCGCCGGCTCACTGGCCGCGGCGCGGCAGAGCCCGAGCACGACAACGGTCAAGGCAAGGAAGGCGCAGGCCAGACCCAGGGACTGGACGCCCAGGTCCGCCAGGGCCGCGCCGGGCGCGCCCAGGGCGTTGGTCGGCGCCGCGGGGCTCGCGGCGTTCAGGCTCGGATCGGCGACGTTGTAGGTGGCGAAGGCCACGGCCAGCGCCGCGCCGAACGCAGCCGCGAACCCGCCGCGCAGGCGCGCCGTGCCCGGGTGCGACCAGGCGAGGTCCGCGATGTGCCAGACCAGGGCCATGCCGGTCTTCCGCGCCGTCCGCGCCATGCCAAAGCCGCTCCACTCAAATCAACAGCCCTGTTTCGCGCAGGGATGGTTAACCGGCATTTACTTTGCCCGGTCCGCGATCTCGATTTGCGGGGCCAAGGCCCGCGGATTAGGGTCGCGCCCATGCAATGGACGATGCCGCATCGCGTGCTTCAGGTCGTGGGCGTGCTGCTCGCCCTGGTGGCGCTCTCCGCCTTCACGCTGGGCGTGGTCAACGCCCCGTCGCGCGGGCGCATGCCGGGCGAACGGCCCGCCGCCGCCGGGGGCGCCGCGTCCGTCGTGGCGACGGACGCCGTGCCGCTGAGCGCCGACCGCATCGAAGGCGCGACGTCACCCCGCGAACTGACGGCCGAGGAGAAGGAAAAGCTCGAGGCTGACAAGGAAGCCAGGCAAGAGGCTGACGAAGAGGCCAGGGCCGCCGCCGCGACGGCCCCGCCGGGCCCCGCGTCGGCCTCTGGCGGCGCGGCTGCGGCAGGCCCGGCGCCCAACGAAACGCCGCCGGCGCCCCCGCCGGAAGAGGCGCCGCACTAGGACGTCCGTCCCTCCCCGTCAGGGGAAGGAAATCTACGCCACCCCGTGCTTCTTGAAGAAGGCCAGCATCTTTGGCCAGGCGTCGGCCGAGGCCTTAGGGTCGTAGCTGGTGCGGTAGTCGGCCAGGAAGCCGTGCTGGCTGTCCGGATAGACGATGATCTCGCCGTCCTTGCCGGCGGCCTTGAGCGCGGCGCGCATGGCCTCGATGTCCGCCGCCGGGATGCCTTTGTCCTGGCCACCGTAGAGGCCGAGCACCGGGCACTTCAGGTCCTTCACCCCGTCGAGCGGCGGGACGCGCGGATAGGGGCCGGCCTTCAGCGGGCCGTACCAGGCCACGCCGGCCTTGAACTCGGGGAAGGTCTCGCAGTCGCGCCAGACCGCCCCGCCGCCCCAGCAGAAGCCGGTGGTCCCGAGACGCTTCATGTCGGCATAGGGCTGGGCCGCCAGGTATTTGAGCGACGCGGTCGTGTCGCCAAGCACCTGCGCCTCGGGCTGCGCCTTCACGATATTCATCACCACGGTCATGTCGGTGGTCTTCGATGGGTCGCCGGTGCGGACGAAAAGGTCGGGGGCCAGCGCCACGTAGCCGGCCTTGGCCAGGCGGCGGCAGATATCCTTGACCCACTCGTGCACGCCGAAGACCTCGGAATTGACGAAGATCACCGGGTGCTTCCCCTTAGCGGCGGGTCGCGCCAGGAAGCCGGGGATCTTGCGGTCGGCGGCCTGGATCTCGACGGTTTCGGTGACCAGGCCAGCGGTGTCGGTGGTGATCGTCTCGGCGTCGGCGGAATAGGCCGCCACGGCATAGCCGCCGGCCAGGGCCAGCGCGATCGAGCGCCGGGTCAGGTCCAGATCGCCGGTCCAGGTGCCTTCGGCGCGGGTGAGCGTGACCAAGGTAAGCCTCCGTAAGGGGTAATTGTGGTTGTTATGCCGACACTGCGGCGCCAGGACACACGGAGTCAAAAGTCATGTCGCTTCCAAACCGGGGGTCAACGGAGCCGCCGGTGGCGCGGTTCGCCTCATGAATCGGGTCGCAGTGACGTAACAATTGACTCATGTGCTTGGCGCGATTGGAGACTTTCACCCTTGCGGGCGCGTGCGCTTTCCCCATATCGGCTGGCGACGCCGGGCTCTAAGCGAGTAGACCTTCGCTGCGGAACCCGGCCTAGACCTGATCGAACCGGGGACGTTGCAAGACCAGGGCGCTTCACTCGAAGGCCTCCCGCCACGTCCGCCACTGAAGGAGCGAGCTAGACTCTCAATGAGCAAGATTATCGGTATCGACCTCGGCACGACCAATTCGTGCGTCGCCATCATGGATGGCAAGACGCCGAAGGTGATCGAAAACGCCGAAGGCGCGCGCACCACCCCGTCCGTCGTCGCCTTCCTGGAAGACGGCGAGCGGCTGGTCGGCCAGCCGGCCAAACGCCAGGCGGTGACCAACCCCTCCAACACCCTGTTCGCCATCAAGCGCCTGATCGGCCGCAACTATGACGACCCGATGGTGGAGAAGGACAAGGGCATGGTGCCCTACGACATCGTCAAGGGCCCGAACGGTGACGCGTGGGTGAAAGCCCAGGGCAAGGACTATTCGCCCCAGCAGGTGTCGGCCTTCATCCTGCAGAAGATGAAGGAAGCCGCCGAGCAGCACCTCGGCGAGAAGGTCGAAAAGGCGGTCATCACCGTCCCGGCCTATTTCAACGACGCCCAGCGCCAGGCGACCAAGGACGCCGGCAAGATCGCGGGCCTGGAAGTCCTGCGGATCATCAACGAGCCGACCGCCGCGGCGCTCGCCTACGGGCTTGAGAAGAACGACGGCAAGAAGATCGCCGTCTACGACCTGGGTGGCGGCACCTTCGACGTCTCGATCCTGGAGATCGGCGACGGCGTCTTCGAAGTGAAGTCGACCAACGGCGACACCTTCCTGGGTGGCGAGGACTTCGACCTGCGGATCGTCGATTTCCTGGCCGACGAGTTCAAGAAGGAACAGGGCGTCGACCTGCGCAAGGACAAGCTGGCGCTGCAACGCCTGAAGGAAGAGGCGGAAAAGGCCAAGAAGGAGCTCTCCTTCACGGCCCAGTACGAGCTGAACCTGCCGTTCATCTCGATGAACGCCAGCGGTCCGCTGCACCTGAACATCAAGCTCAGCCGCGCCAAGCTGGAAGCCCTGGTCGAGGACCTGGTGGCCAAGACCATCGGCCCCTGCGAGCAGGCGCTGAAGGACGCGGGCCTGAAGAAGTCCGAGATCGACGAAGTGATCCTGGTCGGCGGCATGACCCGCATGCCCAAGGTCATCGAGACCGTGAAGGCCTTCTTCGGCCGTGAACCGCACACCGGCGTGAACCCCGACGAAGTCGTGGCGCTGGGCGCGGCTGTCCAAGCCGGCGTCCTTCAGGGCGACGTCAAGGACGTGCTGCTGCTCGACGTGACCCCGCTGACCCTGGGCATCGAGACCCTGGGCGGGGTGTTCACGCCGCTGATCGAGCGCAACACCACCATCCCGACCAAGCGCAGCCAGACCTTCTCCACGGCTGACGACAACCAGTCGGCGGTGACCATCCGGGTGTTCCAGGGCGAACGGCCGATGGCGTCGGACAACAAGATGCTGGGCCAGTTCGACCTGGTGGGCCTGCCGCCCGCGCCGCGCGGCGTGCCGCAGGTCGAGGTGACCTTCGACATCGACGCCAACGGCATCGTCAACGTCTCCGCTCGCGACAAGGCGACCAGCAAGGAACAGTCGATCCGCATCCAGGCCAACGGCGGCCTCTCGGATAAGGACATCGACGCCATGGTGAAGGAAGCCGAGTCCAACAAGGCCGACGACGAGAAGCGCAAGGCCGCTGTCGAGGCCAAGAACCAGGCCGACGCGGTGATCCACTCCACCGAAAAAGCCCTGGCCGAACATGGCGACAAGGTGAGCGCCGATGAAAAGGCCGCGATCCAGACCGCCCTCGACGATCTCAAGGGCGTGGTGGACGGGGCTGACGCCGAGGTCATCTCGGCCAAGACCCAGACGTTGATCCAGGCGTCGATGAAGCTGGGCGAGGCCATGTACAAGGCCCAGCAGGACACCGGCGAAGGCCCGGCCTCCGACGCGGACGCCGCCCGAGCGGGCGGCCCCCACTCAGATGGGCACGGCGGCGAGGACGTGGTCGACGCCGAGTTCGAGGAAGTCGACGGCGACGACCACAAGAAGTGAACGTGACAACCTGCCCCATGGCGAGCTCAAGCGTCTTTTGCGATGAGATGGTCACTGGGGACGTCGCCGCCGCTTCTGCGCGACACGGGGCCTCCGCCCGCTCGGCCCATTTCCTTCTGGAACTGGGGTCTTGTAGCCGGGCGGAGGTTCTCCCACCTTCTCAAAAGCCACACACCAGACTCCTGGCGGTTTGATGCGCGACTATTACGAAATCCTCGGTGTCGAACGCACCTGCGACGCGGGCGCGCTGAAGGCGTCCTTCCGCAAGCTGGCCATGGAGCACCACCCCGACCGCAACGCCGGTTGCGGGGAATCTGAGGGCCGGTTCAAGGAAATCAACGAGGCCTATTCGGTCCTCTCCGATCCCCAGAAGCGCGCGGCCTATGACCGGTTCGGCCATGCGGGCGTGAACGGCGCGGGCGGCGGGCCGGGCGGGGCCCAGTTCCACGACGTGGGCGACATCTTCAACGAGGTGTTCGGCGACGTCTTCGGCGACATGTTCGGCGGCCGCCGCGGCGGCCAGCAGCGCTCCGGCCCGGCCCGCGGCCAGGACCTGCGCTACGACCTGGAGATCACGCTGGAGCAGGCCTACGCCGGCGCCGAGGTCGAGGTGAAGATCCCCGCCGCGCTGACCTGCGAGACCTGCGAGGGCTCCGGCGCCAAGCCGGGAACCAGCCCCACGACCTGCAACGCCTGCGGCGGGCAGGGCCGGGTGCGCGCCACCCAGGGTTTCTTCTCCATCGAACGCGCCTGCCCGCGCTGCGGCGGCTCCGGCCGTCTGGTGCTCGACCCCTGCGCCGATTGCCACGGCATGGGCCAGGTGCGCCAGGAGCGGGTGCTGTCGGTGCGCATCCCGGCCGGCGTCGATGACGGCGCGCGCATCCGCCTCTCCGGCGAGGGCGACGCGGGCTCGCGCGGCGGCCCGCGCGGCGACCTCTACATCTTCATCTCGGTGCGGCCGCACGAGCTCTTCGAGCGCGACGGCCTGGACCTGCTCTGCACCATGCCGGTGCCGATGACCATCGCGGCCCTGGGCGGCGAGATCGAAGCGCCCTGCCTGCTGGGCGGCGAGAACTGCGACGGCAACTGCAAGATCTCGGTCAAGGTCCCCGAGGGCTCGCAGACCGGCAAGACCGTGCGTCTGAAGGGCCGCGGCATGCCGTCCCTGCGCTCGCGCGACCGCGGCGACCTGGTGGTCGAGCTGTTCGTCGAGACCCCGGCCAAGCTGACGCCGCGCCAGAAGGAGCTGCTGCGCGAATTCGCCGGCCTCTGCAGCGACGCCCAGCATCCGAAGAACGCCAGCTTCACCGGCAAGGCCAAGACCTTCTGGGACAGCGTCAAGGGCTAGTCGCTTTCCCTCCCTATTAAGGGAGGGAAAGACTTTGCGCCGCCCAGGCTTTCCGCTAGAGGAAGCCTCCGCTGGAACTGGCACCCGTAGCTCAGCTGGATAGAGCGTTGCCCTCCGAAGGCAAAGGTCACACGTTCGAATCGTGTCGGGTGCGCCAGCAGATCCAGCGGCCTTAGCCGGCAGACGGCCGCCCACGCCCTAAGCGACGCGGGCCAACCCTCTTAGAACTGGATGTGGCCGGCCAGGCGCAGGTCGTAGATGTTCAGGCCGTCGCGGGCCTCGGCGCCGGTCTCGAGCGCGAAGCCGCCGGAGCCGTTCTCGCCCTTGAGCGAGAAGTGCGCCGCGAGGCCCTGGCCGGAGATGTCGTCGGAGCGCAGGGTGAAGGCGTCGCCGCCGGACACGAAGCGGGCCGTGGTCACGCCCAGGTTGTCGCTGGCGACGGCCTTGTAGCCGACCAACGCTTCCGGGCCCCAGGACTTGTCCGGACCATAGAGCGCGCCCACCGCGACGCCGGCGAAGGCCGTCAGGCGCGAGGAGGTGCGCGAGGCGACCGCGAGGTCCATGCCGTCGCCGCCGCCGGTCTCGCTATAGGAACCCTCCGCCAGGCGCATGTACTCGAGATTGCCCTGCGGGCGGATGTAGAAGTTGCCAGCCAAGTGGGCCTCATAGCTGACCGCGGCGCGAGCGTTGACGCCGAAGGCCGACCAGCGGCCGGTGGCGGAGCGGTGCACGGCCAGGCCGTCGCCGCCCAGGACGTCGATCACCCGATCGCTGGAGATCTTCACATAGTCGGCGCCAACCCGGGCGTTGGCCGAGAAGCCGCCCTTGGACACCCGCCAATAGACCCCGGCGTCGACCAGGCTGGCGTGCAGGTCCTCGGCGGAGTCGACGTTGTCCGGATAGATCTGGTCGGTGCTGGCGCCGAAGGTCGCGCCCAGGATGCCCAGCGGCGTGCGCGGGACCTCATAGCCGGCCACCACGCCGAAGCTCCAGGCCTTGTAGCCCGGATCGTCGTTCTTGCCGTTGGCGAAGAGGCCGGCGTTGGTCTCCTGCATCCAGAAGCCGCCGCCCTTCGGGTCCTGCCGGTCGTCGAGCGGCCGGGCGAAGGCGCTGACGCTGGCGGCGACCGTGTTGAACACGCTGCCCGAGTGGTTGGGCAGGAGCTGGTTGAAGAGGGTGATCAGGCCGGTCCGGTCGGTCTGGATCAGCAGCGCGCCTTCAAGGCCGGTGTCCTTGCTGATGTTGGCGAGGAGGGGCTCGAACGCCGCCGCCGTGTTCGACGACAGGCCGAGCTGGGCGGCCGTCTTGCGGGTCAAGGTCGCGCTGATCGTGCCCGCCGCGGCGTTGGTGGTCAGGCTGGTGTTGTAGAGGAACGGCGAGGCGCCCAGCAGGGTCGAATCCGCCGCGGTGGAGCTGAGTTGGGTCGCCTGGATCAGGGTGTAGGTGGCCGTGCCGGGCAGGATGGAGGCCAGGCGCACGCCGATCTTGGCGCCGCTGGCGATCGTCGCCACGCCGGCCACGTTCATGTTGGTGGCCTGGCCGAGGGCCGGATCGGCGGTGACAGTCAGAGAGGAGGCCGCGCCCAGGTTCAGGCTGGTCAGCTTCAACTGGCTGGCGTCATTGATCTGCAGCGCGCCGTTGACGACCGAAAGCGCGACCGTGCCGCCGGCGGCGTCGAGGTTGCCCTTGACCGCCGCGCCGTTGTCGATGGTCAGGCTGTTCGCGCCGGCGCCGAGATCCAGGTTGCCGGTCAGCGTGCCGGCCAGGATTTCCACGCGGTCGGCGCCGGAGCCCAGCTTGACGTCGCCGGTGATGGCCGGAATGTCGGTGTCGCCGGTGGGTTCGTCCTGCAGCAGGTGGACGCCGCTGGTGTTGAAATGCAGGTCCAGGGCGATGTTGCGGCCGGTGACCGGGACGCCGGTGGTCGAGAGCGTGCGCGCCGTGGTGATCGTGCCGATGTTCTCGATCTCCGACAGCGTGCCGGAGTTGTCGACCAGCGCGACGACGTCGGCCTTCTGGCCCGCGACAGAGGCGGTCAGGGTCGCGGCGTTCTGGAACACCGATACGATGGAACCGGCGCCGATGATCACGCCCGTGGCGGCTGAGCCCGCGGCGTCGGAATTCATTGCCGAGGCGATGCCGCCTTCGTTGCGGAATACCGGAACGATGACACCGTTCATGGTGATCGCCGTGGAGCTGGCGGCGAAGGACTGCGCGCTGACCGAACCCACGATACGGATGCCGCCGGAGGTGTCGACCGTGCCGCCGCCGGCCACGCCGATCTGCATGCCGGTCGAGGTCACGCCGTCATAGACGCCGCTGCCGCCCACCGAACCCTTGATCTCGATGCCGAAGGCGTCGACGCCAGTCCCGACGTTGCCGATGACGATGTTCTTGCCGTTGCCCGCGCCCACCACCAGGGCCGGAGCCGCGGCGGTCGAGCTGATCGAGCCGGCGACGGTGGTGGCGAGCCCGGTGGTGGCGTCGGTGGTGGTGATCGCATCCACCAGGATGCCGCCGCTGACATTGCCGGCGACGGTGACCGACGCGCCGCTCTGCAGCAGGTCGTCGGCGGTGAGGTGGCCGAGGAAGGTCGGGTCGGTCGACCGCGTCGTGTAGCGGTAGCCGGTGGTGCTGATGGCGCCGTTGATCAGCACCTGCCCGGTGACGTCGCCGCCGAGGTTCACGCCCTGGGTCCCCTGGCCGGAGGCGCTCAAGGTCCCGCTGAGGATCACCCCGTTGCTCACCGCGCCGGTGGTGCGGATGCCGAAGCTGTTGGTCCCCGAGACGGAGATCGTGCCGAGATTGCTCAGCGCGCCGGCGAGGTTGGTCTCGACCGATATCCCCGCCGAATTGTCGCCCTTGATGGTGATGGCGCCGACCTGGCCGTTCGAGATGTCGGCGGTCAGCGTTCCCGGGCCGATGGCGCGGATGCCGAAGCGGCCGGTCCCGCTGGCGAAGGGACCATGCACGATGCCGTTCGAATCGGTCGTCGTGGTCGAGGTGTCATCCACCTCGAGGGTGCCGTTGTTGGTGATCGAACCGGTGTTGGCGCCCTTCGATAGGATGGCGGTCACGTTGTCCAGGTTCTGGAACTCGATCACGCCGTTGTTGGTGACCGCGTTGCTGCTGTCCTGGGTCACCGCCGCGCCGGACGGCGGCTTGATCGAGGCGCCCGAGTTGATGGTCACATCGCCCGCGGTCGAGGTGACGACGGGCGTGGTCCTGTTGTCGCTGATCGTCGTCGACGTGGCGGCGGTCTGGGCCAGGGCCGGCGCGGCCCACAGCAGGGCTGAAGCGCTGACCATGGCCGGTCCAGTCAACAGGACACGCGCGAGGATTCGCCGGTTCGCCGACCCTCTCGGGGGCTCCTGGGCGAGGCTCCGGGCGGCGTCCGGCGAAAAATACCCAGTCATCAACTTTGATCCCTCACGACGGATCGATCGATCGAGCATGATTGTGTCCAGCGAATGACCCAGGCCGACAGATAAGTCGTTTCAGCCAGCCTCGGCCGTCTTGTTTGTTTCACTCTCGTATCGCACGCCGAAACAATCGGCTGAAGGTCCAATTCCCCCGAAATTTGCAGGGCTTAGGCCGCGCGATCATCCCCGGCTGCCGGGGAGCGGCCGCGTGACCCGGAAACCTCATGCGAGGCTTAGATGCAAATATCTTCAACTCCAACAGCTTACGGAGGCGGTGAGGCCCAACGCCTCTTGAACATGCTCCTTCAGCCACAGCAACCGGCTGCCGGGCAAGACCTGCCGGGCGCCACATCTTCGACCGGTTCGACGCCGCCGGCGGCCACCGCCCAGACCACGACCCTGAGCTCGGCCCAATTTGCGTCGGACACCCTGAGTTCGCTGTTGTCGGCGCAGGAAGCGCCGCCCAGCGCCTCCGGCGTCGCCGCCAAGATCATCAGTGTGGCGGACACCAACGGCGACGGCTCGCTCAGCCTCTCGGAAATCGAGAAGGCGATCGGCGCCGACACCACCTCGGGGTCTGACACGGCCTCCGGGACCGATCCGCTCAGCGCGGCCTTCGCTAAGCTCGACACCAATGGCGACGGCGAAATCAGCGCCACCGAGCTGACCAATGACCTTAGCGCCCAGAACGCGGCGCAACAGGGAGCCCAAGGGCCGCAGGGCGCCCACCATCACCACCATCACGGCGGCGGCGGCGGCGGCATGAGCGGTGCGGGCGGCGCTTCCAGCACCGACCTAGCCAGTCAGATCCTTGGGACCGCCGACACCAACAGCGACGGCCAACTGAGCATGACGGAGATCGAGAACGCCCTTGGCGTCACCTCGAGCTCATCCACCACTGCGACGAATGCGCTGACCTCGGCCTTCAACAGCCTGGACAGCAACGGCGACGGTTCGCTCAGCGCCTCAGAACTGAGCGCCGGCATCGACGCCTTCCGGGCGGCGCACCACCGCGGCGGGGCGGAAACCGCCCAGTCCAACCCGGCGACCGTCAGCGCCTGACGCCGACGCGGACGGAGCCTAGAACGGGCTCCAGACGCCGGCGGCGCACCCCAAGCCACACTGTTTCGCCGGCGTGTCCCTGACGTCGTACGCCTCGAAATTCCCCTGGACGGCCGCCGTGCGATCAAGCGACGGGACCAAAGCAGGGAATAGACTTCATGCCATCGAACTTCCGCCAAGCCGCCCTCGTCGCGCTCAGCGCGGCCGCCATCGCGGCGCCCGCCGCATGGGCTCAGGACGAGCACCGCGGCCAACGCCCGACCCCCGATCAGATGCACGCGAGGATGCAGGAGATGCGCGAGGCGCACGAGCGCCAGCGCGCCGCCGACCTACGCACGGTGCTGCGTCTGCGGCCTGACCAGGAGCCCGCCCTCACCGCCTTCCTCGCCTCGCACAAGCGGCCTGAGGGCGGCGGCAAGCCGCCCGGCGAGCACCGCGGTCCGCCCGGCGCGCCGCCGATGGCCATGACCACGCCGCAACGCCTCGACGAAATGGCGCGACGCGATGCGGAACATGAAGCTCGGCGCAAGGCGCACGCCGAGGCGCTGCGCGCCTTCTACGCCGCGCTCAGCCCCGACCAGCGCCAGGTGTTCGACGCCCTGCAGCGGATGCAGGGCGGCCACGAGCACGGCGGCTTCGGCCATCACGGCTTCGGCGGCATGCACGGGCCAATGGGCGGTCCCGGCCGGCCCGGCGGCCCGCCGCCCCGCGACGAGTAGCCGCCGGGCGCCTCGGACGGGTGAGCCGGATTCCGCTTCACCCGGACGCACTGTGGGAGGAATGTGGCGTCGCCGTTGTCGCTGCGACACAATCCTTGGCGAGGAAAGGCCATGAACACTCAAGCCAGCGTCCTGCCCGCCCGCCACATCCTAGTGGTCGACGACGATTCCGAGCTGCGCGAGCAGGTGGTGGGCTATCTGCAAGAGCACGGCTACCAGCTGCATGCGGCCAGCGACGCGGCCACGATGGAGGCGGCCCTGGCGGCCGCGCCCATCGATCTGATCGTCCTCGATGTCATGCTGCCGGGCGAGGATGGGCTGTCGATCTGCCGGCGGCTGTCGGAGACCGGCGGGCCGGCCATCGTCATGGTCAGCGCCATGGGCGACGAGGTCGACCGGGTGCTGGGCCTGGAGCTGGGCGCTGACGACTACCTGCCCAAGCCCTGCAGCCCCCGGGAGCTGCTGGCCCGGGTCCGCGCGGTGTTCCGCCGGCTGGACGAGGTGCGCGGCGGCGCGCCCCGCCGGGGCAAGACCTATCACTTCCAGGGCTTCGTGGTGGACACCCTGCGCCGCCAGTTGCGCGCGCCCAACGGCACCACCATCCTGCTCACCGGTGGGGAGTTCTCCCTGCTCAGCGTGTTCCTGGAGAACCCGCAGCGGATCCTGTCGCGCGACCAGCTGCTGGAACAGGCGCGCGGCTCGCAGACCGAGGTGTTCGACCGCGCCGTCGACGTGCAGATCAGCCGCTTGCGCCGCAAGCTGCACGCCTGCGTCGAGGGCGAGATCATCAAGACCTACCGCGGCGCCGGCTATCTGTTCGACGCCAAGGTCACCCGGGCGTGACCGACACGCCCGCCGCCGCGCCGCGCCGCGCGTGGCCGCGGGCGCCGATCAGCCTGCAGCTGGTGGTCCTGCTGGTGGCGAGCCTGCTGGTCGCCCAGGCGATCAGCTTCGGCGTCATCCTGCTGATCCCACCGCCTCGCCCGCCGGCCTACCGGGTGGCCGATGTGGCCGCGGCGATCCGCGGTGGCGCCTTGAAGACCGGCTTCGGGCGTCCGTTGATCCGCACCACGGCCGCAAGCCTGCCCTCCGAGCTGGTGGCTCCGCACCGGGAGCATAAAGGCACCCTGGCCGCGCTGGCCCGCACACTGGGCGCGCCGGAGAGCCGCGTTCGGCTGGAGGAGCAGAACGGCTCGCCGCTCTGGCGCCTGCGCCGCGCCGTCACCGGGGCCCCGCCGCCGCGCGGGCCGGACCGCGGCGGGCCCATGGGCGCCTCGCCCTTCGAAATGGATCACGGCCCAGCCGATGGCGCCGGCGCGGAGACCGCCGGGCTCCAGGGAACGCCGCCGGCCCAAGGGCGCGCGGACGCGGTTCCCGGCTCTGGGGCGGAGGGCCAAAACGGCTGGACGCGCGGCTATGGCCGCCGGCGGTTCGGCGGCGGGGAGATGCCGATCTTCGGCGATTTCTCGGCGGCGCTGCAGGCCGACAACGGGACCTGGACCGTCGTCCACTCCACGCCCGAGGCCTTCCCCTCGGCCTGGCAGATGCAGGCGTCCGCCTGGCTCCTGGGCGGGTTCCTGCTGGTGGCCTCGGCCGGCTATCTGTTCTCACGCCGCATTTCCGCGCCCCTGAAGCGGTTCGCCGAGGCCGCCGAGACCTTGGGGCGCGACCCGCACGCACCGCAGATGACCTTGAAGGGTCCCGCCGAAGTGGGCGCGGCCGCCCACGCCTTCAACGAGATGCAGGCCCGGCTGAAGCGCTACATCAACGACCGCACGGCCATGGTGGGCGCGATCTCGCACGACCTGCGCACGCCGCTGGCGCGCATCCGCTTCAAGTTGGAGGCGGCGCCGCCACAGTTGAAAGCCTCCGTGCTCTCCGACATCGACCAGATGGAACAGATGATCGGTGGCGTGCTGGCCTTCATCCGCGACGAGGGCCAGCCGCGCCGCCGCGAGAAGCTCGACCTGCTGTCGTTGATCGAATGCGTGGCCGATGACGCGGCCATGGTCGGCGGTCAGGTGGAGATCATCGATGGCGCCGCGACGGTCACGGTCGACGGCGATCCCGTCGCCCTGCAGCGGCTGTTCTCGAACCTGGTGGACAATGCGGTGAAATACGGCGGCGAGGCGCGGATCAATGTGCGCCAGACCGGCGGCGCGGCGGTGGTGGAGATCGTCGATGCGGGTCCCGGCCTGTCGCCGGACGAGTTGGGACGGGTGTTCCAGCCGTTCTACCGCACCGACGCCTCGCGCAATCTGGACAACGGCGGAGTGGGCCTGGGCCTGCCGATCGCCCGCTCGACGGCGCGCGCCCACGGCGGCGACGTGGAGCTGACATCGAAACCCGGCGGCACGACCGCGGTCGTCACCCTGCCCGCGGCGGCCTAAACGTGGGGTGAGGTCAGTCCGTCTTGCGGCCGGTGACCGGGGTGTCCGGATAGGCCAGTTGCTCGCGGGCCATCCACTCGGCGGTGACATAGTTGACGATCAGCGATTTGCGCACGACCGGGATCGGCCGCGGCTCGAAGCCGTGCCAGGTGCGGTCGGAGGGTACGAAGGCCAGCGCGGCGCCGACTTCGAACGGCGCGCGGTGGGCCCAGGTCTGGCCGTCGCTGTAGACGTCCGTGCCCAGGTCCGGCTGGCCGTCGGGGCCGAGGTAGTAGAGCAGGGTGAACTTCTTGACGCCGAGGTCGGTATGCGGCTGCAGCCAGAACCCGTCGGTGTCCTGCGCATATTCGATGCGCAGGCAGCAGCCGTCGAGGCGGGCGCCGGTCACGGCCTCGACCGTGGCCACGGTGTCGGGATGCTGGAAGGCCTCGGCCACGGCGGCGCACACGCCGTGCTTGGCGATGGCCTGAGCATCGACATATGTGCGCGTGTTGTTGTGGATTTCGCGCGAGCCGGATACGCCGTTCAGCGCCGGCGCGGGAAAGGGCAGGGCGTCCATAGCCGCGGCCACGGAGGCGGGCAGGACGTCCCGCAGGATCCAATGGCGGTAGGGTTTGTCCTGCGGGCGCGCAGCGGCGAGGCTTTTGGCGAAGCTGTCGCGACAGGCGTCGCGCGCGGCGGCGATCACGGACGCGGTCTCGCCAGGAGGGTCGAGCAAGGCCAGTGGACTTCTATGCATTGATCTGGTCGCCTCGCCCCGGGGGAGCTCACGCCTGAATGACGTCGCCCATCGACAACCACCTCAGGCCGGCAAATGCAAGGCGCCGTCTGGCCGCAGCCTCGGCCAGCGGGCTCGTGCTGCTGGCCGCCAGCGCGGCGCCGGGCGTGGGATGGGCTGCTGAAACAAGGGTCTTCCGTCTCCCCGCAGAGCCTCTGGAAGCTGCTCTCGTTCGCTTTGCAGTGCAAGGCGGGGTCTCGGTGGGCGGCTTGCCGGTCGCCGGTTGCAGCGGCCGGTCGCGGCCGGTTTCCGGCGCCTTGCCGCCTTCTCAGGCGCTGGGCGCCCTGTTGCCGGCAGGTTGCGGCTTCGAGATGCTCGACGCGAAGAGCTTCCGGATCGTGGCGCGGCCGTTCGCTGCGCCCGTCGCGGCGGCCGGCAGCGGCGCCTCGGAGACCGCGCCGTCGCCGCGGCTCGATGAGCTGGTGGTGACCGCGGAAAAGCGTCCGGAGCTGCTGTCCCACACCGCCTCGGCCATCAGCGTGCTCTCGGCCACCGACGTGGACGCGCTCGGCGGACGCAGCTTCGACGAGGTCGCCTCTCAGGCGGTGGGCGTGGCGGTGACCAACCT
>NZ_DATAPY010000114.1:0-4625 GCF_036264965.1 Phenylobacterium sp.
GCTCCGAGCGGATGCCGTAGAACGCCTGCAAGAGCATCGCCCGCAACAGCCGCTCCGGCGCGATCGACGGGCGGCCCAGCCGCGGCGGATAGAGCGCCGAAAAGTCCTCGCTCAGGTCCGCCAGAGCGGCGTTTGCGATCTTCCGGATCGGCCGCAGCGGATGATCCCGCCGCACCCGTGCCTCCAGGTCCACGTACGAGAACAAGGACCCCGTCAGCTCATCAGATCCACGCATCCCTCAAGCCTCGCTCGAAGGAGTGAATCATGCCGAGTCCTGCGCCGCTACGGACTTCTCCAACAGCCTGCTAGGCGTTGATCTCCATCAGCGCCGAATAGACCAGGGTCCGAAGCTCGCGCCGGATCGGGTAGGTCGACGATGGCAGGAGCTGGGTCATGAAGACCGCCGTCACATTCTCCACCGGATCGACCCAGAACGCCGTCGAAGCCGCGCCGCCCCAGTAGAACTCGCCCTTCGAACAGGGGATCAGGGTCTTCGGCGGATCGAACACCACCGCAAAGCCCAGACCGAAACCCACGCCGGCATTGGTGCTTTCCGAGAACAGCGAGCGCGAGAGCTCCGTCAGGTCCTTGTCGCCGGGCAGGTGGTTTGACGCCATCAGCTTGACGGTCATCGGCGACAGGATCCGCGCGCCGTCCAGTTCGCCGCCATTCACCAGCATGTTGGCGAACCGCATGTAGTCGGCCGCCGTCGAGACCAGGCCGCCGCCGCCGGATTCCAGGGCCGGCGGGGCCAGATAGGGGCTGGTGGTCGGGTCGTCCTGCAGCTTCAGCCCGCCCTGCGGGGTGGCGTTGTAGCAGGCGGCGAAGCGGGCCTTCTGATCCTCGCGGACGAAGAAGCCCGTGTCGGTCATCTTCAAGGGATCGAAGATGCGCTCGGCAAGCACCTGGCTGAGCGGCTTGCCGGCGATCTTCTGCACCAGGTAGCCGACCACGTCGGTGGAGACCGAATAGTTCCAGGCCTCGCCCGGCGAGAACTCCAGCGGCAGCTTCGACAGCAGCGCGATGAAGGTCTCCAGGTCGTGCCCGCCGTGCATCTCCTCGACCTTGAGCTTGCGATAGGCGGCGTCGACGTTGGTGCGGCTCTGGAAGCCGTAGGTCAGGCCCGAGGTGTGGCGCAGCAGGTCCACCACCTGCATCGGCCGCGCCGGCGGCGTGGTCAGATACGGCCCAAGACCGGCCGAATAGACCGCCAGGTCCTTCCAGGCCGGGATGTGTTTCGCCACCGGATCGTCGAGCGCGATCAGCCCCTCTTCGACCAGGGTCATCAGCGCCACGCAGGTCACCGGCTTGGTCATGGAATAGATGCGGAAGACCGTGTCCTCGGTCGCCGCCGTCCCGCGCTCCACGTCGCGCTGGCCCAGCACCGACTGGTGGATGGTCTCGCCGTTGCGCGCCACCAGCATCTGGGCGCAGGGCATGCGGCCAGGGCCGACGTACTTCCGCTGCAGGAGCGTCTCGATGCGCCCCAGGCGCTCTTTCGAAAATCCCGCAGACTTCGCCTTGCTCATCGCATTTCCTTCCGGCTTTACGATCCTTTTGCCCTTGCCTTCCGCATGGTCGCAAGCGTGGTCTTGAGGCCAAGGAGATCCGCCTATGGACACCGTCAGCACCGAGACCCGCGGCCGCACGCTCATCGTCACCATCGAGCGGCCGCAGGCGCGCAACGCCGTCGACGGGCCGACCGCGCGCCGCCTCTATGACGCCTTCAAAGCCTTCGACGCCGACGAGGCCCTGGACGTGGCGATCCTGCAGGGGCGAGGCGGGGCGTTCTGCGCCGGCGCCGACCTGAAGGGCGTCGCCGAGGGGCGCGGCAATCCGGTGCATCGCGACGGCGACCTGGGCCCGATGGGCGTGACGCGCCTGACGCTGGGCAAGCCGGTGATCGCCGCGGTCGAGGGCCACGCGGTGGCCGGCGGGCTGGAGGTGGCCTGCTGGTGCGACCTGCGGGTCGCCGCGGAGGGTTCGGTCTTCGGCGTGTTCTGCCGGCGGTTCGGGGTGCCGCTGATCGATCTGGGGACTGTGCGCTTGCCGCGGCTGATCGGCGCCTCGCGGGCCATGGACCTGATTCTCACCGGCCGCCCGGTGGAGGCCCAGGAGGCCTATGACATCGGCCTCGCCAATCGCCTGGCGCCCAAGGGCGGGGCGCTGGACGCAGCGCTGGAACTGGCGGCCCAGCTCTCGGCTTTCCCTCAGCTCTGCCTGCGCAACGACCGGCTTTCCGCCATCGGCCAGTGGTCGCTGGACTGGCAGGCGGCCACGGCCGCCGAGATCGCGTTCGGCATGGAGACCCTGCGCTCCGGCCAGAGCCAGGAAGGCGCGGCCCGCTTCGCCGCCGGCGAGGGGCGCGGCGGCAAGTTCTAGCGGCGCTGGGCGAGCTCGGTGAACGTCACCGTGCCGATGCCGTAGGACGCATAGTCCTTGTAGTCGAAGTGCCACCATTCCTGCGGATAGACGGTGAAGCCTTCCGCCTCCATGGCGGCCCGCAAGATGCCCCGGAGCGCCCGCTGGCGGCTCGTGCCGCCCGGGAAGTCGGCGTAGGAGCGGGTGGACATCTCGTCGTAGCGTCCGGTCATCTCGACGGGCTTTCCGGTCTTCAGGTCGTAGAGAGTCAGGTCGACGGCGCAGCCGCGGTTGTGGCGCGAGCCCTGGGCGGGATCGGCGACGAAGACGTGGTCCTCCGGCGGGGTCGCGTCCCAGAACATCTTGGTCACGAACCAGGGCCGGTAGGCGTCGTGGATCAGCAGGCCATAGCCCTGCGCCGCCAACGCCTTCTGCGCCCGGCCAAGCGCTTCGGCGGCCGGCCGCTGCAAGTAGGCGCCGGCGCGTTCGTAGAGCGGGAAGCCCATGAAGTTATTCGGCGTAGCATAGCCGATGTCGAGCTTGATGCCGGGATCGATGGTCGTGAGGTCGACGAGGTCGGAGGCCCGCTTCGGCGTAGGTTCCTTCGGCGGCGTGGCGGCCAGGGCGGCGGCGCGGACGGCGGCCGGATCGGCCTTCACCTTGGCCTGGATGCCGGCGACCACCTCGGCGCTGAAGTCGTGGCGCGGCCAGCGCTCGTGCATCAGGCTCACGGCTGCGGCCTGGCCGCCATGGAGGTCGAAGTCGACCGCGGTCCGCTCGCCGCCGGGCAGCGCGGCGGCATAGTGGACGCCCCGGCCCGTCAGCAGCGCATGCGCCAGGGCCCGCCCGTCGGCGTAGAGCCGCCCGCGGTCTTCGGAGACGGTCAGCACTGACTGTGGCGTGCCGTACTGACCGATCAGCCGCTGCATCTCGGCCGGCGGCGATGCGGGCAGCGCCGCGGCATGCGCCGCGCCTGCGATAAGGCTCAGGATGAGCAGGAGGGCGGACGATCCGTGCAGTTTCGGCATGCTGCATTGGTGCGGCGGCGCTCGCTGATTCACAAGCGGCGTTGCGCAGGCCAGACAGCGGCTCAATAATGGTCCGACGCTCAAAACGTACCCAAGGTTCGAAAAACAGAGCGCATGGGAGACGCGATATGGCCTGGGATTTCGAGACCGATCCTGAGTTCCAGAAGAAGCTCGACTGGATCGAGGACTTCATGCGCGAAGAGGTCGAGCCGCTCTCGCATCTGGGCATGGCCGTCCACGGCCAACTCGGCCGCGACAAGTTCATCAAGCCCCTGCAGCAGAAGGTGAAGGACCAGGGCCTCTGGGCCTGCCACCTGGGCCCCGACCTCGGCGGCCAGGGCTATGGCCAGCTCAAGCTCGGCCTGATGAACGAGAAGCTGGGCCGCAACGGCCTCGCCCCCACCGTATTCGGCTGCCAGGCGCCGGACTCGGGCAATGCCGAGATCATCGCCCACTACGGCACCGAGAAACAGAAGGAGCAGTACCTCTGGCCGCTGCTGAACGGGGAGATCCGCTCGGCCTTTTCCATGAGCGAGCCCACCGGCGGCTCCGACCCGCTGACCTTCCAGACCCGCGCGGTGCTGGAGGGCGACGAGTGGGTGATCAACGGCGAGAAATGGTTCTCCACCAACGCGCGCTATTCCAAGGTGCTGGTGCTCTATGCGGTCACCGACCCGGACGCCAAGGACCCCTATCGGCGGACCTCGATCTTCCTGGTGCCCACCGACACGCCCGGGGTGGAGATCGTCCGCAACGTCGCGGTCGGCGGCGGCGGCGAGATCGGCGGCGGGACGGAAGGCTACGTCCGCTACACCAATGTGCGCCTGCCCTATGACGCCCTGCTGGGCGAGCGCGGCGCGGCCTTCGTCATCGCCCAGGTGCGGCTGGGCGGCGGCCGCGTGCACCACGCCATGCGCACGGTCGGCGCCTGCAGGAACGCGCTCGACCTGATGTGTAAACGCTCGGTCAGCCGCACCACCCGTGACGGCAAGCTCGCCGACCTGCAGATGGTGCAGTCCGACATCGCCGAGAGCTGGATCGCGCTGGAAAGCTTCCGCCTGATGGTGCTGCGCACCGCCTGGCTGATCGACAAGCACAAGGACTACCAGATGGTCCGCAAGGACATCGCCGCCATCAAGGTGATGATGCCCAAGGTCTACAACGACATCGCCACCAAGGCCGACCACCTGCACGGGGCGCTCGGCGTCTCCAACGAGATGCCCTTCATGCACATGG
>NZ_DATAPY010000115.1:0-38601 GCF_036264965.1 Phenylobacterium sp.
AAGAGCATCGCCCGCAACAGCCGCTCCGGCGCGATCGACGGGCGGCCCAGCCGCGGCGGATAGAGCGCCGAAAAGTCCTCGCTCAGGTCCGCCAGAGCGGCGTTTGCGATCTCCCGGATCGGCCGCAGCGGATGATCCCGCCGCACCCGTGCCTCCAGGTCCACGTACGAGAACAAGGACCCACTTCGATCGTCAGAGCCACGCATCTCCAACCCTCAAGCCTCGCTCGAAGGAGTGAATCATGCCGAGTCCTGCGCCGCTACCGACTTCTTCAACAGCCTGCTAGGCCTCGACGCCGCCGCCTCGTGGATCATCACCAGCGAACTGAACCGCTTCATCTGGCCGGACGGCGGAATCCTTGGTGAACGCCGGGGAGGCGAGGGCTCTTCATGGCTACCTCGACCATCTCGCCACTAACGGCTTTGCGTAGATTCCCAGGCCACTGCTAATCCCGCTTTTGCGCGCTGACTGCCGCAGGCCTAGCGGGAAGGGCGGTTGGCATTTCTGTTGGTGTCGTCGCTGACTTCGCACGCAATTCGCCTCGGCGGCGTGGGGCCTGCCAGCCCCGCCAGCGTGGCTTTCTCGCGTCGTGCATGAATTATGCGCAAGGCTGGCGGGCTTGCGCATGTTTGCGAAGAAAATGCAGGGCCGCAGCGCTAAACTCGATCTCTCGGGTGGGGAGATGCGCGGATGACTCAGGTCGGGCGAGCGGCGGCTATGGGCGCGGTTCTGGCGTTTGCGGCCGCCCTGACGTCCGGCGGGCCCGCGTCCGCCGCGGCGCCGCTGCTGCTTATGCCCGGCGACGAGCCGGGCGTCGTCACCCAGCACAAGATCACGACATCCCGCGGCGTCCTGAGCTACGAGGCCCGCGCAGGGCGGATTCCGATCCGCAATGCCGAGAACGGGGAGGTGAAGGGCTGGGTTTTCTTCACCGCCTATGTCGTCAAGCCGAAGGCCGGCGCGAAGCCGCGCCCTCTGACCTTCGCCTGGAACGGCGGGCCGACCGGGCCGGCGGTGTTGGTTCAGACCGAGCTCCTCGGCCCCCGCCGGGTCGAGGGCGCCAAGTTCGTCGATAATGCCGAGAGTCTGCTCTACGCTTCGGACCTGGTATTCATGGATCCGGTGGAGACCGGCTTCTCGCGGCCGGCCAAGCCGGAGTTCGACAAGGAGTTCCTCTCCACGCTGGGCGACTTCGCCGAGACCGCCGAGTTCATCCGCGCCTGGAGGGTGAAGTTCGCCGCCGAGAAGCAGCCGCTGTTCCTGTTCGGCGAGAGCTACGGCACCTGGCGGGTGAATGGGGCGACGGAGCTTCTCGAAAAGCGCGGGATCAAGGTGGCGGGCGCCATGCTGTTGTCGGGCGGCGTCCCAGGTTCGCTGATGCCGTTCGAGTTCCAGGACGCGTATTATGTGCCGGCCCGCACCGCAACGGCCTTCTACTACAAGCGCCTGCCGCCCGACCTGATGGCCGACCGCGCGGCGACCCTGAAAGCCGTGGACGCCTGGGTCAGCGACACCTACATGCCGGCCCTCCAGCGCGTCGGGCAACTCTCCGACGCCGAGCGCGACAAGGTGGCGAACGACCTGGCGCGCTTCACCGGCATTCCGGCTGCGATGGTCGACCGCAAGACCCTGGTGGTCTCCAACCGCGCCTACCTGCAGGGCTTCTTCGGGGGCGACAAGGCCAAGACGCTTAACACCTATGACATGCGAATCTTCGGCCCGGACCGTGAGGCGCCCGGCTACAAGGCCGCGATCCTCGACTACCTGCGCGGCGAGCTCGGCTACCGGACCGACCTCAACTACGTGGACATCGAAGAGGGCTACATGCCGACGCCGGGTCCGGCACGGCGCTCGACCGGCAGCCGCTGGGACTACAACCACACCACCATCACCCCGGAGATGATGGCGCATATGAACGCCGGCGGCGGGCCGCCCGCCTCGCAGCCCTGGCTGCAGAACGCCATGCGCGCCGACCCGGACCTGAAGGTGTTCGTGGCCGCCGGCCGCTACGACAGCCTGAACATGTGCGAGGGCAATCTGAAGATGACCGGCAAACTCGAGCCGGCGCTGGCGGGCCGCTTCGCCGACCACTGCTACGAAGGCGGGCACATGATGTACAAGGTGCAGCCCACGCGCCTGCAGCTCTCGAAGGATATCGAAGCCTTCATCAAGGGCGCCACCGCGCCATGATCGGCGGCCCGCTTCGCACGCTGCTCGTCGCCGCGCTGGGCTGTGCAAGCCTGGCGGCGGCGCCCGCGCCCCGCGCGGCAGCACCCGCGCCGCCCGTGACGCCGCCGGACCAGATGGTCGTCACCCACGGCCAGGTGATGATCGCGGGCAAGCCGCTGCGCTACACCGCCCGCGCCGGTCTGATCCCGCTCTACGACAACGACACTGGCGCCCTGATGGCCCGGATGTTCATCGTCGCCTATACGGCCGACCGCGCGCCGGGCCAGCCGCCGCGGCCGTTGACCTTCGTCTGGAACGGCGGGCCGGGGTCGAGTTCGTCGCAGGTGCACCTGGTCGGCTTCGGCCCAAAGGGATTCAAGACCGCGCCGACCTATCCGCAGTGGAAGGGGCCGCCGACCGAGATCGCCGACCGGCCGGATACCTGGCTGGCCTATAGCGACCTGGTGTTCGTCGACCCGATCGGCACCGGCTACAGCCGGGCCACCACCGACGCCTATCGCGACATCCTCTACACCCAGCATGGGGACGGCGAGGCGGTGGCGGAAACGATCCGGCTGTACCGCACGCGCTTCGACGCCTTCGACCAGCCCCTGTTCCTGGCCGGCGAGAGCTACGGCACCACGCGGGCCATGGAGGTCGCGGGCGACCTGGCCCGACGGCGCACGCCGGTGGCCGGCGTGATGCTGATCTCAGGCTTTTTCGACGTGGGCCAGACCGTGCCCCGGGCGCTCAATCAGGCGCTCGAGCTGTCGATGTTCACGGCGACGGCCTGGTACCACAAACGCCTGCCGGCCGACCTGCAGGCCATGAGCCAGGACGCCGCCGTCCGCGAGGCGATGGGTTGGGCGCGCAGCGCCTATGCGCCGGCGCTGGAGAACCCCGACACGCTGAGCGGCGAAGCGCGCGCGGCGATCCTGGCGGGTCTGCATCGCTATACCGGCCTCGATCCCAAATACGTCGAACCCAAGACCCTGCTGATCGACAAGGGCGTCTTCACCGACCGCCTGCTGGAGGACCGCGACGAGGAATTGGGCCGCTATGACGCGCGCATGGCGGTGGCTCGGCGCAACCTCGTGGGCCAGTCCTGGCTGCCGACCCACGACCCGAGCCTGGCGCCCATGCTGGACCTGATGGAGGGGACTTCCGTCCCGCTGATCCGCTACATCCGCGGAACGCTCGGCTACCACTCAGACCTGCTCTACCGTGGGCCGTTCGGCGAGGCCTTCCATCCGCAGCCGATGGTCGCCCAGCCGGGCGGGCTGGGCGACGACTGGATGACGCTGATGTGGAACCGCGCGCCCAGGGCTTCTCTAAAAGAGGGTCCGCCGCCGGCGAAGGAAGCGCCGCCGCTGCGCCAGGCCATGGACGCCCAGCCGCACCTCATCGTCTTCAATGTGCGCGGCATGTACGATGGCGATTGCGCCGGCCTGGACGAGGCCGTGGCCCGGTCCGACGCGGCCTTGCGACCGCGTATCCGCAACCGCTGCTATGCCGCCGGACACATGGTCTACACCGACGATGCGGTGCGGCTGCAGCTCTCCCGCGACTTCGCGCAGTTCGTGCGCGACGGCGTCGCGGCCCGGTGAACCTGATGAACGTCCGCCTGATCCTCATCGCCGCCCTGGCGCTCGCCGCCGCGACATCCGCCGCCGCTCAGGGCCAGCCGCGCGTGGCGGCGACCCAGCATGTCGGCCACTTCAACGGCCAGACCGTGAACTACACGGCCACCGTCGCCGAGCACTTCCTGCACGACGCCAAAGGGACGCCGACCGCGTCTGTGATCACCATCGCCTACGTGCGTGACGGGATGGCGGACGCCTACAAGCGGCCGGTGCTGTTCTGCTTCAACGGCGGGCCGGGCGCCTCGTCCTCGCCCACCCACACCCAGGCGCTGGGGCCCCTGATCCGGACCGACGCGGGCCTGAACAACCGGTCCGCCGAGGTCTTCCATGAGAACGCCTACAGCCCGCTCGACGCCGTCGACATGGTGTTCATCGATCCTGTCGGCACGGGCTTTTCCCGGCCGCTGCCGGGCGTCGATCCGAAGCCCTACTACAGCGTCACCGGCGATGCGCTGGAGGTGAAGGGGATCATCGCCGACTGGCTGAAGGACCATCACCGCGAGGCCTCGCCGCGCTACATGCTGGGCGAGAGCTATGGCACCAACCGCGCCGCGGCGATCGTCAAGAACGGCAAGGACCTGCCCTTCGACGGCGTGCTGCTTGTGGCCCTGGCGGCCAATGTAGGCGGGCGCGAGATGCCCTATGTCTCATCCTTGCCGACCATGGCGGCGGGCGCCTGGTATCACCAGAAGATCAACCGCAAGGGCCGCAGCGTCGAGCAGGTGTTCAACGAGGCGATCGACTTCGCTCGCACCGACTACGTCACCGCGCTGATCAAGGGCTCGAGCTTGCCAGCCGCGGAGAAGCACCGGATCGCGGCGCGGATGTCGGCGCTGATCGGCCTGCCGGTCGAGCTGATCGAGAAGGACGATCTGCGGATCTCCAAGAACGAGTACATGTTCAATCTGCTGAAGGACAAAACCCTTCGGACAGGCCTGCTGGACGTCACCGTGACCGCCCCGCTGGTCGCCGGCGCCGACGGCGGCATCGACGATCCGGCCCTGGGCGTCCAGCCCAAGGGACCGCCGGGCGCACCACCGCTGACCCCGGACAAGATCGGCCCGGTGCCTAGCCCCGCCGTCGGCGCCTACCTCACCAACGACCTGAAGTTCCCGACGAGCGACACCTACATCGGGGTGAACTTCACGGTGAACTCGCAGTGGAACTACGAGAAGCGGACGAACGATTTCGAGGATCTGGCCGCGGCGATGCGGGCCAATCCGAACCTGCGGCTGTTCTGGGCGGGCGGTTACTACGACCTGACGACCCCGGCGTATGGCGCGCACTACACGCTCGACCAGGTGGGTGTGCCTCCGGCCCAGCTCACCGCCGACTATTTCCCCGGACCGCACGGGGTCTATGCGGGCGAGGCGAACCTGAAACGGTTCAACGAGGCCGTCCGCGCCTTCGTGTTAGCCGGGCGGCATTAGGCCGGCGGATTGGCGGGAAGGGCGGCGAGCAGCTTGTCGACGTCGTTCATGTCGTTGAACACCGCGAGCGAGGCGCGGAAGCGGTGCTGGGAGACGGTGATCTTCACATTGGCCCTGTCGAGCAGGGGCGGCAGCTTCTTGCGGGCGTCCTTCAGGGCGAAGGCGACCAGGGGCGTGCGCGTGCCGAGCGGGGTCATGGGCTCATAGCCGCGGCGGCGGAGCTCGCTCTGCACGGCGTCGATCAATGGCTGGCGATAGGCCTGGATCGCCGGCACGGTCAGGCTCTCGATGAAGCTCAGCGACCAGTCGAGCTGCACGGCGCCGGTCCACGACGTCGTGCCCATGCCGAAGCGGCCGGTGGCCCCGGGATCGTAGCCATAATCGGCGTCGTGATCGGCCGGCGTGTCGTAGGGATAGACGTGGGTGATGAAGCGGCCGCCAACCTGGTGATAGCCCCACCAGGGCCTGGGGAACCGGTCCTGGATCTCCTTGCGCACATAGAGGAAGCCCAGGCCGAAATCGCCCATCAGCCATTTGTAGGAAGAGGATGCCGCGAAATCGACGCCGGCGGCGCGCAGGTCGATGGGGGTCGAGCCGGCGGCGTGGACCATGTCGACATAGACTATGGCGCCGTGGGCGTGGGCGATGTCGCAGACCTTCTTCAGGTCGTGCTGGAAACCGTTGGCGGTGGAGATCGCGCTGATCGCCACCAACTTGGTCTGGCCGTTCACCGCCGCGGCCATGGCGGCGTAGTCGATGGCGCCCTCCTTGGTGAAGGGCAGGGTCACGACGTCGACGCCGGCCTTCGCCAGTTCGCCGTAGGTGTAGAAGGAGCCGAAGAAATGTGCGGCGTCGGTGACGATCCGGCCGCCGGTCTGCGGATAGCCCATGGCCTTCAGGACCAGGTTCTCGCCCATGGTGGTCGATTGGATGAAGCAGAGCTCGCTGGGCTCGGCGCCGACCAGGGCCGCGAAGCGCGCCATGACGGCGGCTTCCTTCTTGTCCATGTCGTAGCCGGGCGTCGTGCCGTCGCGGGTCTTGTAGCGCAGGTACTCTTCCAGGGCCGTGCGTGCGCCCAGCGGCATCGGATGCGTCGAGCCCGAGTCCAGATAGGCGTAGGGCATCTTGGCGAAGGCGGATTTCGCGGGCAGGGCCGGGGCGGTTGTCGCCGCCTTGGCGGCGCCAGCCAGCACGGGCGCGGCGGCGGCGGCCGTGACCAGCGCGCGGCGAGTGAAGCTCATCGTCCCGACCCCAGGTTTTCGCGCATCCGCGCCCCCGCGCCGATGCTAGCGCTCCGCGGCCGGATTATCCTTGCTTAGTTCCGGGACCCGCTTTGGCGGCGTGGATCGAATATCCAAGGACCGCACTGCGCCGTGCATGACCCATGCGCGGATCAGCGGAATTGCCGCGCCCGCAGCGGGATGGCGGTGGTGCTCTTGGACTCCGCGAGCGTCACGATCGATCGCACGTCGATGACGCCCGGCAGCTTCAGGATCACGTTGAAGATGAAGTCCTGGTACCAGGTCACGTCCGGCGCCAGCACTTTCAGCATGGCGTCCATCTCCCCGAACACTGTCCAGCATTCCAGGATCTCGGGGATGTTGTTGATCGCCTTGTGGAAGGCTGCGCGGTCACCCTCGCTGAGGGTGGTCATCTTCACCTGGGCGAAGATCTGCATGTGGAAGCCCAGCTTCTGGGCGTCGACGATGGCGACCACCGCCTTGATGTAGCCGTCCTCGCGCAGCCGCTGAATCCGCCGCCAGCAGGGCGACTGCGACAGGCCCACGCGCTCGGCCAGTTCGGCCGTCGACAGCGAGGCGTCGCGCTGCATCAGGTCGAGGATCTTGATGTCGATGGCGTCGAGCGTGGCTGGCATATCTTATGTTCACTCGTCGGAGTTGCTGCATAGCGGATGCGCTATCGGAGCCCGTCGAGCACCACAAAGGCAAGAAAAACCATGCCCGGCGGATAGGATTGGCTCTGGGATCCCAGCGTGTGCGCAGGGGCGGGACGGGCTCGGTTCAGTTGGGGGCGACACCTTGAATTTTCCGCGCGCGGCGGAGGGGCGCGGCCCCGGGCCTGACTCCGACGACAGCTATTCGCGCTGGGTTCGCACGGCGATGAAGGCGGCCGCAACAGCGCCCGACGCCGCGGTGCTGTTCGACTCCACCATCCGCGAACCGACCGAGCTTCTGACCGGCGCGGTGCGCCGCGCGTTCGGCGGCGCGGTCACCGACCGCTACGAGAGCGTCTTTGCCGAGGGCAACCGCTATGTGGTCGCCGCCGTGGCGGCCCGGCACGGGGTTTCCCCCGATCAGGTGATCGGCGCTACAGGCGCCACCAGCGCCGTGGCCCTGGTGCTGAAGGCCCTGGTCTCGCCCGGCGACAATGTGCTGATCGAGCAGCCCTGTTTCGATCTGTTGCCGAGCCAGGCCCGCGATGCCGGCGCCAACGTCACCGCCCTGCCGCGCCGCGCCCCGGACTATGCCGTGGCCGCCGCCGACATCGCGCGCCTGGTCAAGCCGAACACCCGCCTGGTGGTGCTGACCCAGCTACACAATCCCTCCGGCGCTGTGCTCAACGCCAAGACCATGGGCGAGCTGGCGGCCGTGTCGCGTCAGACCGGCGTGCCGATCCTGATCGACGAGGCCTATGCCGAATTCGTCGACGGGGGCGTCTGCGCCGCGCGCCTGGGACCGGAATTCATCAGCGTCGGCAGCCTGACTAAGGTACAGGGGCTGTTTGCGCTGAAGTGCGGCTGGGCGGTCGCCGCGCCCGAGGTGATCGCACGCGTCCAGGCCGCGACGCCGCAGGGCGACTATGGCGTCTCCAAGCTGACCCATGCGGTGGCGGCCTTGGTGCTGGAGGACCGTGCGCCCTTCGACGCCCATTGGCGCGCGGTGCTGGCCGAGGCCCGGCCGGTGGTCGAGGCGCACGTCGAGGCCATGGCGGCGGACGGCCTGATCGAAGGCGCGTTGCCCAGCGCCGGCTGCATGTTCTTCCCCAAGATCTGCGGCGTCGACGACACCCGCGCGCTGGCCCAGTGGCTGTGGTCGGAGCACGGGGTGCTAGTCGCGGCCGGCGAGTATTTCGGCCAGGGCGGCCACGTCCGCATCGGCTTCGGCGGTGGGCGTCCGCAGGCCCTCGACGCCGGGCTGACCCGCCTGCATGCGGCGCTGAAGGCCTATCCCGGCGCGTGCTGAGCGAAGGCCATGAATGCTGCGCCGCAACCTCGCCGAGACACCATGATTCCGCCGCATCCCAGGGCCTCGCGCATTGGCCATGCAGGATCGGGCGCCGCCGTGCATAGGCCATGTTTGACAGTCCGGTGACGCTTTGAAGAACGAAAAGAAAAACCGGCGTGTGGTGACTAGTGTCCATGAGGGTGTGGCGGCTTGCACGCAGAGCGTCTGTGGGGACGCGGCGGGACGCTGAAGACAAGACTTTGGGGGATCAGATGAACATGGGTTCGGCTCGGCGGCGTCTGTTCGCCACCACGATGATCGGCAGCCTGGCGCTGACCGCGGCCTTGGCCGCGCAGCCAGCAGCGGCGCAGACCGCCTCCGCCGCGGCCAAGCCCGCCAATGACCTCGAGGAGGTGGTGGTCACTGGCTCGCGCATCCACCAAGCGGCTACGGACACGCCGGCGCCGGTCGAAACGGTCACCCAGCAGGACCTGACCGACCGCGGCTTCGTCACCGCCGGCCAGGCGTTGAACGACCTGACCTCCATGGTTCCGGCCCAGGCCCTGTCCACGGGGCCAGGCGTCGCGTCCGGCAATGGCCAGACCTTCCCCAACCTGTTCAACCTCGGTCCGGGCCGGACTCTGACCCTGGTGGATGGCCGCCGCTATGTCAGTTCGGCCACGCCGGTGACCAGCACGAGCTCTGGTTCCGGCTCAGGCGTCGACACCAACCTGATCCCCGTCGGCCTGATCGACCGGGTGGACGTGGTGCAGGCGGGCGGCGCGGCTGTCTATGGCTCCGACGCCATCGCCGGCGTGGTCAACTACGTCCTGAAGCAGAACTTCCAGGGCCTGGAGATGGACGCCCAGACGTCGATCACGTCGCGCAACGACTATCCCCAGAACAGCATCCGGGTCACCGGCGGCCGCAATTTCATGGACGGCCGGGGCAACGTCGCCCTCGACGTCGAATGGTCGAAGTCCGACCCGTTGAGCACGAACGACCGGCCGACCTCGGCCTTGTCGCGCAGCACCAGCGGCACGACGGAAATCCTCAACTCGCGGTTCTACGAATTCAATACCAACGGGGTGATCTTCACGATCCCCGCGCCGGTGCCGGCGTGCGGCGGCCAGAACTGCTTCCTGCGGGTCGGCGGCGTGCCGCAGCAGTTCTCGGCGGACGGCGCCTCGCTGGTCGCCTTCAACCCGGGCGTGAACCCGATTAATGGAAGCGGCCTGCTGATCCCGCCCTTCGCCACCGGCGGCGACGGCTTCCCGCTGAAGGACCTGTCGGGCCTGTTGACGGGCGTCGAGCGCCTGAGCGCGAACCTGCTGACGCACTACGACGTCACCGATCACATGAAGCTGTCGGGATCGCTGCTGTTCGGTTCGACCCGCGCCGACGATCCGCAGGGCAGCCAGGGCTTCAGCCAGACGATCCTGAACCCTGCCGCCTCCGGCGCCGGTCCGATCGCTTTCACCAAGGCCAACCCGTTCCTGACGGCGTCGGAGTTGGCGGCCCTGACCGCGGCCCAGCCCAGCTTCGGCGCCGGCGCCCCGCTGTTCCTGTCCAAGGATTTCGTGGACCTGCTGCCCAGCCAGGACTTCATCACCACGACGGACAGCTACCGCTTCCTGCTGGCGCTTGACGGCGACTTCAACCGCTTCGGGCGCGATTTCTACTACAGCCTTTCCTACAGCTACGGGCAGGTCGACTCGAAGCAGCAGGGCTGGTCGATCAACAACGCCAAATTCAAGAACGCGATCAGCGCGACGACTAACGCCCAGGGCCAGATCGTCTGCTCGATCAATGCGGTGACGGTGGTCGATCCGTCCTGCGCTCCGATCAATCCATTCGGCTCCAACACCGCCAGCGCCGGGGCGGGGAGCTATGTGTCCACGCCCGTCGGCTACTCCTACCAGAACCAGCAGGATGACTTCCTGGCGACGCTCGGCGGAGACATCTTCGATGTGCCGGCCGGCAAGCTGAAGTTCAGCGTCGCCTATGAGCACCGGGTGGAGTCCCAGGCCTTCAACCCGGCCGCCGCGATTCAGCTCGGTCTCACGGGGACGGGCACGCTGACCTCCCCGACATCCGGACGCTATTACACGAACGAATATTCCGGTGAGCTGCTGCTCCCGGTTCTCGGCGAGGGCTTCAACCTGCCGGGGTTCAAGACGGTCGAGCTGTCGGCGCAATACCGTTTTGTGGACAACTCCATCGCCGGCACCGAAGACGTCTGGGGTCTGGGACTGCGTTGGGAAGTCGTGCCCGGCTTCAGCCTGCGCGCCTCGCGCAGCCGCAACTTCCGCGCGCCGACCCTCTATCAGCTGTTCGCGCCCTCAACGACGGCCCTGGCCGGCGGGGTCCAGGACCCTTGCGACTCCCGCTTCATCAACGCCGGCACCAACCCGGCGGTGCGGGCGCAGAACTGCCTGGCGTTGTTCAGCGCCAACCCGCTCTACGGCACGGGCAGCGCCGGCACGGCTCCCGTCGGCTCAAGCGCCGCGGCCCGTCTGGCGGGCTTCCAGGACACGGCGGTGAACTTCTCGACCGCCCAGGTCACCTCCGGCGGCAACCAGACCCTGCAGAACGAAGTCTCGGACACCACGACCTACGGCTTCGTCTTCCAGCCAGCCTGGGTTCCGGGGCGGCTGACCGTGGTCGCCGACTACATCAGCGTCGACCTGCAGAACGGCCTGACCAGCTTCACGCCGACCAACTTCAGCCAGGCCTGCTTCGACGCGCCCGGCGCCAATGGCGCCACCTGCGGCTTCTTCACCCGCGACGGCGTCGGCAACATCGCCACCGCCGTCAGCACCACCTTCAACGCGGCCTCGCTGAAGTACAAAGGCGAGACGATCGACGCGACCTACAGCTTCCCGCTGGAGTGGATCGTCAGCCCCGACAAGGAGGGCAACGTCGAGCTCGCCCTGGAAGCGACCCACAACGAAACCTTGAAGCAGACCGTCCAGGGCGTGGTGACCGAGCTCGTCAACACCGTCGGCACCTTCGGCTTGCCGGAGCCCCGCTGGCAGGTGCGCGGCGATGTCCGCTACATCCGTGGTCCCCTGCGGGTGACCTACGAGGCCTTCTATCTGCCGTCCGCCCTGGCCGTGGCCGGCGCGACGGCGGCCAACAACGCCCACCCGTTCATCGAGAGCAACCTGCGACAGGACATCTCGGCCAGCTACGACTTCGGCCGGTACCAGGTGCGCGGCGGGGTGCACAACTTCACCGACGAGATGCCGTCCTATCCGACGCTGAGCTACGGCGACATCATCGGCCGGCAGTTCTTCCTCGGCGTGAGGGCGCGCTTCTAGAACCACTCGTCGGCCCTTGCCAACTGGGCGGACAGAGGGCGGCAGCGGACCCCAAACCGGCTGCCGCCCTCGCATTTTTTTGGAGTCGCGGGATGCCGACCACGGTGGGCCGCCTGATTGTGTTCGATGCCGCCGAGGTGCGCCGCCGGCTGGATCCCGACGCGACGCGCAAGGCTGTCCGCCAGGCGATGATCGCCCTCTCCGACGGGCGCGTCCGCCAGAACCTGCGCAGCTTCATCGGCCTGGGCGACGGCCGCACCTTTGCGATCATGCCGGCGGCGCTGGGCGACCGCGCGGCCTTCGGCGCGAAGCTGGTCAGCGTTTTCCACGACGGCGCCGGGCGCAAGACGCACGAGGGCCTGGTCGTGCTGTTCGACGGTGAAACCGGGGTCCCGGTTTGCGTCGCCGACGCCGGCGAGGTGACCGCGATCCGCACCCCGGCGGCGAGCGCGGCGGCCACCGAGGCGCTGGCCCGCCCTGACGCCGACAACCTGGCGGTGCTGGGGCTCGGGCGTCAGGCGATGGGCCATATCGCGGCGCTCGCCCGCGTGCGGCCGCTGAAGTCTGTGCGGGTGTGGGGCCGCGACGCCGGCCGCGCCCGGGCCTTCGCCGAGCGCGCCGCGCAGGAAATCGGGTTGCCCGTCGAGGCGGTCGCCGACGCCGAGCGCGCGGTGGCTGAGGCGGCCATTATCTGTACGGTTACAGGCGCCACAGATCCGGTGTTGAAGGGCCGGTGGCTGGCGCCCGGATCCCACGTCAATCTGGTGGGCTCCAGCAGCCCGGCCCAGGCCGAGGCCGACGATAGCGTCGTGACCCGCGGCCGTTTCTTTGTCGACCATCGAGAACATGTATTGGCCCACGGTGGAGAGTTCCTGCGGGCAAGGGCGCAGGAGAGCGCCATCGCCGCCGAGATTGGGGAGGTCTACGCCGGGACCACGCTAGGCCGCACCTCGGCAGACGAGATCACTGTCTACAAGTCCCTGGGCCACGCCGTGCAGGATCTCGCGGCGGTCGCCTGGCTCCACACCCAGACCGCAAAGGCCACAGGCGACACATGACTCGAAGCCAAACCCGGCCGCTGGCCGCCGCCATCGCACTCGCCGCCCTGGGCCTTGCGGCCTTTGCGCCGGCGCCGGGCGCGTTCGAGGTGAAGCTGACGCCCGGCCATATGGACGCCAAGGCCGGCCGCGGTTTCCTGGACGTGACCCTGGAGATTCCCGACGTCGAGGTCGCCGCCGGCGCGCCGCTGCTGACCCTGCCCATCGTTATCGCCAACACCGACACGGTCGCGACCACGCTCACCGGCCTGACCGCGACCGATGCCGCCGGACCTGTGCCGCTGACGGTCAAGGACGATCCTGTGGCGATCGCCTATTCGCGTCACTGGCTGGCCGGCCGGGCGGTGAACGGCGCCGTGACGGTCCACTATCGCGCGCCCATCGATGACACGCCGCCGGCGCGGGGTTCCGGCCCGCCCTATAGCCTGCGCACCGAGGGCGGCGGGCTTTCGGCGGTCGGCAACACCTTCATCCTCCTGCCGGAGGGGAAGCGCGCCTATCCGATCACGCTGACCTGGGACCTGGCCGCCCTGCCCAAGGGCTCGACGGCCATGTCGAGCTATGGCGACGGCGAGGTGCGCATGCCGGTCGGGCCGGCGTCGCGCTTGCACTCAGCGCTCTTCATGGCCGGGCCGATGCACCGCGAGCCTGCGCAGGTGAAGCCTGCCGGCTTTTCTGCCGCCTGGCTGGGCGAGCCGCCCTTCGATCCTAGGCCCCTGATGGTCTGGGCGGGCAAGCTGCACGGCTGGATGAGCGGCTTCTTCAAGGACCCCGCCGAGCCGCCCTATCGGGTGATCCTGCGCTACAACCCGATCAACGCCGGCGGCGGCGCAGCCCTGACCAATTCCTTCCTGCTGACCTGGGGCGAGAGCGCCAAGGACCCGGAGAAGCTCAAGGGCACGCTGGCTCATGAGATGATCCACACCTGGACCGCCAGCGGCCTGGGCGGCCAATGGTACGGCGAGGGGATCGCGGTGCACTACCAGGCGCTGTTGCCGCTGCGCGCCGGAATGATCACGCCGGACGACTTCCTGAGCGACCTGAACGCCACGGCGCGGCGCTATTACACCAATGCGCTGAACGGTACGCCCGACCGCGAGATCGCCGCGCGGTTCTGGGAGGACACCCGCATCCGCACCCTGCCGTACGATCGGGGCGCGATGTATTTCGCCGTGCTGGACGGTCGGATCCGGCGTGCGTCCGGCGGCGCCCACAGCCTCGACGACCTGATCAACGAAATGGTCCGCCGCCGGCGCGTCGGATTGCCCATGGACGAAGCCGCCTGGCTGGACCTGATCGGCAAGGAGCTGGGCGAGGACGGGCGGCGCCTACACGCCGACATGCTGGCCGGCAAGCTGATGCTGCCGAGAAGCGACGATTTCGGTCCCTGCTTCAGTCGCACGACGGCGCGGTTCCGCCGCTTCGACCTGGGCTTCGAGCCCAAATCGCTGGTGGGCGACATCAAGACCATCCGCGACCTACAGCTGGACTCCGAGGCCGCCAAGGCGGGCCTGCGCAACGGCGACGTGGTGACCTACTCGGTGGCCATGGACTCGGTGCAGGGCGATCCGACGCGGTTCTTGACGCTGAAGGTCACCCGCGACGGCAAGACCTTCCCGATCACCTACCTGCCGCGCGGCGAGATGGTGGACGCCTATCAGTGGGTTCGCGTGGCCAGCGTGGCGGACGCCAAGTGCGTCTACTAGCCGGGCCGTCCGCATAGCCTATACCGTGTGGCGCACCCATTCGCATTGAACTTGCCGGGACTTCCGAGGCTTCGCGATAGTTCGAATAGAAATACCGAGCCTTGCGGGTAGGATAAACCTCTCGACCGGGGAATTGGCGATGGGGATGGGCCGTAGTGTGATCGTCGGCGCTGGCTTGGCGCTGAGCCTGGCCCTAGTCCTGGTTGGGACGGTTCACGCCGAGACCCAGAGCTTCGTCGCCATGGCCGGCGGCGAGAAGGTCGGCCACCTGACCGCCGAGGTCACCGGCCGCCACGTGGCCATCGACTACGCTGTCGTCAACAACGGCCGCGGCCCCAAGGCGCGCGAGCAGATCGACCTCGACGCGGCCGGCTTCCCGACCGCCTGGACCATCGAAGGCGAGAGCCTGTTCGGGGCTCCGGTGCACGAGCACTTCGCTTGGAAAGCCGGCTCCGCCGAGTGGGCGAGCCAGGCGGACAAGGGCCAAGTTCCGGCCGACAGACCGATCCTTTACATCGGCAACGACGTCAGTCCCTGGATGCTGGGCGTCTATGTGAAGGCGCTCCTGAAGGCGCCCGGCCACACCCTGCCGGTGCTGCCCTCCGGCGCCCTGCGCGTGCAGGAAATGCGCAAGATCACCCTGGGCGAGGGCAAGGCGGCCCGGACGCTGATCATCTACGAACTCTCCGGCATCGACCTCAGCCCCGAGTACGTCCTGATGGACGCCAGGGGCGAGCTGTTCGCGGCCGGTGGGGTGATCCGCGCGGGCTACGAGGGTGAACTGCCCAAGCTCGCCGAGGTGAACCGCCAGATCGCCCAGGCCCGCGCCGAGGACGCCCAGAAACAGCTGGCCCACCGCTTCGTCGGGCCCGTGCGCATCCGCAACGTGCGCATCTTCGATCCGGTGGCGCTGAAGCTCACCGGGCCCTCGCAGGTGGTGGTCTACGGCGACCGCATCGCCACGGTGACGCCTGAGGACGGCAGGCCGGCGATGAAGGGCGAGACGGTGATCGACGGGCAGGGCGGGACGCTGGTTCCCGGCCTGCACGACATGCACTCGCACACCAGCCTGGCGTCGAACCTCTTCAACCTGGCCGCCGGCGTCACCGCCACCCGCGACATGGGCAACGACAACCAGGCCCTGCTGGCGATGATGGACGGTCTGAACGCCGGCCGGCTGGCGGGTCCGCGCATCGTACGCAACGGCTTCCTGGAGGGCCGCAGCCCCTATTCGGCGCGCAACGGCTTCATCGCCGACACCCTGCCGCAGGCGATCGACGACGTGCATTGGTACGCCGATCACGGCTACTGGCAGATCAAGATCTACAACTCCTTCCCGCCGGATTGGGTGGCTCCGGTCGCGGCCGAGGCGCACCGGCTGGGTATGGGCGTCACCGGCCATGTGCCGGCCTTCTCCTCGCCGGATCGGGTGATCCGAGACGGCTACAACGACATCGCGCACATCAACCAGCTGATGCTGGGCTGGATCCTCGACCCGACTGAGGACACTCGCACCCCGCTCAGGCTCACGGGCATGGCGCGGGCCAAGGACCTGGACCTCAACTCGGCGCGGGTGCGCACCACCATCGAGCTGATGAAGAGCCACCATATCGCGCTCGACACCACGACCATGACGCTGGAGCGGCTGATGCTGTCGCGCTCGGGCGAGGTGCAGGCCGGCGATCGGCCATACCTCGACCACGTGCCGATCGGCTACCAGCGCTACCGCCGCCGCAGCTTCGTGACGATCAAGACGCCGGCCGACGACGCCGCCTACCAGGAGAGCTTCAAGACCATCCTACAGGTCATGAAGCTGCTCGACGATGAGCACATCCAGATGCTGCCGGGCACCGACGACACCACGGGCTTCGCGCTTCTGCGCGAGCTGGAACTCTACCACATGGCGGGCTTCTCGCCGGCCCGGGTGCTGCAGATGGATACGCTGAACTGCGAGCGGTACTTCGGCCGCGACAGCCAGGCGGGCAGCATCGAGCGTGGCAAGCTGGCCGACTTCATCCTGGTGGACGGCGATCCCACCCAGGACATCCGCAAGATCCGCAACACGCGCATGACCATGGTCGGCGGCGTGGCCTACTACCCGTCGGAGATCTACCAGTTCCTGTCGATCCGGCCGTTCACGACCCCGCCGCCGGTGACGGTGGCGCCATGATCCGCGGCCTGGTCCTGGCCTTCGCCGCCGTTCTGGCGCTGGCCGCGCCCGCCGCGGCGCAGGGGCAGGGGCAGGGGCAGCCGCCGCATCTGACCCTGACCCTCAGCCCGCACGCGACGGGCGGCGCGGACAGCTATCTCGGCGTGCGGATGGTGCTCGAGCATCCGGGCTTCAAGGCGGGCGAGGGGCTGGTCCACCTGCCCCTGACCCTCGTGGGCATCCCGACGGCGCGCTACGACGGCGAGGCGCTGACCGCCCGCGACGCCGAGGGGCCGATCCCGCTCAGCCAATCCGAAGAGCCGCCGACGCCGCAGGGCGTCTACCGCCGCTGGAGCGTGGGCCGCGCCACGGTGGGCGACGTGATCATCAGCTTCCACGCCCCGCCGCGCCACATCACCGCCGCCACCAACAACGGCCCGCTGTTCGATCTGCGCGAGGAGGCCAGGGCCTTCCTGGGCGCGGGCGTCGGCTTCATGGCGACGCCGGTCCGGCCGGGACCCTGGCGGGTGCATCTGAGCTGGGAGCTGCCGCCGGGTTCGGTCGGCGTCTGGTCATTGGGCGAGGGGATCGTGGACACCGTAGCGCCGTCCGAGGTGCTGGCGTTCAGCTACTATGCCGCGGGCCCGCTGAAACGCTATCCCGCCGCGGCGGGCGGCCACTTCAGCTTCTATTGGGCCAGCGACCCGCCGTTCGATCCTGCCGATCTCGGCCAGCGGGTGCGCGCGCTTTACGACTACATGGCCAACTTCTTCGACGACAAGGCGTCGAGCTACCGGGTTTTCGCTCGCGGCAATCCCTACCTCGGGACCGGCGGCACCTCGCTCGCCCACTCCTTCATGTTCGGCTATCACGCCCCGTCCAAGCCCACCGCCGACAGCCTGCAGCTGCTGGTCGCCCACGAGATGGCCCACACCTGGCCGGCCATGCAGGGCGAGCATGGCGACACCGCCTGGTACAGCGAAGGCACGGCCGAATATTACTCCCTGGCGCTTTACTGGCGCGCCGGGGCGATCCCGCTGGAGAAGGTCATCAAGACCCTGAACGAGCGAGCCGACGCCTACTATTCGAACCCCTATCGCGGCCTGACCAATCCGCAGGTCGCCGAGAAGTTCTGGAGCGATCCGGTGGCCCAGACGGTCCCCTACGGCCGCGGCTGGCTCTACCTCGTGCAGACCGACACCGAGATCCGGCAGGCGTCGAAGGGCGCCCACAGCCTCGACGATGTGGTCAAGGAACTCCGCCGCCGGCAGGTCGTGGGCAAGCCCTACGGCATCGCGCAATGGCTGGAGCTGGTGAGCGGCGAGATCGGCCCGGCGAAGGCCAAGGCCGGCTACGATCACATGGTCTCCGGCGGTCTGCTCACGCCCTTGGACGCCGCCTTCGCGCCCTGTCTGTCCGTGGAACCTCACCCTGCGAAGCCCTTCGAACTGGGCTTCGCGCGGCGCTCGCTGAACGACGACCGGGTGGTGCGCGACCTCGTTTCCGGCTCGGCCGCCGAGAAGGCCGGCGTCCGCGACGGCGACGTCATCGTCGAGGTCAGCGACGTGAACAAGGTGCGCGCCGACGAGACCCTGCCGATCGTCCTGACCTTGCGCCGGGACGGGAGCCAGCAGACGGTGAGCTATCTGCCCAGGGGCGCCGCCATTGGAGGCTATCGCTGGGTTCGCAACACGAAGGCGCCGGACAGCGTCTGTCGTTTCTGAGCGCGGAGACGCCATGACCGAGGCCGCCCCGCCGCTTGTCCCCCAACTGCCTTCAGCCGAGCTGAAACGCGGCGTGCGTATGCTCGACCTGATCATGCTGGGCGCGGGCACGGCGATCGGGGCGGCGATCTTCACGGTGCTGGGGCCGGCGGCCAAGGTCGGTGGCGCGGGCATATTGATCGCGACGGGCGTCGCGGCGCTGCCGATGGTCTTGTTCGCGCTGGTCTATGCCTGGCTGGCCTCCACCGCGCCGGCAACCGCGGCGTCCTACGAGTGGCAGCGGCGGTTCACTCATCCGGCCTTCGCCTTCGGCATCGTCTGGATGCGGGTGCTGGCCAACGCCGTGGTGATGATCGTCTACGGCCAGACCCTGACGAACTACCTGCAGAAGATCTGGGATTTTCCAGCCAAGCCGGTGATGCTGGCCTTCTTCACCCTGCTGTTTGCCGTGAACTATATCGGGGTCGCGGTGGCGGCCCGGGTGCAGACGCTGCTGATGCTGGGCCTGCTGGTGGTGCTCGCCGGCTTTGTCGTTTCAGCGGGGCCGCACTTGCAGCCGCACCTGTTCGCCGACGCGCTGGCCGGCGGCTGGCTACCGATCGCAGCCACCCTGCCGCTGATGATCCAGCTGTTCCTCGGCATCGAGACCTCGACCGAGGTCGGCGAGGAGGTGGAGGACGCCGAGCGCGTTGTGCCGCTGAGCGTGGCCGGCGCGCTGGCGCTGACCGTGGTGGTCTATCTCTCCGTGGCCTTCGCCGCGCTCAGCCTGATCGGGCCGACGGCGCTCGCGGCCAGCAAGGCGCCCCTGCTCGACGCGGCCAAGGCGGCGCTGGGCGGCTGGGCGACGCCAGTGATCGTGGCGGCCGCGACGCTCGCGCTGACCAAGTCGATGAATGCGACCTTCCTAGTCTATTCGCGGTTCCTATTCGCCATGGGCCGGGCGGGCTCGCTGCCGGCGCCCCTGGGCAGGATTCATCCGCGGTTCGGAACGCCCTATATCGCCACCACCGTGGCCTTCGCCGCCTCCTGCGCGGGCCTGTTGCTGCCGACCAGCCTGCTCTTCCTGCTGCTCGCGGTCAGCGTGCCGACCATGCTAAAGTACATGGGCACCTGCATCGCCGCCTGGAACGCGGCCGACAAACATCCCGAGGTGGTCGCCCAGGCGCGGCTGAAGTTCAGCCCAGGACTGGTGAAAGTCCTGGCGGTGCTGGGCGTCGTGGCCGCAATTGTGATTGCCGCGCTGGGGGTCACCACCGACATCCGCCCCTACGGCCTGATCGGCGGCTGGCTCGCAGCCGGCATGGCCTACTATCTGTGGCGTCGCCGCCGCCTCACTGCGGCGGCCTAGAGGAGAGTGACCAGATGCGCGCACCCCTGATTGCCGGGATCGCTCTGGCGCTGCTGGCCGGACGGGCCCTGGCCGCGCCGCCGGAATATTTTCCGCCGGCCAACGCGGCGAGCCCGTTCTCCGAGGCGGTGAGGGCGGGCGACCTGCTGATCGTCTCGGGCCAGCTGGGCGTGCGCCCGGGCCAGCCGGCGGCCTTCGAAGACGAGGCCAAGCGGGCGATGGACAATGTCGCCGCGGTCCTCGGCCGCCACGGCGCCTCGATGAACGACGTAGTCAAATGCACGGTCCTGCTGACCGACATGGGCAAGTTCGCGGCCTTCAACAGCGTCTATGTCGGTTACTTCAAGCCAGGCCACCTGCCAGCCCGGACGGCCATAGGCGTCGGCGCGCTGGCGGCGGGCGCGGCCGTCGAGGTGGAGTGTTGGGCTTACCTCGCCCCACGGGACTGAGACTATCTTCGTGCAGCATCAGCAAAACGGATGTCGCACGCGGAGAGCTGGCGCATTTGTTGGTATCGTGGACAATAACGGGCGAGGGGCGGGCGCCACCATTCCGCGGCATGGGCCGAGGCCAATGGGGATGGCGCCGGGCGCGTCGGCGCGCGCGGTCATGAGGATCTCGTCCCCGTCCTCAAGGAAACCGCGCCGCTCGCCGTTCGGCAGTTCCAGCGGCTCGGCCCCGCCGCGGCCAATCGGAATTGCGAGGTGTGCTCGGGGCTCCTGCTAAGGCGCGGCGGACGCCTTTGGCCGGTGCGGTGCCTCCGCGTGCGGCTCGTCGATGACCAGGTTCTCGATGTGGCCCAGCCCCTCGACCTCCACCCTCACGCGCTCGCCAGGTTTCAGCCATAGCGGCGGCTCGCGGTGTTGGCCGACGCCGGCCGGCGTGCCGGTGGTGAGGATGTCGCCGGGCTCCAGGGTGAAGACCGCCGACAACTCCTCGATCATCTCGCCGAAGCCGTACATCAGCTCCGCCGTGGAGCCGTCCTGGCGCAGTTCGCCGTTCACCCAGGTCCGCAGGCGAAGCGCCCCCGGATCGCCGAGCTCGTCCGGTGTGGTGAGCCAGGGGCCGACCGGCCCGTGGGTGTCGAACGACTTGCCGAGCGTGGCGGTGGGCGCGCGCTGCTGCCAGTCGCGCACGCTGACGTCGTTGCAGACCATGAAACCGGCGATGAATTCAGCCGCGTCGGCCTTGCGGACGTGGCGCGCCGGCCGCCCGATCACCAGGGCCACCTCGCCTTCATAGTCGAGCTGGTTGGAAACCCGCGGCAGGTGGATCGGGTCGTAGGGGCCGTTCACGGCCGTGACCTGCTTGTTGAACCAGTTCTGGTGTGCTGGCAGCGACCGGCCACGGCGGAGGACCTCGTCGGCGTGGGAACGGTAGGACAGGCCGAGGCCCAGGAACTTGCGCGGATCGGGCACCGGCGCCTTCAGCCGGACATCGTCCAGCGGATGGCGGCGCGCGCGCGTCGCAGCAGTCCTGGCGGCGGCCAGCGCTTCTGGCCCGTATGCGAGCAGCTGACGCATGTCGGTGGGCAGTGAAGGATCGACCGAGGCGAGGTCGGCGATCTCCTGGCCGACGACGACGCCGACACGTGTCTCGCCGCCCTGGCTGAAGGTCGCAAGCCTCATGCCGGCTGCGGGCCGTGGCCGGGGTCGGCGACGAGGCCGACCTCCCCGATGCCGGCGAGGGCGCAAGCCTCGTCGTTGTCCGGCATGTCGCCGCTGACGCCGACCGAGCCCAGGATGTCGCCGGCTTCGTTGCGCACCAGCACGCCGCCTGGCACCGGGATCACCCGGCCCTGGGAAGTGGCGGCGATCGCCGCGTAGAAGGCCGGCGCTTCCTTGGAGCGCATGGCGAGATCGCGCGCACCATGGCCCATGCCGAGCACGCCCCAGGCCTTGCCCTGGGCGATCTCAGGCCGGAGGATTCCGGAGCGATCTTCTCGCTTGAACGCGATGAGATGGCCGCCGGCGTCCAACACCGCGATGGTCATGGACCGGAAGTTGTGCTGGCGGGCGTGCGCCAAGCCCGCATCGACGATGCGGGCGGCGAGATCGAGGGAAAGCGTCATGGGCGGGCCTCCGGGGTGGGCGCAGACGCATCGGCGCGGGGCAGGCGCAACGCGTACTGTCGCTGGTAGATATGCTCGGCGAAGCGCCAATCGCCGTCCGCGTCGCGTACGCAGCGGCCGGTGACCTCGCCCAGGCGCATCTGCACCTCGTGCTCCGACTGGGCGGGCTCGAAGGCATAGTTCGTGAGGATGACGCGGAGGCGCACGGCGGCCTGGCCATCCTGCGTGAGCACAAGGTTCGACCACAGATGCCGTGTAGTGCGGCGGGGGTCCGCCAACCGCTGGCGGTAGAAGTCCTCGACCTCGGCGGGCCCCGTCATCGGCTTGTCTCCGGGCTTGAATACGCCGTCCGGGGCGAACTGAGCGGCTATGTCGGCCGGGCGGCGGCCGTCCACGGCGTCGGCGAAGCGGATCAGGAGACGTGCGACGCCTTCAATGTCGAGGCCAGGGGCCTCGCCCGCCGCGAGGGGCCCCGGTTGGACGCTCTTACCCGGCATGGCCGATGCTCCCCGCCGGATGCGGCTTCAGGACCCGCAGCCCGATGGCGGCGACGCCCAGGGCGGAGCCCACCGACATCAGCCCGACGAGCAGGAACAACATCGGCACAGGCGTGCCCGTGGCCAGGAGCGCCCCGCCCAGCAGCGGCCCGACGATCGCTCCGATCCGCCCGACGCCGATCGCCCAGCCGACGCCGGTGGCGCGCAGCGGCGTCTCGTAGAATGAGGCGCAGAAGGCCACGGTGCACATCTGGGCCCCCAGGCTGAAGACACCGGCGCACAGGCTTGCCCCGAGCAGCCAGCCGCCGGAGCTGCCGGCGCGGCCGATCAGCATGATCGCGACCGCTCCCAGGGCGAAGGCGCAGCTAATGTAGGCGGTGGCGTTGCCGTAGCGGTCTGCCAGGCGGCCGATGGCCAGGCAGCCGATGATCGCGCCCAGATTCACAGCGGACACCGCCAGCACCGCGCTCTGCATCCCGACACCGGATTGGCGCGCGATGATCGGGATCCAATTGATCAGGAAGTAGGTGAGCAACAGGCTCAGGAACAGCGTCGCCCAGAGCAGCAGGGTGCCCAGCGCTCGGCCCTCGCCGAACAGGCTGGCGACCGATGAGCGCCCCGGCGCCGGGGCGACCAGGACCTCGCCATTCCACAGCGGCGTCCAGCCCATGCGGTCCAGGACCCGGCGCAGGCGGACGCGGTCCTGGCTCTGGGCGAGGAAGCGTGCGGACTCCGGGACGGCGGCGGCGATCAGCGGCAGGAACAGCAGCGGGATTGCGCCGCCCGCATAGAAGAGACTCGGCCAGCCGAAGGCGGGGATCAGCCGCGCAGCGGCGACGCCGCCGATCACCGCACCCAGCGGGAAGCCGCAGAACATCAGCGAAACCAGGGTCGAGCGAAGGCGGGCCGGTGCGAACTCCGAGGTCAGCGAGATGATGAGCGGCAGGGCGCCGCCGAGCCCCAACCCGGTCGCCAGGCGGATCCCAGCCAGCGCCGCGGCCGTGTGGGCGAATGGCGTAGCCAGCGTGATCAGTCCGAAGCCCAGCATCGAGGTGAGCAGCGCTGGTTTGCGCCCGAAGCGATCGGCGACGACACCCAGGCCCAGCGCTCCCAGCAGACTGCCGAACAGGCCCGCGGCGAACACCAGGCCGAAGGCGGGCGCCTTCACTGCCCCGGTCGCGATGATCGCCGGCGCGGCCAGTGCGATCGACTGAGTGTCGAAGCCGTCGACCATGGCCACCAGGGCGCACAGCAGGATGATCATCGCCTGCGCGCCCTTCAACGGCGAGGTGTCGACGATGGCTTCCAGATCGAGCTTGCCCTGGATCACGCCGGCCTCCTGCTATTTGGCCGAATAGGCGAGGCTGCCGTCCGGATTGCGCCGCCAGTGCTTGAAGTAGTCCCACTCAAGCTGCGCCTCGCGCGGATCGCCGCCGTGGGTGAGGTCCAGCACCCAGACGAATTTCAGGAGGTCGCGGGGCGTCGGATCGGCGCTGGCGTAGGTCCAGGTCCGGAACCGGCCCTGCGGGTAGCGGGCGTCGACGCCTTCGCCCTTCAAGACGCCGCCCGGGACCAGCACTCGATAATCCGGGCCCGTCGAGCTGTGAAACGGTCGGGCCGTGTCCGGCGTCGAGATGCGGTTGTAGGCCTTCATCTCGTCCAGGGCCCCCTGCAGGATGCCCTTGTCGGGCAGCTCGCCATCGACGGTCCCGCCGCGGTCGGCGGTCCCGTAGACCAGCATCATGGGGATGCGCAGATCCGACTTTGCCTTGACTTCGGAAATCCGGGCCTCGACGTCCTTGGGCATCGGGCCGATGCCGCTGTTGGGCGAAACCGCCGCGAACAGCTGCGGCTGGGCCACCCCCATGGCGTAGGTGAGGCCGCTGCCGAACGAGAAGCCCTGCATGTAGACGCGGCCAGGATCGACGCCGTAGTCGGCCTTCATGGCCGCCGCCACCGCCTGCACGTAGCTGGCGTCCGGCCCCGCCGGGTCGTCGAAGTTCCAGGCGTCACGCTGACCCTGCAGATAGACGGTGATGAAGCCTTCCTTCTCACCGACCTCATGCATCCTGATCTGGCTGAGGTACTGCCAGGCTGGGAAGCCGAAGCCGTGGGCGCAGAGGACCACGGGCAGGGCCTGGCCCTTGCGGTAACTCGAGGGCGTCTTGACGTAGTAGGTGTAAGTCCGGTCTCCGACCTGGAGGGTGCGGATCTCGAACGCCTTTTCCACCTCCGCCTTGGTCAGCATATGGCCGAGATCGCCGTTCGGTGATGAGGTCCAGCGGGCGACCTTCGCGAAGAGGTCGTTCCAGATGACTGAGGCGGCCGCCTCGTCGAAATGCGCGCCAGCCGGAAGCACGGTGGTGCGCACCTGTTGCGCGGGGTTCTCCGCTGCGGTGAAGACAGTGGTCGGGAAGCGCCCGAAGGTCGCTTGAGCGCCCGCGGCCGCCACGTGGTCGGCCTGTTTCCAATAGCCGCTCTGGCGCGCGTCGACGCCGCCGGCGCCGAACAGCCAGATGGCGGCCGGCACCTGGTTTTTCTGCTGCTTCCAGACGGGCGTCAGCGCCTTGCCGCCCCAGAGGTGAAGCAAGTTCCCCTCCGCCGGCTCGCTGCCCTTGGCGTAGGCCTCGTCGAACGCGCCAGGACCGAAGGTGGCCACGGCGGCGTAGAGGCCCGGATGGTTCATGGCGAAGGCCTGGGCCACGCGGGCGCCTGCGCCGACGCCGGTCAGGTACTGGAAGGGCGCCCAGGTGCGGATGCGGGGCGGCCCGTCGCCGCCACGGCCGCCGCCGCCCGGCCCCGCGCCGCCTTCGCCGCCGCCCCGCCGCCCACCGCCCTGACCGCCCGGCGGCGGGTCCAGGGTCATATGCGTGCCGGCATGGGAGAGGACGGCCTTCAGATAGGCATCCTCGCCGCCGGACATCGGGCCCCACTGCTTCTGCTGCGCTTCGGGGAAGACCACGACGAAGCCGCCGGCGTCGGCGACCCTGGTCCAGCCGGACTGTTGGGCGAACTGGGCGGCCGTCTGGCCGTCGTCGTGCAGGGCGTAGACGACCTGGTTGAAGCCGACGCGGTCGGCGCTGGCCGGGATATAGTAGAAGTAGTCCCGGTCCTGGCCATCGACGCTGACCATGCCCCGGTGGAGGCCCGCCGCGTCAGGCGGCTGGGCGACGCCGGGCGGGCCGGCGGGCTGGGCGACAGCTGGGGCGCTCGCGGCCACCGTCAGCAGCGCCACGAGGCATGCGCCCATCCAAAGCCGGCATTCCGCCGGTCCGCGCCCGTCAATTTCTCTATGCATCGCTCGCTCCCGACATCGCATCATCGACCTGTCGCCGGACGCTGAGCGCCCGGCCTTTTCGTCACTGCTCGCAGTAGGGTTGCGTTCCGTCGGCGCGGGCGGCGCAGCGCCAGTTCACCGAGCGGGTGCCACCGATCCAGGTGACCTTGTCCGGCGTGCGCTTCACGTCCCGGACGTCGACGGTCTCCCAGGCGAGGTTGCCGACGGCCAGCGACGTCGCCTTCTGGAGTTGCTCGACGGTGGCCGGCCTGCCCAACTTGACGGGCTTCGGCGCCGCGGGCGCCGTCGGTGCGGGCGCAGCCTCGGCGAGCGCCGCAAGAGACGTTGAGGCGCCGCCCTCGGCGGGCGGCCCGAAATCGCGGGTGTTCTCCTGCGGGTCGTATTCCACCGATTCCCAGGTCGGACGCCGATAGTAGGTCTTGACCGTCGTCCAGGGCTTGGCGAACGCCTTGGGGTCCTCAACCGTGATGGCGTCCTTCAGCGCGTGCCCATCCGGCGACCAGATACGCTCGGTGATGTGCATTGCGTCGCTGTGGCCGCCGCCGCCGGGCAGCCGGGTATTCGCCTTGATGCCGGAGGTGTCGACCACCAGGGTCTTGCCCTCCCAGTGGCCGATCGAATGGCCGAGGGAGCTGGGGAGCGGATTGGTCGGGTGCAGGCGACCGTCGGTGTAGATCTCGCGCGCGCCGCCGTTGGGGGTCAGGATCACGACTTCGCGGCGGTTCACCTGGATGTCGAGGGGGAAAAGGGCGATCATGATCGCCGGCATGGAGCCGTAGAGATTGCCGCCTTGCAGGTTGCGCCGGCCGCCCCCTGCGGCGGCTCGCATCTCGCCGCGCCGGGCAAGGTACGCCTTCAAGTAGTCCTCGGTGTACGGAGGGACTTCAGGTTCGCCGGGCTTGGGCGGGACGGCGTCGTTCCAGACGATGTCGCCGCCGCGTTCCCAAAGGCCGTTCCAGTCGGGCAGATCGGACCACTTCGGCAGCTTCGCGCCACTGGCGGGATAGCGGGCCTCCTGGGCCGTCGCCGGCCCGGCGCACACCAGGCCGGCGGACAGCGCCAAGGCCGCGGCGGCGGACGCCGCAAGCCGGCGGCCAGAATGAACTTCCATGGTCTTCCCCTTGGCGTTTGTTGCAGCGCTGCGCGCGTCAGTTCGGCGTCGGCGACTCGGTCAGCACCGTGCCGTCGGCCTTGATCGCCTTGACGAAGGCGCCGCCCAGCCCGCCGTTCTTCAGCGGGCTGATCACGAGGTTGATCTTCTCGCCCGGCGCGAAGGTGTTCGGGCCGAAGCCCTGGCGGATCAGGGTGTCCACGCTTGCCCCCTCCACCATGACCTGCGTCGGCCGGCCATCCTTCATCACCATCATCACCAGCCAGCTGTGCGGGTTGGTGAACTCCCACGTCTTGACCGTCCCCTGCAGTTGGACGGGATGCTCTTTGTCGAACATCGCGAACGAGTGGTGGGCGAGAGCGCCGGACGCCGCCAGCGCCGCGGTCACGCCCGTCGCTCCGGCCAGCGCGGCGCGCCAGGACCACCCACGAAACCGCGTCATGCCAATCTCCCTATGTCGCAGGATCGACTTGCGGCCGATCCAATTTCTAGCTTCATGATCGCGATCACCCGAATTTAGGTCAACAACTATTGTTGCAAACGCGCGCGCTATATTTATTCGACTCAAGTAATACAGTGACGATTAGTGTCTATAATCTCATCTAACCTTTCGGAATATGTCCCCAAGCTGCGCAACGACACGTCCTGATACACTTTGACACTTTCGCCGACGGGGGAGCAGCGTTAGGCTGAGATCGGGCGCAGGGTCCTGATCGGCGCTGCGGCCCCAAGGATCAGGAGGAACGGTCGCGTCGGCGGAACAACCGCTGGCGCTCCGGGAAACATGCAGATGACCGCCCAGGCCGAAGTGCGGCCGCAACCGTCCGTAGCGCCCCAGGCGGCGTCTCGGACCCTGCTCGTGGTCGACGACGACGAGGACATCCGCACGCTGGTGGCCGAGCCATTGGCCAACGCGGGCTACACGGTGCTGACAGCCTCGGACGGACCCTCGATGTTCGCCATGCTGAACGACCATTCCGTCGATCTGATCGTGCTCGATCTGAACCTGCCGGGCGAGGACGGGCTGTCGCTATGCCGCATGACCCGTGCGACCCGCGACACGCCCATCATCATGCTGACCGCCCGCGGCGAGGCCATCGATCGGGTGATCGGCCTTGAGGTCGGCGCTGACGACTACATCACCAAGCCCTTCGAGCCGCGCGAGCTGGTCGCCCGCGTACGCAGCGTCATGCGGCGGGCCTATGCGCCCATGGCGCCACAGGAACCGCCGCCGCCGAAGCGGGCGATCTTCCAGGGCTGGACCCTGGACTTCGAGAACCGGCGGCTGAGCGACCCGAAGGGGCGGGTCGTGATGCTGTCAGGCAATGAGTACAGCCTGCTGAAGTTCCTGGTCGAGCACGCCAACGAGGTGCTCACGCGCGAACAGCTGCTGACACTCACTTCGCAGCCGATGCTAATGGACAGCGCCGCCCAACGGGTGGCCGATCTGCAGATCAGCCGCCTGCGCCAGAAGCTCAGCGACGACGCCCGGGCCTCGCAGTTGATCATGACGGTGCGCAGCCAGGGCTATGTGCTGGCCGCGGCCGTGAAGTTCGAATGAGCCTCCGGCGCTACTTCGGCTCGATGGCGGGCCGGCTGTTCGTCTTCCTGCTCGTAGGCGTGATCGGTTCGGCCAGCCTCGCACTCGGCCTGGCGAACATGCGGCGCACGTCGGACCTTGAGCATATCAACATGGTCCGCGTGGTCGATCGCACCCAGGACATGGTGTCGCTGATCAATCACGCGCCACCCAAGGTGCGCGCCCAGATGCTGTCGGAGGGGATCCTGGGGCTGCATCCGCTGCGCGGCGGCGAAAGGCTTATCGGGGCGGAGCCCGAGCTCACGCGGATGCTGAACCAACGCATCGGACGCGGCAGCCACGCGCAACGGGCTGCGTCGGCGACCTGCATAGCCCGGCCCGCGGCGGCGTCCTTCTACGCACACCTGGCCTGCTGGGTGGTCACCGTCCGCCTCGCTGACGGCAAGACGGTCGACCTCACAGCGCTTACCCCGCGGGCGGACGCGCTGCAGATGCCCATGCCGGACGCACTCTTCCTCTCGGTTCTCACCTTGGCCGTGGCGGTGCTGGCCTTCTTCGCCTCGCGGATGGCGGCCGCGCCGCTTGAGGACCTGGCCCAGGCGGCCGGAGCGATCGGGGGCGATCCCGATGGCGCCCCACTACCCGAACGCGGCCCCTCCGAGGTGCGCGAGGCGATCCGGGCGTTCAACGCCATGCAATCGAAGCTGCACGACCACGCCGTGGAGCGTACGCGTATCCTGGCGTCGATCACCCATGACCTGCAGACGCCGCTGACCCGTCTGAGGTTGCGGCTCGAGAAGGTGGGCGACGCGGCTTTGCGCAGCCGGTTGATCGACGACCTAGGCCGGATGCAGGCGCTGATCCGCCAGGGCCTCGACTTCCATCGCGGCGACCAGGCGGAGGAGGCCTTCGCCCCGATCGCCCTCGATTCCCTGCTGGAAAGCATTGTCGAAGATGCCGCGGAGTGCGGCCGTACGGCGGTCTTGACCCGGCGCTCCGGCTACGACGTCGAGGCGCCGCCCACATCGCTGCAGCGCTGTCTCGCCAATCTCCTCGACAACGCCCTGAAGTACGGCGGCCGTGCAGAGGTGTCGGCCGCGCTGGAGGGGGACCGGCTGCGCATCCGCATCCGCGACTTCGGGCCGGGAATCCCCGAGGACAAGCTTGACTCCGTCTTCGAGCCTTTCGTGCGCCTGGAATCCCCGTCGCCGCAGCCGGTGGGCGGCGTGGGGCTGGGCCTCACCATCGCGCGCGGCCTGGCGCGCAAATGCGACGCCGAGCTCACGCTCGCAAACCACCCGCAAGGCGGGCTGGAGGCGAGCCTTGTCCTGAGCCGCGGCCTGGCGCCGGGCGCCCCAATGATCGACCAAGCGTCCGAAGAGACCCAGGTCGACGCCCTGGCGCACTAGCCCGCGGTGGGGGCCTTGACGCTCGCGCTGGCGCTCGGCGGCGGGCCGAACTGATCCTGGGTGGTGAAGCTGACCATCCGGCCACACGCGACGATAGCGATCCAGAAGGCCAATGACAGGCTCGCGGCGATCTTGGCCGCGCGCGGCGTCCGGCCCTCGGCCCAGTCGGCCACCCGGCGATAGGCGCCATAGTGGAAGACCAGCATGTTCACGCCGGCCAGCACCAGCAACAGTATCTTCAACTGGAACGGCGGGTCGGTCACGTATTTGACGGCCGCGGAGATGAACATCAGCCCGCCGGCGACCGCGGCTACGACAAAGGCGGCCCAGGTCCAAGGCAGCAGTTCATCGGCCACCTGAACCACGGGCCGTTCACGCCACCAGAGGCCAAGCAGCCGCAGATCGACCACGGCGATCGATCCCACGACCAGGGAAATGGCGATCACGTGCACGGTTTCGACAACCGGAAACGCCCAAGGCGCCTGGGAGACGAACCGGGCGACGGCCAGCCCCTGCAGCCCATTCGCGACGGTGGCGATAGACATTGAAAGATCTCCCGAAGTGGGCCGCCGGTTGAGCTCAACCCATGAAGTAGGCGATGAACCGGCCGCAGACGGCGATCGCGAGCCAGGTGATCAGCGACAGGCCAGCGGTGATCTGCGTCGCCCAGGAGGCTTCGCCGCCGTCGCCGCGGGCGAGGGAAGCGTCAGCGATCGTCTTCTGAAGGGCGAAGGTGAGCGCAAGCGCCAGCACGAGCAGCAGCATCTTGAGTTGGAAGACCGGGTTCAACAGGTCGCGCCGCGGCTCGCCGATGATCAGCACCGCCCCGGAGAGCGCCATCAGCGGTACGGCGGTCCACACCGGCGGCAGGAAACGGCGGGCGAGCGCCTGGACGCCCACGCGACGGGGTGCGCCGGTCAGCACCCGGACGTCCAGGAAGAGCATCGAGAACATCACCGCCGCCAAGCAAAGGATGTGCACGATCTGGCAGAGCGGGATCACCCAGCCGGCGTCCTGAACGAAGGTGCTGAGCGGCGTCTTCTCCAGCCAACCGCACAACGATGCCAGCATGACTCCTCTCCGTGCGCCTCGCCCGAAGGTCGCGAGGACGGCTCAGCATACCGGCGCGCGAGCGCGGATTTAAAGACTTAAATTGCGTCATAGTGTGTCAATGCGGAGTATCGTTGAAAATATACGATATAAATATCTAGATTAACCCTCAGGCATGAAAGATATAATTTGACGAAATAGGTATTTGCAAGTCTGATTTATTGACAAATGGAGCTGATGATCCCATCAAATAAACCCAGGTTGTTGGGAGGTTGAGCTTTGCGGAGACAGGGCGCGGCCCGCCTTGGTGAGCGTTTGCGGGGCCTGCGCAGGGCGCCGCGCGGCGCCTGGCTGCTGGCGGGCCTAGCCGCGTCCCTGGCTGGCGGCTTGTGGGTCGCACGCGCGGCGCAGGTATCCGCCGAGTTGGTGCGCAGTGATCCCGAGGCGATCGCGCAGGACGCTGGCTTGTTCGAAGCGGGCGTTGCGCGTGGGCGGCCGGTGTACCTGCGCCGGTGCGCAAGTTGCCATGGCGCCGGCGGCAAGGGCGATCGGACCTTGGGCGCGCCGGACCTGACCGATCGCGACTGGCTCTATGGACACGGGCGGGTGAGCGACATCGAAAAGGTGATCGCCCACGGAATCCGCGCCCCGGACCGTCGCGGCTGGAACCTGGCGGTTATGCCGGCCTATGGCCAGCTAGTTCCGTCCGCGACCGAGCGCGTGCCGCCGCTGTCGCCCGACGAGATCGCGGCGGTCACCGACTACTTGCTGGTCCTCGAACATCGCCCCGCGGATGCGGCCCAGGCGGCGGCGGGCGCACGGATCTACGCCGGCAAGGGCGGCTGCTTCGACTGCCACACGCCTGACGCCAAGGGCGATCCGGCTATCGGGGCGCCGAACCTGACGGATCGCGTCTGGCTCTACGGCGACGGCGGCCCGACGGCGATCGCCTATTCGATCACGCACGGCCGGCAAGGCTTGTGCCCCGCCTGGGCGGGCCGCCTTTCGCCGCTGCGCATCCGCGAAGCCGCTCTCTACGTCTATGCGCTCTCGCACCGGGCGCCCCGGAGCAAGGTCCGATGACAGCCGACCCGACGATCTCCAATATCTGGGATTTCAGCCGCGTGAGCGTGCGCCGCTCGCTGGCGCTGATGGCGGCCGGCGCCGCCGTCGGCCTGGCCCTGGCGGGCTACAGCCTGTTCACCGCGCAAAGCACGACAACCCTGTTCGTGCCGGCCGAGGACGTGGCGCTCGTCAATCAGCAACCGATCGCGCGCGCCGACTACTACGCCCAGCTGCAGGCGAGCTTCCGCACCGATTTCGCCCACACCACGCCCGCCCAGCGCCGCAAGGTGCTGGAGGACATGATCCGCGAGGAACTGTTCGTGCAGCGCGGCAAGGAGCTCGACGTCGCCGCCGCCGATCCCGACGTCCGCTCGGCTACCGTGAACGCGGTCGAGCAGATGGCCGCGGCGGATGCGATCACCGCCGAACCCAGCGATGCAAAGCTGCGCGCCTACTTCCACGCCCATGCCGACAAGTACGAGCAGGAAGGCGTGATGACCGTCCGCGACATGCTTTTCGCGACGGCGGCGGACGGCGCGGCGGCGGCGCGCGCGCTGCGGGCGGGTGAACCGGACGCGGCCGTCCTGGCGCGCCTCCGAGGCAGGGACAGCGGGAAGGAAACGGGCCAGGACTTCTACTTCGCCGCCAAGATCCACCTGGGCAATGAGCTGTTCGATACCGCCGCGGCCCTGCCGTCCGGCGGGGTCTCCACGCCGGTCCCGCAAGCCGATGGCGTCCATGTGCTGCACATGCTCAAGAACACGGCGCCGCAGCCGATCGCGTTCGAAACCGCCCGACCGCAGGTGCTGCAGGACTATCGGAACGAGCGCGTGCGCCAGGCGACCGTGCAGTACCAGGGCTTCCTGCGAAAGCGCGCCAACCTGCTGGTCGCCAAGGACCTGCGCTGATGCTCCGGCTCTTCGTGCTGCTGGTGCTGGCGCTGGGCCTGTTCGCGGGCGCAGGCCCGGCCGCCGCGCACACGCTGAGCGAATCCCACTCGGCGTGGGAGATCAACGGCGCGGACATCGACCTCGTGATGACCATCCCCACGCGCGAGGTCGAGCGGCTGGGGCCTACAGGAACGTCGCCCTCCGACGCTACGGTCGAGGCCTATCTGGCGGCCCGCGTCTATCCGAGCTCTGGAGGCGACCGCTGCCCGCTCGCGCCGCCCATCGAGACACCGGCGGCCGCGCCCGGCTTCCGCAAGTATGACTTCACGTTCCGCTGCCGCTCAGCCGCCGACCTCAAGATCACCTCGCGCGCATTCTTCGACCTCGTCCCCAGCCACACCAACTTCGCCGAGATCCAGGATCAGGCGTCGGGGGCGTTCGCCGAGCAGTTGATCACGCGCGACCGGCAGACGGTCGAGGTCTCCGATGGCGCAGCCAGCCGGCTGAAGAGCGCGAGCTTCCTCGAGTTCGTCGCCATGGGGATGATGCACATCTTCACCGGCATCGACCACATGTCGTTCCTGCTGGGCCTGGTGCTCATTTCCCGACGGCTGCGCGACCTGGTGTTCGTAGTCTCCGGGTTCACGCTCGGCCACAGCCTGACCTTGGCCTTGGCGGTCACCGGCGTGATCCGGCCGCACGCGGAGTTCATCGACGCCCTCGTGGCCCTGACCATCGTGCTGATCGGCGCCGAGAACGTCGCCGAACAGATCCGCAAGCCCGCCGCCATCGCCGCCGTCCTGGGCGGGGCCTTGGCGCTCATGGCGTTGGCGGCCTGGGCCGGCCTGGGCGAACTCCCGGCGCTCCTTCTGCTGGGCGGCGGGCTTTTCACCGGCAGCTACCTGATGATGTCTGGGCGTCTGGCCGACGCCGGCCGCTTCCGGGTGCTCATCACCCTGGTCTTCGGCCTGATCCATGGGTTCGGCTTCGCCTCGAACCTGTTGGAGATGCAGCTGCCCACCGAGCGCCTGGCCGAACTATTGGTGGGCTTCAATCTGGGCGTGGAGTTCGGCCAACTCTCGCTGGTGCTCGCGGTCACTGGATTGGTGATGGGGCTGCGACGCCTGCGCCTGGCCGCGCCACGCCCGATCACTGTCGACTTGGCCGCCAGCTTCCTCGTGGGCCTGGGCGTCTTCTGGTTCGTCACCCGCAGCTATCCCTAGTCGGGGTGATTAGTGGCGAATAAAAATGGCAAATATAGATCGACATGAATTCGATGAATTCTGATGTCGTTAGAAACACTTCGATATAATTGATCAAGAATATAAATAGTTTCTCTCGTAACTATTCCAAGGATATTAAGGGGTGTCTTGGCGTGAGTGAATCTCTACGTCGGGGCCAAAGACCGGGCGCTCAGCGGATCGGTCAAAGGGAATGGAAACGCGAGGGGATGATGCGCATTCGATTGACGGCGGCCCTATTCAGTGGGGCGAGCATCCTGGCTCTATCTTCGCCCGCTCTATCGCAGACGACGTTGGCGACCGCGGCGGCAAGCGCCACCGCCCCGCAACAGGTCGAGGAAGTCGTCGTCACCGGCACCCATATCCGCGACGGCTTCACGTCGCCGGTGCCGGAGACCATCGCCACGGCCGATCGGCTCGAGGCCACGACGCCCACCACGATCCCCGACGCCTTGAACAAATTGCCGCAGTTCGCGGGGTCCGCGATCAACGCCGGGTCCGCCAACGGCGCCGGCAGCGGCCCACCGAGCGTCCTTTTCGGCAACTTCCTGAGCCTGCGCTCCCTGGGTCCGGTGCGGACCCTGATCCTGCTCGACGGGCGCCGTGTTCCGCCGACCACGCTCAACGGCCAGGTCGACACCAACACCCTGCCCGAGATGCTGACGCAGCGCGTGGACGTGGTCACCGGCGGCGCCTCGGCCGTCTATGGCTCGGACGCCGTGTCCGGCGTCGTCAACTTCGTCCTCGACCACAAGTTCACCGGCCTGACCGTCGAGGCCCAGACCGGGATTTCGGATCGCGGCGATGTGCCCTCAACCAAGTTGGGGATCGCGGGCGGCGGCGACGTTCTCGACCGTGGCCATGTCATCTGGAGCTACGAGCACTACCAGAACACCGGCATCAAGGCGCACGAAGACCGCGACTACAGCGCCTCAGTGCCGGTCTATACGGGCGCGGGAACCGCCGCCAATCCGTTCGTCCTGACGCAGGATGCCCGGTTGTCAGGGGCGAGCCTAGGCGGTCTGGTGACCAGCGGTCCGTTCAAGGGTCAGCAATTCGTCGGCGCCGGCGTCCTTGCACCCTTCAATCCAGGCACGCCGACCAAGAGCAACGGCGTCGCGGTGGGCGGCGACGGCGCCTACTACAGTGGCTTGGCGCTCACCCCGCCGGTCCGCAGCGACCAGCTGTTCGGCCGCTTCGAGTATGACGTCAGCAACGACGTCAAAGCCTATCTCCAGGTCAACGGGACCGAGGAACGGAGCGCCGACCAGCTCACCGCCAACGCCCCGCCGACACCCTTCACCATCTTTAGCGGCAACGCTTTCCTTTCGGCGAGCCAGCAAGCCGCACTGACCGCCGCCAACGCGCCCAGCTTCACCGTGGCGCGACTTAGCCGCGACCTCGCGGCGGACAGCTCGACCACCCAGACCACGAGCAACTACAACATCACTGCCGGCCTGATGGGAACGACGTTCAAGGATTTCGTCTGGGACGCCTACTACACTCATGGCGAGGCGCGCGTCCGTTCCGACCTGTACAACAACATCAACTATCCGCGCTTCTACGCCGCGCTCGATGCGGTGAAGGATCCGGGCGGAAACACTGTCTGCCGGGTGTCGATCACCAATCCCGGACTCTACCCCGGATGCACGCCGCTCAACCTGCTCGGGAACAACACCGCGAGCGCCGCGGCCAAGGCCTACATTTACGACAACACCCAGTGGCAGGCGCTGAATAAGATTGACGACGTCGCCGCCACGATTTCAGGCGTCGCTTTCCAGAACTGGGCCGGCCCGGTCTCGGTGGCGCTTGACGCCGAATACCGGTCGCAGAGCCTGGTGGAAACCTCGAACGCGAGTTCGCTCACGACGCCTGTCACGACCGGCATCCGGCTGGGCGCGCCGCCGACAACGAACTGGGCCTACGCCACCCAGGCGCCGCAGCAAGGCTCCAACAGTGTCTGGGAAGTGGGGGTGGAGAGCGTCTTCCCGCTGCTGAAGGACCTGCCGTTCGTCGAGAAACTCGAGGTGAACGGCGCGGCCCGCTACACCGACTACAGTTCCAGCGGCCCGGCCACCACCTGGAAGGTCGGCCTGAACTACCAGCCGATCGATGATCTGCGGTTCCGGTTCTCCGAGTCGCGCGACATCCGCGCGCCGACACTCGCCGACCTCTATGCCGGGACCACGATCTCGATCCTCAACGTCAACGATCCCCACACCGGCGTGAACGGCGTGATCAGGGTGCAGGGCGGCGGCAATCCGAACCTGGTGCCCGAGGTCGCGCGAACCTCCACGGCGGGCGTGGTCTACACGCCGTCCTGGATTCCGAGGTTCTCGCTGTCCTTCGACTACTATAATATCGTCATCGACAACGCGATCGGCTCCATCAACGGCTCCAACACCGCGATCCTGCAGGAATGCGAGAACTCGGGTGGAACCTCGCCCGTCTGTTCGACGATCGTGCGGCCGCTGCCGTTCAGCGACCACAGCGCGGCCAATTTCCCGACGCTCGTCTACAATCTCAACCAGAACATCGCCCAGACCTACACCCACGGCTTCGACGTCGAGGCGCGGACCGACCGCACCCTGAGCGACCTGATCGGCGGCCTGCCTGGGCATCTCGACCTACGGCTGCTCTGGTCCCACCAGCCGGTCCTCAAGAGCCGCACCTATCCGACGTCGCAGCTGACCGAGGCGACCGGAGTGGCGGGCCTTTCCGCTGACCGGGTGACGACCACCGTCGGCTATGAGATCGGGCCGTTCTCGGCGCTCTGGGAAGCGCGCTACCTGAGCAGCCAGGCGCGCAGCGGCAATCCGCTGCAGGTGTACGCCGGCCCTGACCTGCCGGCGATTTGGTACCACGACCTGAACTTCACCTACCGGTTCAGGTCGGCTGGCCACGACCTGCAGGCCTTCGTGATCATCGACAATCTGTTCGATCAGCAGCCGCGGATTTCGCCGTCGACGACCTTCGCCGGCATTCCCGGGTTCGGCACGCCGTACGTGACGGGCGACGACCCGGTCGGGCGCTACTACACCGTGGGTCTGCGGATGAAGTACTGAGGCGACGGGTCCACACCACCGGCCAACACTCAGCGCGGCGGGCGCGCGATGTTGGAGATCGTCAGCCGCATCGCCGCCTGGGCCGGCGCCGCGCCCAGCCGATCTCCGCCTTCGGTGGCCGGACGGCGGAATCGCTGGTGAAGGCCGGGGAGGCGAGGGCTCTTCATAGCTACCTGGATGATCTCGGCGCGGGCGGATTTGCGTAGATTTCTAGGCCACCGGCTAATTCCGCTTATGCGCGTTGGCTGTCGCAGGCCCAGCGGGAAGGGCGGTCGGCATTTCTGTTGGTATCGTCGCTGACTTTGCAATTCGCCTCGGCGGCGTGGGTCCTGCCAGCGCCACCACCGTCCGTTAGAGATTCAGCAGCGCCGGGTCGCCGCCCTGGGCGGCGATATTGACGCTGAGCGCGCGTTCGACGGCGTAGCGTAAGAGGGCGTTGGGGCCGCCGGCCTTGGGGCCGGTGCCGGACAGGCCCTCGCCGCCGAACGGCTGGACGCCGACCACGGCTCCGATCATCGAACGGTTGACGTAGGCGTTGCCGGCGGGGACGAGGCTACGGACCTGTTCGGCGAAGGCCTCGATGCGGCTGTGGACGCCGAGCGTCAGGCCATAGCCGGCGGCGGCCAGGGGCGCGGCGGCCGAGGGCAGGTCGTTGGCGTCATAGCGGACCACATGCAGGATCGGACCGAACACCTCCTTCTGCAGGAAGCTCGCCGACGGGATCTCCGCCAGCACGGGTCCGAAGAAATGTCCGCCGGCCGGCGCGGCCAGCTCGTGCAGCACCTTGGCTTCCTGGCCGAGGCGCTCGTGGTGTCTGGCGAGCTGGCTCCGCGCGTCCTCATCGATCACCGGGCCGATGTCGGTGCGCGGATCGGCTGGGTCGCCCAGCACGAGCGCGTCCATGGCCCCGGCCAGGCCCTCGATCAGGGCGTCGGCGGTGTCGTGCGGGGCAAACAGCATGCGCAGCGCCGAGCAGCGCTGGCCGGCGGAGCCGAAGGCCGAGGCGATGACGTCGTCGATCACCTGCTCGCGGAGCGCCGTGGTGTCCACGAACATGGCATTGAGCCCGCCGGTCTCGGCGATGAACGGCACGATCGGCCCGTTGCGGGCGGCGAGCGTGCGGTTGATCGCCCAGGCGGTCTCCGTGCCGCCGGTGAAGGCGACGCCGGCGCAGGACGGGTGGGCGACCAGGGTCTGACCGACCGTCGCGCCGTCGCCGGGCAGCAGGTGCAACAGGTCGGGATCGAGCCCGGCGGCGTGGAAGAGGCGCACCGCCGCCGCGGCGATCAGCGGGGTCTGCTCGGCGGGCTTGGCGAGGACCGCGTTGCCGGCGGCCAGCGCCGCGGTGATCTGGCCTGTAAAGATGGCCAGCGGGAAGTTCCACGGGCTGATGCAGGCGAAGACGCCGCGGCCGTGTAGGGCGAGCTGGTTGGTCTCGCCCACCGGGCCGCGCAGGGTCTCCGGATGGGCGAACTGCCGCTCGGCCAGCATGGCGTAGTAGCGGCAGAAGTCGGCGGCCTCGCGTACTTCGGCGACCCCGTCGGACAACGTCTTGCCGGCCTCCAGCGCGCAGATGGCGATCAGCCGCTCGCGGTTGGCCTCCAGGGCGTCGGCCATGGCGCGCAGGAT
>NZ_DATAPY010000116.1:0-35747 GCF_036264965.1 Phenylobacterium sp.
GGCCGCGACGAACGGGTTGGCGAAGTGGGCCTTGTACTCCGCCTCGTGCTCGACCAGCTGTTCGGCGGTCTGGTTACGGAAGATGATCTCCACCGCGCCTTTTGAGCCCATCACCGCGATCTCGGCCGTGGGCCAGGCGTAGTTGATGTCGCCGCGCAGGTGCTTGGAGCTCATCACGTCATAGGCGCCGCCGTAGGCCTTGCGGGTGATCAGGGTGATCTTCGGCACGGTGGCCTCGGCGAAGGCGAAGAGCAGCTTCGCGCCATGGCGGATCAGGCCGCCCTGCTCCTGTTTGGTCCCGGGCATGAAACCCGGCACGTCGACGAAGGTGATCAGCGGGAACTCGAAGGCGTCGCAGAAGCGCACGAAGCGGGCGGCCTTGCGGCTGGAATCGATGTCCAGCACCCCGGCTAGCGCCATCGGCTGGTTGGCGACGATGCCGACCGGCTGGCCATCCAGGCGGGCGAAACCGCAGACGATGTTCTTGGCGAAGTCCGGGCTGATCTCGAAGAAGTCCGCCTCGTCGACGACCTTCGCGATCAGCTCCTTCATGTCGTAGGGCTTGTTGGGATTGGCCGGGATCAGGGTGTCGAGGGAGGCCTCGTCGCGGTCTGGTTCGTCGTAGCTTTCGCGGATCGGCGGCTTCTCGCGGTTCGACAACGGCAGGAAATCGACCAGCCGGCGCACCTGGGTCAGGGCCTCCAGGTCGTTCTCGAAGGCGCCGTCGGCGACACCGGACTTCATGGCGTGGATGCGGTAGCCGCCCAGGTCCTCGTGGCTGACGTCCTCGTGGGTGACCGTCTTCACCACGTCCGGGCCGGTCACGTACATGTAGCTCGTGTCCTTCACCATGAAGATGAAGTCGGTGATCGCCGGCGAATAGACATCGCCGCCGGCGCAGGGGCCCATGATCACGCTGATCTGCGGGATGACGCCCGAGGCCAGGGTGTTCTCCAGGAAGATGTCGGCGTAGCCCGCCAGGCTTTCGACACCCTCCTGGATGCGCGCGCCGCCGGCGTCGAACAGGCCGATGATCGGCGCGCCGACCTTCATCGCCTGGCGCTGCACCTTGAGGATCTTCTGGGCATGGGCCCCGGAGAGCGAGCCGCCGAACACGGTGAAGTCCTTGGAGAAGACGAAGACCACCCGGCCGTTGATCCGGCCCCAGCCGGTGATCACGCCATCCCCGGGGATCTTCTGGTCGGCCATGCCGAAGTCGGTGGCGCGATGCTCGACGAACATGTCGAACTCTTCGAAGGAGCCTTCGTCCAGCAGCAGGTCCACGCGTTCGCGGGCAGTCAGCTTGCCCTTGGCGTGCTGGCTGGCGATCCGCCGTTCGCCGCCGCCGGCGCGCGCCTCTTCACGGCGCTTTTCCAGCTCTTCGAGGATGTGCTTCACGCGAAACGGCCCTTCCCTACCCGGCGCAAGGGGTAGAGCGCGCCTGCACGGGTGGCAAGGCTGGGCGGTTCAGGCCTGGGTGAGCTGTTGGCGGGCGGCATCGAGGCGGCGCAGCGTCAAGGGCGCGTCGGCGACCGGCTGGGCCGACGGCGGCGTGTCGGTCATCTGCGAGATCAGCTGGTCGATGGCAATCACCGTGGGCATGCGCGCGGTGACCGGCGCGTTCTTGTCCATCTGCTCCTGGGCCTGCAGCAGGGCGTGCATGGCGGCCGGCGACAAGGCCACCGTCGTGGACGTGTGCTGGGCGCGCGGGCGGTCCTCAAGGGTCGGCGCGATGGCGGCCTGCGCGACAGCGGCCGGCGAGACGCCGCGCGCAATCATGCCCCGGCTCAGGCTGGGGCTGCCGAAAGACGCGACCGACGCGACCACGGGGCTCGCTCCGCTCCATTCCGGCACAGGCGCCGGAGGTTCGGAGGGTCCGATTCAAATTCCGGGCCTCGCGGCGATCAGCCTCAGACTCCCGGCTTCAGGCACTTGAACCAGCGGTCCAGCATCTCGGCCTCGCTGCGCAGGCGCATCGTGCGTTCGGCGGCCTCGTCGTCGACGCCCCACTTCTCCTCCTGCCAGGCCTCGTCGATGCGCGAAAGGTCGAAGGCCGCCTCGCCGGAGAGCCAGCCGTGCTGCAGGGCCAGGCCGAGCGCCGCCGATCCGAACAGCGGGACCCCGAAGGCCAAGCCAACAAGGCCGAAATCGTCGAGGCGCAGCGCGAGCGCCTTCACCCGTTCGAGTGTGGTGGCCGGCTGAGCCTGGTGGATGATCCCGCTTACCGGAATGAATCGCAGCGACAGCTCCGCCTCGGCGCGGGCGAGGATCGGGTCCCAACGCTGCGCCTGGCGCGCGACCAGGCCCGCGGGATCGGTGGCGCGGTAGCAGAGCAGGTCCGAGGCGGCGTAGTCGGCGATCTGCTGGGCGGTGGCGTCCCGAGCCTGGGGGATCGATTCGATGGCGGTGTTGGCGAGCCGCGTGGCGTGCATGGCCGCCAGCTCCAGATGCTCGCCCTGCGCCGCCCATTCCTCGGCGACCAGCTCGGCCAGCGGCTCGCTCGGCAGCACCGTCTGCGCGCCCTTCGGTCCGCGCAAGGTGCGACCGTCGAGCATCACGGTAAAACCGCCGTTCATCGGAGCGACAGAAACGGAGCTGTAGAACCGCCTGGGCTTGTCGCCGGGTTCGTGGAATCCTTGCGGCAAGGCTTGAGTAGCTCCCGTAACGTCCCGGCCGGTTTTCAGCCGCTTTCCAATGGCATGACGACCTAAGGGGACAAGCGCAAGGAGGCGCCGACTATGGCGCTCGCTGACCAGGACATGAAGGCCGCGATCGCGGTCACCCGCTTCGGCCTGGGGGCCCGGCCTGGCGAGATAGATCAGGCGCGCAACGACCCGCAAGGGTTCCTCAAAGGGCAGATCCGCCGCTCCGGCGCCGATCAGCCGGCCGGCCCTGCCCCGACCACCGCGCAACGCATGGCCGACTTCCGCAACTTCCAGCGCGAAAAGCGCGAGGTGCGGCTGGAGAAGGCCTCGGACGTCCGCCCGCAGAAGGCCGCCGATCCGGCCAACCCCGCCATGATGGACGCCGCGCCTGGCAAGGGCGAAGCCCGCGACCCGGTGAAGGTCGTCGGGAACATGCTGCGCAAGGACATCAGCGAGGACTTCGCCGCGCGCACCCAGCTGGCGGCGACCACCGACGCCGGTTTCCGCGAGCGCTGGACGCTGTTCTGGGCCAACCACTTCACGGTCTCCGCCACCAAGGCGATCACCGGCACGGTCGTGGGGCCGTTCGAGGAGGAGGCCATCCGGCCGCACGTCTTCGGCCGCTTCGACGATCTGCTGGGCGCGGCCGAGACCCATCCGGCCATGCTGACCTACCTCGACCAGATCCAGTCCATCGGGCCGGACAGCGAGGCCGCGCACAACGCCCGCTTCGGCGGCCGGGGCGGCTTCGGCGGCGCCAATCTGCAGAAGGCCGCGCTGAGGACGCCGGGCCTCAATGAGAACCTCGCCCGCGAGATCATGGAGCTGCACACGGTCGGCGTGAACGGCGGCTACACCCAGGCCGACGTCACTGAGTTCGCCCGCGCCATGACCGGCATCTCCATCGGCGGCGAGCGCGACGGGGCCTATGGCGCGGCGGTCTTCCGGGTCCAGGCCCATGAGCCGGGAGGGCGCACGGTGATGGGCGTGCGCTACGACCAGCGCGGCAAGGAACAGGCCGGCGCCATCCTGGCCGATCTGGCCGCCAAGCCGCAGACCGCGCGGTTCATCTGCACCAAGCTCGCCCGCCACTTCGTCGCCGACGATCCGCCGCCGGCCCTGGTGTCGCGCCTTGAAGCGGCCTGGACCGGCAGTCGTGGCGACCTAGCCACGGTCGCCGAGGCCTTGGTCTCCGCCCCCGAAGGCTGGGACCCGACGCCGGCCAAATTCAAGACGCCCTACGAGTTCATCGTCTCCAGCTACCGCGCCGCGGGCGGCTCGCCGATGGGCTTCCAGCAGTTCGGGCCGATCCTGACGGCGTTGGGGCAAAAGCCGTTCTCGGCGCCCTCGCCGAAGGGCTGGCCGGAGGACGCCCAGTCTTGGGCGGCGCCCGACGCCATCGTCAAACGCATGCAGTTCGCCCAGGCCTTCTCGGCCGGGGCGGTGCGTGATCGCGATCCCAAGGCGCTGGCGGCCGACGCGCTAGGCGAACGCCTCAGCCCCGACACCGCCAAGGCCATAGCGCACGCTGAATCGCGCCCCGAGGGCTTCGCCCTCCTCCTGATGAGCCCGGAGTTCCAACGCCGATGAACGCTCTGACGCCTTCCCGCCGGGGCTTGCTCGCAACCGCGGCGGGTTTCGGACTTTCTCTGCAGCTGCTGGCCGTGCCGGCCATGGCCGCCGACAATGAGCTCAACAAGAAGAAGGTGATCGTGGTCATATGCCGCGGCGGCATGGACGGGCTTTCCGTCGCCCCGCCGATCGGCGACGGCGAGTACCGCGGCCTGCGCGGCGGTCTGGCGCTCAACGACACCGCGCTGCCGCTCGATGGGACCTTCGCGCTCCACCCGCAGCTCACCGCCGTCCACGCCATGGCCAAGGCCGGCGAGGCGCGGATCGTGCCGGCGGTGGCGACACCCGACCGGGCGCGCTCGCACTTCGAGGCGCAGGACGTGCTGGAGACCGGCGCGGCCGGCGTCTATTCCACCACCTCCGGCTGGCTGAACCGCACGGTCGAGACGCTCTCGGCGCACCGTAAGGTCGACGCCCTGTCGATCGGCCCGACCGCCCCGCTGATCCTGCGCGGCAAGGTGCAGACAGCGTCCTGGTCGCCGGGCCGCGGCGTGGACACCGAGGCGCGCCTGCCCACCCTGCTGCAGGACCTCTACCGCAACGACGCTCTGCTGGGCCCGGCGCTGGCCCGGGGTCTCGCCACCGAGACCATGGCCAAGGACGCCACCGCCGGCCTCGGCGGCGGTGACAGCGCCATGATGGCCCAAGGCGGCGGCACACCCTCCGGCTTCAAGGCCGGCGCGGGCGCTGCTCCGGGCGCGCAACAGGGCCGCGAGGCGGCCAAGACGCTGGGCGAATCCCTGGCCGGCTTCATGCGCGAGCCCGGCGGCCCGACGGTGGCGGCCATCTCGCTGGACGGCTTCGACAGTCACGCCAACCAGGCGGGCCTGCTCAACCAGCGCCTCGCCTATCTCGACGCAGTGCTGGACGGCGTCCACACCGGCCTCGGCCCGGAATGGAAGAACACCGTGGTCCTGGTCGCCACCGAGTTCGGCCGCACCGCGCGGGCCAATGGCACCGGCGGCACCGACCACGGCACCGGCTCGACGGCCCTGGTCCTCGGCGGCGCCCTGAAGCCCGGCGGCATCGTCGGCGACTGGCCGACCCTGAAGCAGAACGCCCTGTTCGAGAACCGTGATGTGGCGCCGACGGTGGACATGCGCGGCCTCTTCAAGGGTGTGCTGGCCGAGCATATGGGCGTCGACCGCGCCGCCCTCGACAACGCCGTCTTCCCGAGCAGCGCAGCCGTGAAGCCGGTGATGGGGCTGGTCTAGGCCCTACTTCGGCACGGCGTCGAAGGCGATCGTCATGCGGACCTCGTCCGTCGTGAACGGCACGGTCCCGTGCCACATGTAGGACGGGAACAGCACCAGCCGGCCGGGCTTCGGCCGCACATAATGGGCCGCCTCCATCGGCGGGCTGGTGACGAAGGGCGGCTTGCCGAAGCGGATCCAGCCCTGCTTTTCGGGCGTTTCCAGAGCCTCGTCAGGGGTCTCGACGTAGAAGGCCGAGGAGAGCCAGCCATCCGGGTGGAAATGGTCGCGGTGGAAGCCGTTGGGCTTCAGCCTGACCGACCAGGCGCCAACGAGACGGTAGTCGAAGGTGTTGCGGCGGCGCAGCGGATCGTCGCCTTGCCCAAGCTTCGTCATGTGCTCGCGGATCGGCCTTTCGATCGCCTCGAAGAAGGCTTTGACCGGCGGGACGTTGGAGCCGCTCAGCATGTGCATCGACTGGCTGCCGTGGCGCATCGACTGGTTGGTGGGGTGTTGCCGGTAGATGTGGACCGCCTTCAGTTCCTTCGCCAAGTCGGCCAGGAACGCCTCCAGGCTCGGCCAGCCGTCCGGCGTCTCGAGATCATAGACGCCGACCGTCTTCTCGTAATCGCAGAGCCGTTCGTAAAGGGGATCGCCAACGGCGCGGGCGGCAACGGCCATCCAGCCCCATAGGGACTGATCGTTCGGGTGATCCCTAAGGGCGCCCTGCAGCTTTCCGAAGGCCGCGGACGACCGACCGGCCGCTAGATCGACGATCGCGGAATATTGTATGACGCTGCGCGAGCGCGGCTCGACCGCCTCGGCGCGGCGCGAGAAGGTTTCGGCCAGACCTACCCGGTCCATCCGCAGCGCATACTCCACGGCGGCCAGGTGCACGAACGCGTCGTCCGGCATGCGCTCGCTGGCCTTCTCCATCAGGGTAAAGGCGCGCTCTGAATCGCCCGCGGCCTGGTAGAGGGTGGCCTTGGCGATCAGCAACGGCGCCGGCTGGGCGCCGGCATGGAAGGCAGCGTCCAGCGCGCTGTCGGCCACCTTCAGGTCGCCGGTCATCATCCACAGGTGGTTGGCGAACTCCGAGGCCACGCCCACCTCGGCCGGCGCGCGCATCAGGGCCTGTCGATAGGCGTAGTCGGCGCGCGGGTGGTTGCCGACGGCGCGCAGAGCGCGGGCGTAGACGGCGAAGGTCTGCGGCGCGTCCATGCCGCGCCGAAAGGCGTTCTCGCAAGCCTCCACCGCTTCGTCCCCCCGACCGAGATCGTCGAGGGTGGCGGCGTAGTTGTGCCAGGCTATGGGGCTGGAGGCGAACCGCTCGATCGCCTGGCGGTCGAATTCCAGTGCCTCGTCGCTGCGGTGCGCCAGCTTCAAGGCGCCTGAATGGCATGCGAGCGCCAGGTGGCTGGGCGCCGGGCCGGCGACGAGGGATTCGGTGATCGCAACGGCCTCGTCGGTCTTGCCCTCAGCCATCAAGGCCTCGGCCCGCTCGATCTCGGCGGCTTCAGTCATCGGTGGGCTCTCTTGGAACTCGGGTGGAACGGATCGGGGTCGGCTTCGTGCTCGTCGAAACCGAAGCGGCGCAGGCCCTCGCGGAACTCCGGGCTGATCGGGGCCTCAAGCACCAGTTGGCCACGCGACGGATGGGCCAGGACCAGGCGGCGCGCATGCAGCTGCAACTTCAGCGCGCCCGACAGCTCCCGCGACGCATCGGCGGCGTACTTCGGGTCGCCGAGGATCGGGTGACCCATGGCCAGCATGTGGGCCCGCAGCTGGTGCGTGCGCCCGGTGTGCGGCCACAGCGCCATCCAGGCGGCCTTGTCGGCGGCGCGCGACAGCGTCACGAACTCGGTCTCCGCGGCCTCGGCGCGCGGGTCCTGAGGATCGGCCGGGATCACCATCTCGCGGTCGCCGACGCCGACCTTCATCAGCGGCAGCTCCAGCACGCCATGGCCCGGTTTCGGCAGGCCGTAGACCAGGGCCCAGTAGGTCTTCTGCGCACGGCGCTTGGCGAAGGCGCCGGCGAGCTTGGCCGCCGCGCCCGGCGATTTGCCCAGCACCAGCACGCCAGAGGTGTCGCGGTCCAGCCGGTGCACCAGCCTGGGTCGCTCGAGACCTTCGCCCCACGCCGAAAGCAGGCGGTCGACGTGCTTCACGGTCTTGGTGCCGCCCTGGACGGCCAGGCCCGCGGGCTTGTTGAGCGCCAGGACCTCGTCGTCCTCGTAGAGCACCAGGGACTTGGCGTAGGCGATCTCGCGCGGGTCGAGCTGGCCTTTTTCCCGCGCGGGTCCTGCCTCCGGCAGGGGCGGCACGCGGATCTGGGCGCCGGCGGCAAGCCGGGTGTCGGGCTTGGCGCGGCCGCCGTCGACGCGGATCTGGCCGGAGCGGGCCAGCTTCTGGATCTGGATGTGGTTCAGATGCGGCCAACGCCGCTTGAACCAGCGGTCCAGCCGCACCCCGTCCTCGCCGGCGTCGACATAGAGGGTGCGGACTTCCTTCATGCCAGGAGCTTGCGCATCACTATCAGCCCCGCGAACAAGGCGACGACCGAAAGGACGACCGAGGCCAGGCTGTAGGCGGCGGCCAACGCATAGGTCTTGCGCTCGATCATCAGCGCCGTCTCCAGCGAGAAAGAGGAAAAGGTGGTGAAGCCGCCCAGCACGCCCACGCCCAGCAACAGGCGCCACCGCTCCTGATCCGCGCCGCCGCGCAGGGCCAGCACGCCCACCAGGACGCCCATCAGCAGGCCGCCGATCAGGTTGGCCGCAAAGGTGCCGTAAGGCAGGCCCGGGCCGAACGCCTTGAACAGGCGCACCCCCAGCAGGTAACGGCAGACCGCCCCAAAGGCCCCGCCGCCCGCCACGTAGAGCAGAGTCAACATCGCCTCCTTATGCGACGGCGCAGGGTCGGCGCAAAGGCCGTGGGGCGTTCACCCCAGACCCAGCGCCGCGATGAGGCCCGCCATATCCGCCGGGACCGGCGCCTCCAGGCGTTTCTCGCCGCCGGAAGGATGCGGGAAGCTGAGCGCCGCGGCGTGCAGCATCAGGCGCGGAACAGCGTGCCCCCCGACCACCAGGGCGCCGCCGTAGCGGGCGTCCCCGGCGATCGGACGGCCGAGGTGGGCCAGGTGGACGCGCAGCTGGTGCATCCGTCCGGTCTCCGGATCGAGCTCCAGCAGCGCCGCGCCGGGCGCCTCGGCGATCGTGCGGTATCGACTGCGGGCGACCTCCGCGTCGGGGTGATCGGGCGGGCAGACCCGCATGAAGGCCTCGCGCCCCTGCTCGTCGCGACGCAAGGGAACGTCGACGACGCCGGCCTTGGTCTCCGGGGCGCCCGGCGTGACGATGGCGCGGTAGGTCTTGGCGAACTTCCTGGCCATCATCGCCTTGCCGAGGAAACCGGCGGCGGGCTTGGTCCTGGCGGTCAGGATCACGCCGGAGGTGTCGCGGTCCAGGCGATGGATCAGCCGCGGCCTGGCCTTGCCCGGCTTGGCGAAGGCCCACAGCAGTTCGTCCAGCGTATGGACCTGGCCCCGGCCGCCCTGGCTGGAGAGCCCGGCCGGCTTGTTCAGCGCCACGATGTGCGGGTCTTGATAGATGACCAGGCCGCGGACGAATTCGATCTCGTCCTTGGAGAGCTTGATGGGCGCGACGGGCGCCCGGTCCGGGCGCGGCGGGCGGCGGCTCAAGAACGTTCCTTGCGCAGGGCCACCCAGCGGTCGAGACGCTCCTTGATCCGCGCCTCGGCTCCCTCGCCTTTCGGCTGATAGAAGGTCTGACGATCCATCTCGTCAGGGAAATAGCTCTGGCCGGAGAAACCCTCCGCCTGGTCGTGATCGTAGGCGTAGCCCTTGCCGTAGCCGAGATCCTTCATCAGCCGCGTCGGCGCGTTGCGGATGTGAAGGGGCGGCCCCAGCGAACCGGTCTCCCGGGCTGCCTTCATCGCCGCGCCATAAGCCTTGTAGACCGCATTCGATTTGGGCGCCGTCGCCAGGTGCACAGTGAGCTGGGCGAGCGCGATCTCGCCCTCCGGCGAACCCAGGAAGTCGTAAGTGTCCTTGGCCGCATTGGCCAGGATCAAGGACATGGGATCGGCCTCGCCGATGTCCTCGGCCGCCGCGCGGATCAGCCGGCGGGCCACGAACAGCGGGTCCTCCCCGCCGGCCAGCATCCGCGCCAGCCAGTAGAGCGCCGCGTCGGGGTCCGAGCCGCGCACGGACTTATGCAGGGCGCTGATGAGGTTGTAGTGCTCCTCGCGGTCCTTGTCGTAGGCAGGGCTGCGCTTCTGAAGAACTTGCCCCAGATCTTTGATCGACAAGGGTTTTGCCGAGCCGATGTTGAACAGGGTCTCGGTCAGGGTCAGCAGATAGCGCCCGTCGCCGTCGGCCAGCGCGGTCAGCGCCTGGCGCGCATCCGGCTCCAACGGCAGGGGCCGACCCTCGAAGGCCTCGGCTTTCTCCAGAAGGGTCTCCAGCGCCGCGTCGTCCAGACGTTTCAGCACGAAGACCTGGCAGCGCGACAGCAGCGCCCCATTCAGCTCGAAGGATGGGTTCTCCGTCGTCGCGCCCACCAGGGTGACGATCCCCTCCTCCACGAAGGGCAGGAAGCCATCCTGCTGGGCGCGGTTGAAGCGGTGGATCTCGTCGACGAACAGCAGGGTCGACTGGCCGGCGAGGCGCCGCACCCGGGCCTGTTCGAAGGCCTTCTTCAGGTCGGCGACGCCGGAGAAGACGGCGGATAGCTGCTGGAACTCGTAACCGGCCTCCTTGGCCAGCAGGCGCGCGATGGTGGTCTTGCCAGTGCCCGGCGGGCCCCAGAGGATCATCGAGGCCAGGCGATGGGCCTCGGCCATGCGGTGGATCGGCCCGTTCGGGCCCAGCAGATGGTCCTGCCCCACCACCTCGTCGAGCTTCTGCGGACGCAGGCGGTCGGCGAGCGGCGATGGCGCCTGGGGCGTCAGGCCCGCGGCTTCGAAGAGGTCGGCCATGGTCTTGTCTTAACCGCGATCGGCCGCCTGGTCGAACCGCGCACGGGCCGCGTCGATCTCGTCGCGGTTGGCGAAGGCCCACTCGCCCAGCGCATCGATCGGGCAGCGCAGGGACTGGCCCAGCGGCGTGAGTTCGTAGTCCACCCTAGGCGGGATGCTCGGGGTCACGGTGCGCGTCACCAGACCGTCGCGCTCCAGCCCGCGCAGGGTCAGGGTCAGCATCCGCTGCGAGATGCCATTGATCGCGCGGCGGATCTCGTTGAACCGCCGGGGCCCGGGGCCCAGCAACATGACGATCATCACGCTCCACTTGTCGCCGATGCGGGAGAGGATGTCGGTGACCGGCCGGCAGGAATGCGCCACGGAGTCCACGCCGTTCTTTTCGATCTGCGCGAACAGCTCGGCATGTGACAGACCGCCATGCGTGGCGAGGGCGGTCACATCGGTGTGCTTGGGTTCCAAAAAAGTGCCTTCTTGTGAGGTTTAGGGCAGTTACTCAAATAGTGCTGGTCACAAACTTATACCAGCATGAGGCCCCTACCGTGAACCTGCTCCACATCGATTCCAGCATCCTCGGCGACCATTCGGTCAGCCGCAAAGTCTCCGCCGCCGCCGTGGTCGCCATCGTCGCGGCCAACCCGGGCGTGAAGGTCACCTACCGCGACCTGGACGCGGCGCCCGCGCCGCACCAGTCCGGCGCCCTGCTGGCCGCCCGCCTTCTCGATCCCGGCGCCCGCAGCGCCGACCAGGCCCGCGATATCACCGAGGCCGATGCGGTGCTCGACGAATTCCTGGCCGCCGACATCGTGGTAATCGGCGCGCCGATGTATAATTTCGGCATCCCCAGCACTCTGAAGAGCTGGATCGACCACCTGGCCATCGCCGGAAAGACGTTCAGCTACTCCGAGGCCGGCGTTCAGGGCCTGGCCGGCGGCAAGCGGCTCATCCTGGCCTCCTCGCGCGGCGGCTTCTATGGCGCCGACAGCCCGATGGCCGCCGTGCAGCACCAGGAGAGCTACCTGCGCGACTTCTTCCGCTTCATTGGCATCCCCGATGTCGAGGTGGTCAGCGCCGAAGGCGTCAACTACGGCCCCGACCACAAGCAGAAGGCCCTTGACGGCGCCGTGGCCGAGGCCGCGAACCTCGGCCGGGCGCTGCAGGCCGCTTAAGGGATCGAACGCCTCAGGTGATCAACGCCTGAGGCGATCGCCCGCATGGACCGGCCGTCGATCAGCGCATCGAAGCGGATGCGCTCCGGCGACCAGTCCTTGCCGCCCGCCCGCCAGCTCCCGTCCGCCAGCAGGGTCAGCGGCGTCACGTCGTCGACGAACAAGGCCGGGCCCTGGGCGGTGACCCGGAAGCCGCCGTGCCAGGGGTCGTCGCACCCGTAGTAGCCGGCGAGCGCGGCGAGCGCCGGCGGGGTCTTCGGGCTGAAGGCGGCTATGGCCCCGTCACCGACCGCACGGACGAACTCGATGCCGCCCCACCAGGCCCGCGCTACCGCCTTGTCGGTGCGCCGGAACACCAGCGGATAGGGCGAGGCCTCGGGCGCGGTGGAGATGAAGGCGTCCGCTTCGAAGGGCTCCATGGCATAGACCTCGTCGCCGATGCGGGCCGAGATCCCGCGGGGCCCCGCGGCGACGGTCAGAGGCACTCCGTTGCTGGCGACGTAGCGCCCGAGATAAGCGTCGACAGGCGGCGCCCTCGGCGGCTCCGGCGCGGCCACCGCCTTAGGGCTCCCCTCGACGACCTCACGCAGCCGGGCGCAGGCGAAGGCGGTGATATCGCGCGGGCGATAGGGCACCAGGCCCACATTGGTGCTGGCGAAGGCGCCGACGCCGGCTTCGGGATCGACATGCAGGGCCGAGTTGTAGGCCAGCATGCCGCCGGTGTGGTGCAGCAGCTTTCGGCCGCCCACCTCGACCACCGCCAGGCCATTGGCGTACTGCGGCGCCCCCGTCGCCGCCCATCCCGGCGCGTCGATAGTGGCCTTGGTGAAGCGCAGCGCCCCGGCGTCCGACAGGATCGGCGCGCCCTTGCCCTGACCCGCGGCGATCAGCCAGCGGCAGTAGAGCGCCATGTCGTGGGCGGTGGAGGCGACGCAGCCCGCGCCCTGGGTCACATCGGTCCAGGGCCCCGGCCCCAGCGGGCCGGCCACCGGATAGCCCCGGTCGCCATAGAGCGCCGAATAGCCCTGGGCGTAGAGCGCGCGATCGCCGGTCAGGATCGAGCCCTTGGTGGCGTTCATGCCGAGCGGCGACAGGATCCGCATACGGATCACCTCGGCCAGCGACCTGCCCTCCAGGCGCTCGACGATGGTCCCCAGCATCAGGAACCCCAGATTGGAATAGGACCACTGGCTCCCCGGCTCGAAGCCGCGCCACAGCCGCCCGTCGCCGCCGCGCGGGAACAGGGGCGCGTCGTCAGGCAGGCCGGCGGAATGGTTCAGCAGGTTCTGGACGGTGATCTTCGCCCCCGCGGGCAAGGGTGCGCCGGGCAGCAGGGTCGCGATGTCCTGGTCGAGGCTGAGCTTGTCCGCCTCCATCAGATGGAAGACGCACAGCGCGGTGAAGGACTTGGAGATCGAGCCGATCTCGAACAGATGGTTGGGCGTCAGCGGCGCCCTGCTGCCCAGCTCGGCGTAGCCGAACCGCAGAAAGGCGGTCACGCCACCGGGCGCGACCGCGCAAAGCGTCAGGCCCGGCAGGCCGTAGGCCGTCATGTGCTGCGCGGCATAGGCGCGGATGTCTTCGATGGCCGAGGCGAAGCGGCCGAGGTCCTTCGCCTCGACGACGCCGGTCGCGGCGGATTCAACGCCTGCCGCCGCGGCGCTCGCCGCAGCGGCGAGGCCCGCGCCGGCCAGGCCGAGCCCCACCACCGCGCGCCGATGCATGTTCATGCTGGAATCCCCGGCACGGCCAACTGGGCCGCTCCGCGAGGATGATCAGCCGCCGCGCCGGCGCGCAAGGCGCCGCTTGCAGATCAGGTGCGGAAGGTGGCCGTCAGCTGACGGCCGTTGCGCTCGATGGTCACCTGCCAGACCGGGGCCGGCGCGACGACGGCGCTGGTCAGGTCGGTGACGCTCTTGATGTCGCGACCGTTGACCGCGCGGATGATGTCGCCGGGCTGGACGCCCAGTTGCTGGGCGACGCCGGACGCGGTCTTGGTCACCAGGACCCCCGCGCGGCCGAAGGGGTCGATGCCCACCTCCTCCGCCACCGCCGGCGACAGGTTGACCACCGTCGCGCCCTGGAAGGGGTTGCGGCCGGCGATCACCTTCTCATCGCGGGCCGGCGTGGCGGGCGCGGCTTCGGCCTGCATGGTGAGCGGACGCTCGGCCTTGTCGCGGCGGACCGCGACACGGACGGTCTCGCCGGGGCGATGGTTGCCGATGGCGTAGTTCAGCGCCGCGGCGTCGACCACCGGCTCGCCATCCACCGTGGTCACCACGTCGCCCTGCTTGACGCCGGCCTTGGCCGCCGCGCCGCCCGGCCAGACGTCCGCCACCAGCGCGCCGGAGGGCGTCGCCAGGCCGATGGTCTTGGCGATCTCCGGCGTCACGCTCTGCAGCCGCGCCCCGAACCAGGGCCTGACCACCGTCTGGCCGCCGTTCATCGCGGTCTCCACGACACGGCGCACCACAGCGGCGGGGATGGCGAAGCCGATGCCGGAGGATTGGCCGGATTGGGAGTAGATAAAGCTGTTCACCCCGATCAGGTCGCCTTCCATGCTGACCAGGGCGCCGCCGGAATTGCCCGGATTGATCGCTGCGTCGGTCTGGATATAGGCGCCGGCGTCGCCGTCCGGATTGGCTGTGCGGTTCTTGGCCGAGACGATGCCGTTGGTCACGGTCTGTCCGACGCCGAAGGGGTCGCCGATGGCCAGCACCAGGTCGCCAACCTCGATGTCGCCCCGATCGGCGATGGCCATGACCGGCAGCTTCTCGCCGGCCGGCACGTCAATCTTCAGGATCGCCAGGTCCGCGCGGGTGTCGGCCAGCAGCACCTTGGCCTTGAACTCGCGCCGGTCGGACAGCGAGACGGTGATGTCGGCGCCGCCTTCGATGACATGGTTGTTGGTGACGATCACCCCGTCCGCGCGGACGATGACGCCGGATCCCAGCGAGCCCTCGATGCGATTGCGCGGCGCCCCCATGCCGAACATCTGCCAGAACGGGTCCTGCTGGCGGACGACGCGCTTGGACGAGATGTTCACCACCGCCGGGGCGGCGTGCTTCACCACCGCGGCGAAGGACTGTTTCATCGCCACCGCATTGGCGGGCACGACCCGGCCAGCTTCAGGCGCCGGCTCCGCGCGCACGGCGAGCGGCGCGGCGGCGGCCAGGAGGGCCAGGGTCGGGATCAGGAGGCGTTGGGCGCACATGGTCGCTCCGAGCTTAAACGTCCGGCTCAGTTCCGCGAAGTTTTCTGGCGCTTTGATGGCGAGGCTTCAACTCGCCGTCGCCGGTTCCACGGTGACCTGTGGCCGATGCGGGTGCGCGAAGCCCCACGCCAGCAAGAACGCCAGCACGAAGAGCCCGCCGGCCAGATAGATCGCCAGCCCTGGCAGATGCAGGCTCGCTTCATGGCGCACGGAAAAGGCGAAGGTCAGGCCGAAGATCGAAGGGCCGATGATGCTGGCGATCCCCTGCAGGCTCTGGTTCACGCCCTGAAGCTGGCCCTGATGGGAGGGCGGCACGCGTTGCGACATCAGTCCCTGCACGCCCGGCATCAGGAAGCCCGAGAAGGCGAAGATCGGCGCGCCCAGCAGGTACATCCAGCCATTGGACGCCGTGCCGTACCAGGCAAAGCCCAGGGCGCCCGCCGCACAGCCCATGAGCACGAGGCGCCGCTCGCCGAAACGGGCGACCGCCGGGCCGACCAGGAACATCTGCACGATCACCCCCATGACGCCGGTGATCAGGAAGGTCGCGCCCAGCACCGACATCGACCAGTGGTAGCGGTAGATCGTGTAGAGCACGAAGACCTGCGGCAGCACGATCTGCGCGAGCTGGAAGAGGAACCCGACGCCGGCCAGGCTGAGCAGTCCCGGGTGCGCCCTCAGCAGTTTGAGCGAGCCCAATGGATTGGCCCGGCGCCATTCGAAACTGGCGAGCCGACGCTCCAGGGGCAGGGATTCCGGCAGGACCAAGAGGCCGTAGAACCAGTTCAGCCCCGTCACGCCGGCCGCCACCAGGAACGGCAGCCGGATGTTGATGTCACCGAGGAAGCCGCCGAGCGTCGGACCGAGGATAAAGCCGAAGGAGAAGGCCGAGGTCAGCATGCCAAAGTTCTTGGCGCGGTCCTGCGGCCGCGTGATGTCGGCCACATAGGCCCCGCCGGTCGAGAAGCTGGCCGCGGTCATGCCGTTCAGGATGCGGCCCAGATACAGCCACCAAAGGGTCGGGGCGAAGGCCATGAACAGGAAGTCGACGGCCAGGCCGAAATTGGAGATCAGCAGGACAGGCCTGCGTCCCACCCGGTCCGACAACACGCCCAGGATCGGCCCCACGACGAACTGCATCGCGCCCCAGGTGGTGGCGAAGATCACGTTCCAGTCCGACGCGGCGGCCGTGTCGCCGCCCGTAAGCTGGCGGATCAGGTTCGGCAGGATCGGGATCATCAGCCCGAACGACACCGAGGTCATCAGCGCGCTGGCGAAGATGAAACCGAAGGCCGCCTGGCGGCCGGACCGCGTGGCGCTCGGCCGTGATTGGCTCATGATCTATCCCCTGGACCGAACTTGAAACAAAACAGGAACCCGCGCAACCCGGTTATCCGATCTGGTCGCCGACGGCGGCGATCTGGGCCCGCCAGAAGTCGGCTAGGCGCATCAGCAGCACCTGATCCGGGAACCCGTGGCGGGCCGCGCCGGCCGGGACCTGATCGAAGCCGCGGTGTTCGATGCTGACCCTCGTCTCGCCGTCAACGGCCTCAAATCCGACCTCGACCTCGGTGTGAAGATCAGGCGGGAAATTCGCCTGCCGCCACGAGAAAACCAGCCGGCTGGGCGGTTCCCAGGCGACGATCCTGCCGATCTGGAACATCTTGCCGCCGGCCCGCGTTTCGATCAGCCGGCCGCCCTCACCCGGCTCGAACGAGAGCACGCCCGGCCGCGGCGTGGTCTGGAACAGCGGGCTCGGCCGCCACCAGGCGCCGATCTCGTCCACGAAAGCCTGGAACGCCCGCTCGGGGGAGGCCTTCACGCGCAGCGCCACATAGACCTTGGAGGTCATGCGTCCTTCTCGATATGGGCCTTGAAGGCGACGAGCTGCTCGCTCCAGAGCCGTTCAGCGTCCTCCAGCCAGCGCAGCAGATGAACCATGGGTTCGGGCCTCAGGGCGTAGATGCGCACCCGCGCATCGAAGGTCGGATGGGATTCCTCCACCAGGCCGCTCTGCCGCAGCGTGCGCAGATGACGGCTCATCGCCGGCGGCGACAGGTCGAGCTCCCGGGCGAGGTCGCCCGCCGCGCGGGGGCCGCGGCTCAGCAGGTCCACGACGCGGCGCCGGTGCGGGTCGGCCAGGGCCGCCAGGGTCGCGTCGACCTGCAGGGCGGCCGCCTGGCTCACGCCCACCCCGTGATCTTGAGGCCGCTGGTGGCCTCCATCTGCTCGTGAGTGACCGTCTCCACCGTCTGAGCAACCGTCCAGATATGGCCCTCCGGATCTCGGCAGCGGTAGGTTCGGTCGCCGTAGAACTGGGTCTCGGGCTCCATCAGAATCTCGGCCCCGGCGGCGCGAGCGCGTTCGCAATGGGCGTCGAGATTCGTCTCGATCTGGATGTGAACGGTCTGGGTGTTCTTGCCGCCAAGAGACCTGGGACTCTTGTGATCGGCGCTCCACTCGTTGCCGACCATCACCACCCCGCTGCCGAAGCGCATCTCGGAATGGGCGATATTTCCTTCGGCGTCCTCGATCAGCATGGAGACCTCGAAGCCGAAGGCCGTCTCCAGCCAGGCCAGGGCCGCGCGAGGGTCAAGGTAGCAAACCGCCGAAGACAGGCTGGGGAACCGGTCAGCCATGGCCGGCCTCCTTCAGCGAGGCGGAGAGTTTCAGGCCGCTGGCTTCCTCCATCTGGGCGATGGTCGGCGCGGCGACAGGCTGGGCGAAGTTCCAGACATGGCCTTCGAGATCGAGCGCCCGGTAGGTGCGCTCGCCGTAGAACTGGTCGGCCGGCTCGTCGGTGATGCGCGCGCCGGCCGCCCGCGCCCGCTCGCAGTGGGCGTCGAGGCCTTCCGCCAGGTGCACGCGGATGAACTGGGTGCTGCGGCCGTCGATCGACAATGGGCTGACCATCCGGGCGTCTCCGATGATTTCGCTGGAGAATTCCGGATTGATGCTGACCGACCCGCCGTGGAAGCTCATCTCGGAATAGCCCAGCCGGCCCGACGGTTCGGTTACCAGCGTGGTGGTCTCGAAGCCAAAGGCGGCCTCCAGCCACTTCAGGGCGGCCAGCGGATCGCGATAGAAGGCGGTCGGTTTGAAAATGGGTTCGTCGGCCACGGCGATCTCCTTGCCTTAATCGACAATATTTAACGCATATCGTAATTATATCGTCAAGTGGGTCGGCGCGGGCGCTGCTTGGCGGAGACCGATTTCACGATGCTCCGTGACGGTCGTGAGGGGTCGATGGGTGCGGCGTTGGCGAGGGCCCGCGCCATCAGCGCCTGGACGCCCGGATCGTCGAGCACAGCCAGGTCGGGCAGTTTCAGGCTGCGGACCTGCGCGCCCTCTCCGTCCAACAGGCCATCCGGATCGTCCAGCTCCGCGCCGCGGTAGAAGAACAGCCGCACCCACTTCGGAAAGGCGGCAATGGAGAGCACGACATCCGCCAGCTTGTCGGTCGCTCCATAGCCGATCGCGAGGGCGTTGTAGTTGTCGTAGACCATCTCCACCGCGCCCGGCAGGCGGCGCTGCATCTCCGCCCGCGCCGCGCGGATGTCGGCGGCGACGCCCTCGGAGAACTTGGCGATGAAGCCTTCGATCTGGGCTTCGGTGTCCATCACCAAAGCCTGCGCCGGATCGGCCTATTTCGCCAGGGCCGGCGCCAGATCGGCCAGACGCCCGTCGTTCGGCCGTGGCTTCACCCCGGTCAGCGCCGCCAGCAGCGGATAGACGTCGACATTGTCGAAGCTGGGCAAGGTCACGCCATGGTTGAATGAAGGGCCGTGCGCAATGAACAGGGCCGCCATCTGAGGATCGTTGGGATCGTAGCCGTGCTCGCCCTTCGGCGTGGGATAGGCCGTATGCGCCGCCTCCACCATCCAGCCCACATCCGCCAGGCAGTAAAGCGGCGGGACGCGAGGGTTCTTGCCAAAATGGAACCGGGCCGGGATATCGGCCTTGCGCCAGCAGGTCATATGGTCGTGGCGGACGAGCAGCGCCTGGGCGACCTCCTCCTCGTGGCCGGGCATGGGCCGGATGCCGGATTCGGCGCCCTGGGAGACGGCGTGGAAGGCGGTCGCCGGCATCAGGTCGGACAGATAGGTCACGCGCTCGTGGCTCGTGGCCGCCATGCCGTGGTCAGCGACCACGATTACGTTGGTGGTCTCCAACAGGTGGCGCGCGGCGAGGCCCTTCAGCAGCAGGACCACGGCGGCGTCGGTCTCCGTCAGCGCCTTGTCCACGTCGTCGGAGTCCGGGCCCGCCAGGTGGCCGGCGCTGTCGACGGCGTTGAAGTAGAGGGTGACGAACCGCGGCCGCTCGGCCGGCGGGCGGTCTAGCCAACTCAGCACCTGCTCCGTCCGCGCCGCCGACGGCACGGTCTTGTCGAACAGCCGCCAGTCATGGGGCTGCACCCCGTGGATCGGCGCGTCCGAGCCTGGCCAGAACATGGTGGCGGTGCGCACGCCCTGGTTCTCCGCCGTCACCCAGAGGGGCTCGGCCTGGTCCCACCAGATCGGATCGTGGACGATGTCGGGCTTGCTCAGCAGAAAGACCACCCCCGGCCGAGCGGCGTCCTCCATGTTGTTGTCGATCACCCCATGCTCGTCGGGCCGCAGGCCGGTCACCAGGGTGTAGTGGTTGGGGAAGGTGATGCTGGGGAACGAGGGCCGCATGGCCGCAAACGCGCCGTCGGCCGCCATGGCAGACAGCGCCGGCGTCTTGCCGCGTTGCAGATAGTCGGCGCGGAAGCCGTCGACGGAGACCAGGATGGTCAGCGGCGCGGGCTTGGGCGTCTGCGCGAACGCCGGAGGCGCGATGGCGGCCAGAACGATGGCGGCGGCGAGGAATAGCGGGCGCAGGAGTCGGGTCATGCCGCCAGCTTAGCCGCTCTCGCTGTCAGTTCGAGGACAGCCGCGCAATAAAAACCCCGGAGGGCCGCTCCGGGGCTTTGGAATTCAGCTTGTCGGCGGGTCGGATCAGTCGCCGTAGGTCTCGGCCACTGGGCCCGAGTCCTTGCCCTTTTCGGACGGATCGCGGTCGACGAACTCGATGACCGCCATGGCGGCGTTGTCGCCGTGACGGAAGCCCGCCTTCAGCACGCGGATGTAGCCGCCCTGGCGTTCCTGATAGCGCGGGCCCAGCACGGCGAACAGCTTGCCGACCTGCTCGACGTCGCGAACCGCGCTGATCGCCTGACGGCGCGCATGCAGGTCGCCGCGCTTGCCGAGCGTCACCAGCTTCTCGACGAAGGGGCGCAGTTCCTTGGCCTTGGGCAGGGTGGTCACGATCTGCTCGTGTTTGATCAGGCTAGCCGCCATGTTGGCGAACATGGCCGTCCGGTGGGCGCTGGTGCGACCCAGCTTGCGGTGCGCGGAACCGTGACGCATCTCGTGTATCTCCCAAATACTCATTGGGGGGCCACCTGGCCCGCCAGGGACACGTCCGATCTCTTGGGACGCATCCTAACCTAACCAATCCCAGCCTGCTCCCGCCTGGGTCGTAGCGATGCGCCGGAGCCCTCCGCCGCTGTTGCGGCTTCATTGGGCTCAGACCGCCCCTCCTTGAAATCGAAAGGGGGCGGCCCGGAAGTCGACGCGAGTTTTCTTACATCTGGTCTTCGAACTTCTTGGCCAGCTCTTCGATGTTCTCGGGCGGCCAGTTGGGCACGTCCATCCCGAGGTGCAGCGCCATGCCCGCCAGCACTTCCTTGATTTCGTTCAAGGACTTGCGGCCGAAGTTCGGGGTGCGGAGCATCTCGGCTTCGGTCTTCTGGATCAGGTCGCCGATGTAGACGATGTTGTCGTTCTTCAGGCAGTTGGCCGAACGGACCGAGAGCTCCAGCTCGTCGACCTTCTTCAGCAGCGCCGGGTTGAACGGCAGTTCCGGCTTGGCTTCGCCCTCGACCTTCTTCTTCGGCTCTTCGAAGGTGATGAAGATCTGCAGCTGGTCCTGGAGGATGCGCGCGGCGTAGGCCACGGCGTCCACCGGCGTGACCGCGCCGTTGGTTTCCACTTCCATGATCAGCTTGTCGTAGTCGAGGCTCTGGCCCTGGCGGGTAGGCTCGACGCGATAGGCGACGCGCTTGACCGGGGAATAGAGGGCGTCGACGGCGATCAGGCCGATCGGAGCGTCTTCCGGACGGTTCATCTCGGCCGGGACATAGCCCTTGCCGGTCTGGACCGTGAATTCCATGCGCACCTGGGCGCCGTCGTCCAGCGTGCAGAGCACGTGGTCGCCGTTGAGGATCTCGATGTCCGAGGGGGCCTCGATCTGGCTGGCGGTCACCGCGCCCGGGCCGGTGGCGCGCAGCGTCATCCGCTTCGGGCCCTCGGCGTGCATGCGCACGGCCAGTTGCTTGATGTTCAGCACTATATCGACGACGTCCTCGCGCACGCCCTCAAGCGAGGAGAACTCGTGCACGACGCCGTCGATCTGCACCGCGGTCACAGCCGCGCCCTGCAGGGAGGAGAGAAGCACGCGGCGCAGGCTGTTGCCCAGCGTCACGCCGAACCCGCGCTCGAGCGGCTCGGCCACCAGACGCGCCTTGCGGTTCGCGTCGGCGCCGGTCTCGATTTGCGGCTTCTCGGGACGGATAAGCTCGTTCCAGTTTCTTTCGATCACGGATTAGGTGTCCCTTGAAAACGCAGGATCGCCGGCCGCCAACGCGGTCCGGCGCAGGGAATTAGGTACGTCGTACTAGACGCGCCGACGCTTGGGCGGCCGGCAGCCGTTGTGCGGAATGGGCGTCACGTCCCGAATGGTGGTGATGGTCATGCCGACGGCCTGCAAGGCGCGCAGCGCCGACTCGCGGCCCGAACCGGGGCCGGAAACGTTGACTTCCAGGGTCTTCACGCCGTGCTCAGCAGCCTTGCGGCCCGCGTCCTCGGCCGCCATCTGGGCGGCGTAGGGCGTCGATTTCCGCGACCCCTTGAATCCCATCATGCCGGCGCTGGACCAGGAGATGGTGTTCCCCTGAGCATCGGTGATGGTGATCATGGTGTTGTTGAACGAGGCATTCACATGCGCCACGCCCGAGGTGATGTTCTTGCGTTCGCGGCGTTTGACGCGACCCGGTTCTTTGGCCATCGATACGCTCTCTTACTTCTTCTTGCCGGCGATCGGCTTGGCGGGGCCCTTGCGGGTCCGGGCGTTGGTGTGGGTGCGCTGGCCGCGGACCGGCAGGCCCTTGCGGTGACGGAGGCCCCGATAGCAGGCCAGGTCCATCAGGCGCTTGATGTTGACCGCGGTCTCGCGGCGCAGGTCGCCCTCGACGGTGAAGTCGCGGTCGATGGTCTCGCGGATCTGCAGCACTTCCTGGTCGGTGAGCTGATTGACGCGGCGCGCGTCCTCGATGCCCACCTTGGAGACGATCTCGCGAGCCTTCGCGGGGCCGATCCCATGGATGTACTGAAGCGCGATCACCACGCGCTTGTTAGTCGGAATGTTGACGCCAGCAATACGGGCCACGTGTCGATCTCTCCTGGTCACGCAAGAGAAGCGCGAACGGCGCCCCGGCCCCTCGCCCCGAAGGTCAAGCCGGTTCGTCCTTCGCGCTCTTTCGCGGAAGCGCTCCGTTATAGGGATCGTTGGCGGTCCGTCAACAACGGAAACGCCCATTTATGAACGGAAAAGAGCGGGCGCAAGGGGTGCTCCCCTGCCCGGGTCCGTACTCATAACGCCCCTCGACTCTGCCTGGGGACGCCTAAGGAAAGCATGAAGAGGCCTAAGGATGCAATTGCGGCCACGTGGCCCCACTTGCGCAGCCTCCTCCGGCGCCTTCACTTGGCGCGTCGATTCGGGGGAGGGTTTTGATGGCTTCGCGTAACAGGATGATGGCAGCCGCGGGTTTTGCGGCCCTTTTGGCGTTCTCGGCGTCTCCAGCGGCGGCCAAGGACCTGGCGATCCATGCCGGGCGGCTGATCGACGGCACGGGCAAGGCCGTGCGCGAGAAGGTCACCATCGTCGTCCACGACGACCGGATCACCGCGGTCCAGGACGGCTTCACCGCCCCGAGCGGCGCCGAGATCGTCGACCTGTCGGCCTCGACCGTCCTGCCGGGCCTGATCGACGACCACGTCCACATCACCCAGAGCTTCCACAAGGGCGACCCGATCCACACGGCGATGACCCGCACCGACTTCGACGACGAGATCGACGCGGTGAACAACGCCCGCGCGACCCTGATGGCGGGCTTCACCTCGATCCGCGACGTGGGCAGCGCCACCGGCGTGGTGGTGGCGCTGAAGCGGGCGATCAACGCCGGCCTCCTGCCGGGTCCGCGCATGTGGGTGGCCGGAACGCCGCTCGGCCCCACAGGCGGCCACGGCGACGCCGCCGACGGCCTGGACCCGGAGATTTCGCACCCCGGCTGGACCGACAACCTGATCGACAGCCCCGAAACCGCGCGCAAGACCGTGCGCCGGCTGCGCCGGGAAGGCGTCGACCTCATCAAGATCATGCCCTCCGGCGGGGTGATGTCGATCGGCGACGACCCGAAGCTGCAGTTGATGGAGGACGACGAGATCAAGGCGGTGATCGACACCGCCCATTCGCTCGGCATGAAGGTCGCCGCCCACGCCCACGGCAAGAAGGCCATCGACCATACGATCGAGCTGGGCGTCGATTCCATCGAGCACGGCACCTACGCCGATGCCGAGAGCTACAAGCTGTTCAAGGCCCATGGGACCTATTTCGTGCCCACCATGCTGGTCGGCGCCAAGGTGGTCGAGCACGCCAAGGCCCATCCCGAGGACCTAAATCCCTCCACAGTCCAGAAGGCCCTGACAGTGGTGCCCTACATGCTGCAGAACATGCACAACGCCTACGAGGCGGGCGTGAAGATCGCCTTCGGCACCGACACCTTCGGCATGTCGAACCACGGTGAGAACGCCCAGGAGTTCAAGCTGCTGGTGGGCGCCGGCATGCCGCCGATGGAGGCCATCAAGGCCGCGACCTGGAACGCCGCCGACCTGATCGGCGACACCGCCGACATCGGCACGGTGCAGCCCGGCCGCTACGCCGATATCATCGCCGTCGACGCCGACCCGCTGAAGGACGTCACCGTGCTGGAGCACGTGGCCTTCGTGATGAAGGGCGGCGTCGTCTACAAGGCCAAGGGCGTGGCGGTCGCGAGGTAGCGCCGAGGTTCGCAATTTGCCGGCCGCCCGTGGCCGGCGCGTCGGCTATCGAGCCTAAGCGGATCCAACGGCCGCCTTACGCCCTTCATGAGGGTCGGCGGTGGTCGAAACCCGCCCGTCACAGTCTCTAGCGCCGAAGCAATCGCCAACGTGGCGGCGTCGGAGCCGGGGCGGCCGATGATCTGGACTGCGACGGGCATGCCTTCGGGAGCCAGGCCAACCGGGATCACCGTCACGGGCAGGTCGCATAGGATGGCCAGGGCGATCCAGTCGACCTGTTCAAGATAGCGAATGCGACCGCCGTCCGACATCGACAGCCACCGAGTTGCCTGCGTGCCGGCGTGGTTATGGGCGAAGGCTGTGGTGGGGGTGACCGGTGCGAGGATCGCGTCATACAGCGCGAAAGCCTGAGCGACCCTGGCCGTCATTCTCGCCCGCTCTTCGCTGGCGGCCAGCCACTCATGGTGTCGCGCGGTGTAGCCCAGGACGCCGTGCGCCCAGGACAGATGCCCAGCGCCGCAGACTTCGGCGAGCTTGGCCGGGCCACGAAACAGGTCGAACACTGCGCGCGTCGCCGGGCCTAGCACGCCACTAATCGCGGCGAGCAGCAGGGTCATGTAGGTCGACAGCATTTCGCGGGCTGCAATAGGCAAGGTTACAGGATCGACTGCGACGCCTTCGCCCTGCAACTCGCCTGCGAAGGCTTCAATCACGGTGCGAACCTCCGGGTCGATTGGGAAGGTCGGCTCGTCGAGCCAGAGGCCTATTCGCAAAGAGGCTAGCGTCGGCGTCGGCGACACAGCGACGTCGGCAAGGACCGTGAGCAGGAGTTGCAGATCACGCACTGAGCGCGCCATCGGACCGACGACCAGGAGATCGTAGTCCGAAAGATACCCCGGCGGAGCGGCGATGCCGCGCTGGGATATGAGCCCCCAGCTCGGTCGGTGGCAGGCAATCCCGCAAAAGCCCGCCGGAATACGGAGGGAGCCACCTATGTCCGCGCCGACCTCCAGCGCGGTGAAGCCCGCGGCGACGGCGGCGGCCGCCCCGCCCGACGATCCGCCCGGCGTGCGCCCGAGGTTCCACGGATTGCGCGTGACCCCGTAAAGCGCGTTGTAGGTCTGAAAGTCGCTGGACCCGGCGGGCACATTGGTGTGCCCCCAGACGAGCGCACCCGTTGCGCGGACCCGCGCCACGGCGTCGGCGTCCTTTGCGGGACGGCCGAGCAGCGACTTCATGCCGACGCTGGCGGGCAAGCCCTCAATGTCGAAGATGTCCTTCACTGTCATCGGCAGGCCGGCGAGCACCCCCAGCGCCTCACCGCGAGCCCGGGCCGCATCAACAGCCGCCGCGTCGGAAATTGCGCGCTCCGCGTCGCGCGCTATCACGGCGTTGATCGCGGGATTGAGCTTATCCGTGCGATCGAACTCGGCCTGAAGCAACTCGCTAGCGCTCACGCGACCTGCCTCCAGGGCGCTGAGTTGTTCGGTCGCATCGCTTTGCAGGATGTCGTCCATCGCCCCGCCCAATTGGCGCCCCCTGACCTCAGTCGGGATGGATCATTGCATCTGTAAGGGTGCACATCTGCGAAATCCTCGCACACGCTATGTGAGCATACCTCGCCGGTCCTCTGGCTAGTCACAGGTTGAAGGTACGCATCCCACCCCACCTCAGACGTTCCGGTCGTCCGCTCGTGCGGCCGGCCCATTGGCATGCGGGTTTCGCGCCGGCGCCGCGGGTTTCTCGGCGAGGTGCGCCATCTCCGGCGGGCGCAGCCGGCCGCGTCGGATGCTCTATCTCGCCGGCCTACAGGCCCGCCGTTGCGACCCCACTCTGAAAGCCTTCGCCGAGCGACTCCTCGCCCGAGGCAAAGCCGCCAAGGTCGTCATCGTCGCCGTCCTGCGAAAGCTTATCGAGGCCGCCAACCTCGTCCTCCAACGCCGCCAGCCCTGGCGAAAGCAACCCGCTACATGAACATGGTTGCTCCACCATCCGCTCTTCGACGGATGGTCCCCGGTCTGAACACGTAAACGGGGGAGGTAGCCGCTTGACGTGGGCCGCATCCGACCCGGATGTAGCCCCATGACAACCGACGCTGAGTTCATCCTCCCTGACTTCATCCGCGGCCTGCCCAAGGCCGAACTGCACCTGCATATCGAGGGCAGCCTTGAGCCGGAGCAGATGTTTGAGCTCGCGCGGCGCAATCGCGTCAGCCTGCCGTTCAAGACGGTGGAGGAGGTCCGCGCGGCCTACGCCTTCTCGAACCTGCAGGATTTCCTGGACATCTACTATCAGGGCGCGGCGGTGCTGCAGACCGAGCGGGACTTCCACGACCTGGTCATGGCCTATTTCCGGCGGGTCGCCGCCGACGGCTGCCGCCATGTGGAGCTGTTCTTCGACCCGCAGACCCACACCGACCGCGGCCTGCCCTTTTCGGTGGCGATCGAAGGTCTGCTGTCCGGCATGGCCGAGGCCAAGGACAGCCTTGGGATCACCTCGAAGCTGATCCTCTGTTTCCTGCGTCACCTGGACGAGGCCGCCGCCTTCGCCACGCTGAAGGCCGCCGAGCCCTGGCTCAGCCGGATCAGCGGCGTCGGCCTGGATTCCTCCGAGCTCGGCCATCCGCCGTCGAAGTTCGCCAAAGTCTACCGCGAGGCCCGCGCCCGCGGCCTGAAGCTGGTGGCCCACGCCGGCGAGGAAGGCCCGCCGGAATATGTCTGGGAGGCGCTGGACGTCCTGGGCGTCGACCGCATCGACCACGGCAACCGCAGCCTGGAGGACCCTGCCCTGGTCGAGCGGCTGGCCACGTCCGGCATGACGCTGACCGTCTGTCCGCTCTCCAACCTGAAACTCTGCGTGGTCGACGATCTGAAGGTCCATCCGCTGAAGCGGATGCTGGGCCTGGGCCTGAAGGCCACCGTCAACTCCGACGACCCGGCCTATTTCGGCGGCTACCTGGCGGAGAACTGGATCCAGACCGCCAGTGCGGTCGGCCTGACCCGCGAAGAACTGATCGTGCTCGCCAAGAACAGCTTCACCGGCTCGTTCCTGACACCCGCCGAGGTCGCACCGCATCTGGCGGCGATCGATGCGTACGCCAAAGCGAACCCATAACTCCGCTCATCCCCGCGAAGGCGGGGCCCAAGCCGAGTCCGGCGCCGATCGTCAGCGTTGCGGGGTCTGTAGACCGTATGGATCCCCGCCTTCGCGGGGATGAGCGGGATCGAGTTAGCGCGGCTTATCCAGTGCTTTGTCGATCGCGCCCGCCACCGTCTCGATCGAGCCCATGCCGTCGACTTCCACCAGCTTGCCCTGGCCCTTGTAGTAGGGGAGCAGCGGCGCGGTCTGGGTGTTGTAGGCGTCGAGCCGGACTTTGAAGCTGTCGGGATTGTCGTCCGGGCGGCCGCTCTCGGCGAAGCGGCCGGCGATGCGGTCCATCAGCGCCTGGTCGTCCACCTTCAGGCGGATCACCAGGTCGATGCCCGACCCGCGGTGCTGCAGCATGCCGTCCAGCGCCTCGGCCTGGGCGAGCGTGCGCGGGAAGCCGTCGAAGATCGCGCCGCCGGCGGCCTCGGCCTCGGGCAGGCGTTCTTCGATCAGGGCGATGACGATCTCGTCGGTGACCAGCTCGCCGCGCTCCATGACGCCGGCCACGCGCTGGCCGAGCTCGGAGCCCGAGGCGATGGCGGCGCGCAGCATGTCGCCGGTGGAGAGCTGGACCATCTTACGGGTCTCGACCAGGCGCTTGGCCTGGGTGCCCTTCCCCGCCGCCGGCGGCCCGAACAGGATCAGATTCATCAGCCCTCCCCGTCGCCGGCCCTCTTCGCGGGACCTGCGATGCTTGCCCTTAGCGGCCGCGGTTGCCCCGCAGCTTCGACTTCTTGATCAGCCCCTCGTACTGGTGCGCCAGGAGGTGTGACTGGATTTGGGTCACCGTGTCCATGGTGACGCTGACCACGATCAAGACCGAGGTGCCGCCCATGTAGAAGGGGGCGTTGTAGTAGCCGATCAGGACTTCCGGCAGCAGGCAGACGACGGCGATATAGGCCGCGCCGATCACCGTCAGACGGGTCAGCACGAAGTCGAGATATTCCGCCGTGCGCTTGCCGGGGCGGATGCCGGGCATGAAGCCGCCGTACTTGCGCAGGTTCTCCGCAGTGTCCTCCGGGTTGAACACCACGGAGGTGTAGAAGAAGCAGAAGAAGATGATCAGCGCGCCGTAGGCCACCATGAACGCCGGCCGGCCATGCTGCAGCTGGCCCACCGCGCCGGGCAGCCATTGCAGCCAGGACGGCAGGTTCGTGTTCGCCGCGAAGCCCATCACCGTCCCCGGAAGCAAGAGCAGCGATGAGGCGAAGATCGGCGGGATCACGCCGGAGGTGTTGATCTTCAGCGGCAGGAACGAGGTGTCGCCGCCGAACATGCGGTTGCCCACCTGACGCTTCGGGTACTGTACGAGCAGCCGCCGCTGCGAGCGCTCCATGAAGACGATGGCCATGGTCACCGCGATCACCAGGGCGAAGATGACCACCAGGCCGCCGGGGTTCATCGCGCCCGTCCGGGCCAGCGAGAAGGCCTGGGCCAGATAGCGCGGGAACACGGCCACGATGCCGGCGAAGATGATCAGCGAGACGCCGTTGCCGACGCCGCGGCTGGTGATCTGCTCGCCCAGCCACATCAGGAAGAGCGTGCCGCCGGTCAGCGTCGCCACCGTGGAGGCGACGAAGAAGATGCCGGGATGGTCGACGATCCCGTTGCCCGCCTGCAGGCCCATGGCGATGCCGAAGGACTGGAAGAGCGCCAGGATCACCGTCAGGTAGCGGGTGTACTGATTGAGCTGCTTGCGCCCCGCCTCGCCACCTTCCTTCCGCAGCTTTTCCCAGGGCGGATAGATGGTGCCCATGAGCTGCACGATGATCGAAGACGAGATGTAGGGCATTACGTTCAGGGCGAAGACCGCCATGTTCCGCACGGCGCCGCCGGAGAACATGTTGAACATGCCGAGGATGCCGCTGGCCTGGCCCTGGAAGGCCTGGCTGAACGCCGCGATGTTGATGCCGGGGATCGGGACGTAGCAGCCGATCCGATAGACGACCATCGCCACCAGGGTGAAGATCAGTCGCTTGTGCAGCTCCGTGGCCTTCGAAAAGGCCTCGACGTTCAGATTGGCTGCGAGTTGTTCAGCGGCCGAAGCCATTCACCAGATCCCCTGACTCACCACGTGTGGTCCGCACCAGATAGGACACGCCGGCCCCAGTTGCGAGGCCGGAATGGTCGCAGTCCGGCTCAGGCCTCGACGGCCGGAGCTTCCTTCTTGGTGGTGGTGACCGTGCCGCCGGCCTTTTCGACCGCCGCAACCGCCGCGGCGGACGCGGAGTGGACGGTGATGTTGAGCTTGGTCTTCAGTTCGCCCTTGCCCAGCAGACGCACGCCGTCCTTGGCGCGGCGGATGACGCCGGCCTTCAGCAGTTCGTCGGCGCCGATGGCCTTCTTGGCGTCGAGCTTGCCGGCGGCGATCGCCTGTTCCAGGCGCCAGAAGTTCACTTCGGCGAAGTCCAGGCGGTTGCGGGATTTGAAGCCGCGCTTGGGCATGCGCATGTGCAGCGGCATCTGGCCGCCTTCGAAGCCGGCGATGGCGACGCCGGAGCGCGCCTTCTGGCCCTTCACGCCGCGACCGGCGGTCTTGCCTTTGCCCGAGCCCGGGCCGCGGCCGACGCGCATCCGGCCCTTGGTGGAGCCTTCACGCGGCGAAAGTTCGTTGAGTTTGGTCATAGGCGCCTCTCCTTGGAGATCAATCGCCAGGGCTAAGGCCCTGACTCGGCTGATGTAAGTTTGACTGGACGATGAAGGCGCTTAGTCCTTCACCACCTCGACCATGTGGGCGACCTTGGCGATCATGCCGCGCACGGAGGGGGTGTCTTCCAGCGTCGAGACGCGGCCGACGCGGTTCAGGCCGAGGCCCGAAAGCGTCGCGCGCTGATCCTTCTTGCGGCGGATCGGGCTGCCGGTCTGGCGGACGGTGATCTTGGCTTCAGACTTGGTGGCCATGTCGGATTATCCTTCGACGTCCGCGGTGTCGGCGGCAGGCGTCGAGGCGCCATCGGCGCGGCGGCCGATGACATCCGAGACCTTCTTGCCGCGCTTGGCCGCGACCTGACGCGGCGACGACTGAGCCTTCAGGGCCTCGAACGTCGCGCGCACCATGTTGTAGGGGTTGGACGAGCCGACCGACTTGCCGACCACGTCCTGGACGCCCAGGGTTTCCAGAACCGCGCGCATCGGACCGCCGGCGATGACGCCGGTGCCCGGAGGCGCCGAGCGGACCATCACCTTGCCCGCGCCCCAACGGCCATTGCCGTCGTGGTGCAACGTGCGGCTTTCGCGCAGCGGCACGCGGATCATCGTCTTCTTGGCTTCTTCGGTCGCCTTGCGGATGGCTTCCGGCACTTCGCGCGCCTTGCCGTGACCGAAGCCGACGCGGCCCTTCTGGTCGCCGACGACCATCAGAGCGGCGAAGGAGAACCGGCGCCCGCCCTTCACGGTGGCGGCGACGCGGTTGATGTGCACCAGCTTTTCGACGATTTCGCTATCGCGTTCTTCTTCGCGATTGTTGCGATTGCCGCCGCGGTTGTCGTCCCTGCGAGCCATCTAGCGTTCCTTAGAAGTTCAGGCCGGCTTCACGCGCGGCATCAGCCAGCGCCTTCACCCGACCGTGATAGAGATAGCCACCGCGATCGAAGACCACGTCCTTGACGCCCTTTTCGATGGCGCGTTGCGCCACCAGAGCGCCCACGCGGGCCGCGGCGTCCTTGTCGGCGCCCTTCTTGGCCTTCTCGTCGCCTTCCAGCGACGAGGCGGCGGCCAGCGTCACGCCGCGCTCATCATCGATGACCTGGGCGTAGATGTTCTTCGACGAGCGGAAAACCGACAGGCGCGGACGCCCGTTGGCCAGCTTGCGCAGGCGGATGCGCGTGCGTTGCGCGCGCTTCTGCGAGGAATCTCGGGAGGAAAGAGCCATGACCTACTTCTTCTTGCCTTCCTTGCGACGAACCTGCTCGCCGGCATAGCGCACGCCCTTGCCCTTGTAGGGCTCCGGCGGACGGATGCGGCGGATGCGGGCGGCCATCTCGCCAACGGCCTGCTTGTCGATGCCGCTGATCTTGATTTCGGTCTGCTTCGGCACAGCGAAGGCGATGCCAGTCGGGGCCGGGATGTCGACGTCGTGGCTGAAGCCCAGCTGCATGGAGAGCGCCTGGCCCTTCATCGCCGCGCGATAGCCCACGCCCACCAGTTCCAGCGTCTGTTCGAAGCCGGTGGTGACGCCGGTGACCATGTTGGCGACCAGGCTGCGGGACAGGCCCCACATGGCCTGGGCGCGCTGGCCCTCGACCTTCTTGGAGAGCGTCAGTTCGCCGTTCTCCTGGCGCACTTCGATCTCTTCGGCGACCGTCCAGGCGAGTTGGCCCTTGGGCCCCTTCACCGTGACCGTCTGGCCATCGAGGGTCACCGTCACCCCAGCGGGGACCGCGACCGCCTTCTTTCCGATACGAGACATATCAGTAGACCCGGCAGAGGACTTCGCCGCCCACGTTCGCGTCGCGCGCGGCCGTGTCCGACATGACGCCCTTCGGCGTCGACAGGATCGAGATCCCGAGACCGTTCTTCACGGGCTTCAGGTCCTTGATCGACGAATAGACGCGACGGCCAGGCTTCGAGATGCGGGCGATGTCGACGATGACGGGCGCGCCATCGAAGTACTTCAGCTCAATCTCGAACTCCGGGAAGGCGCCGGGCTTTTCCACCAAGTGGTAGCCGCGGATGTAGCCTTCGTCGGTCAGCACGTCGAGGAGACGGGCGCGCATCTTCGACGCGGGCGTCATCACCTTCGAGCGGCCGCGGATGGCGGCGTTCTTGATGCGGGCGATCAGATCGCCGATGGGATCGTTGACCATCTGTGACCTCCCCTACCAGCTCGACTTGACGAGGCCGGGGATCAGCCCGTGCGAACCGAGGTCGCGCAGGGAGATCCGGCTCATCTTCAGCTTGCGGTAGTAGGCGCGCGGACGGCCAGTCACCAGGCACCGGTTACGGATGCGGGTCTTGGACGAACTGCGCGGCAATTCCGCCAGCTTCAGCCGGGCTTCAAAACGTTCTTCCAGCGGCAGAGCCTCGTTGTTCGCAATCGCCTTCAGCTCGGTGCGCTTGGCGGCGTATTGCTTGACGAGGGCCTGGACCCGCAGGTTGCGGTTGACGGCGCTTTTCTTAGCCATGGTGCTCTTTCCTCCCCGCCCTAAGCCGCTTGGGCCTGAACGAACGGGAACTGGAATTCCTTGAGAAGCGCGCGCGCTTCGTCATCGGTCTTCGCGGTCGTGGCGACGATGATGTCCATGCCCCACATCTGGTCGATCTCGTCGTAGTTGATCTCCGGGAACACGATGTGTTCGCGAAGACCCAGGGCGTAGTTGCCCCGGCCATCGAACGAGGTCGGCTTGAGGCCCCGGAAGTCCTTCACCCGCGGCAGCGCGATGGTTATCAGGCGGTCCAGGAACTCATACATGCGGTCGGCGCGAAGGGTCACCTTGGCCCCGATCACCATGCCTTCGCGCAGCTTGAAGCCGGCGATGGAGGTGCGCGCCTTGGTCGGCACGGGCTTTTGGCCCGCGATCTTCGCGAGGTCGGCGATGGCGGCGTTGACCTTCTTGGAGTCGGCCACGGATTCGCCGATGCCCATGTTCAGGACGATCTTGTCCAGCTTGGGGATCTGCATCTCGTTCGTGTAGCCGAACTGCTCCTTGAGCGACGCCCGGATACGGCTCCGGTAGTCGGTCTTCAGCCGCGGTTCGTAAGCTTGCTCAGCCATTTGCGATCACCTCGCCGGTCGTCTTCGCGAACCGGACCTTCTTGTCGCCTTCCGTGCGGAAGCCAACGCGGGTGGGCTTACCCTTGGAGTCCACCACGGCCACATTCGAGATGTGGATCGGGGCTTCCTTGCTCTTGATGCCGCCTTGCGGGTCGCCTTGCGTGGGACGGGTGTGGCGCTGAACCAGGTTCAGGCCGCCGACCACGACGCGCTCTTCCTTCGGCATGACCTTGGAGACCGAGCCGGTGCGGCCCTTGTCCTTGCCGGTCAGGACCACGACGCGGTCCCCTTTTTTGATCTTCGCCGCCATCACAGCACCTCAGGAGCGAGGGAGATGATCTTCATGTGGTTCTTGGCGCGCAGTTCACGGGGAACCGGGCCGAAGATCCGCGTGCCGATCGGCTCGCTTTGCTTGTTGACGATCACCGCCGCGTTCTTGTCGAAGCGGATGACCGAACCGTCCTTGCGCTTGATGGCCGAGGACGTGCGCACGACGATGGCCTGCAGCACATCGCCCTTCTTCACGCGGCCGCGCGGAATGGCTTCCTTCACGGAGACCACGATCTTGTCACCGACGCCGGCATAACGGCGCCCCGCGCCGCCCAGCACCTTGATGCACATGACTCGGCGAGCGCCGGAGTTGTCGGCGACTTCCAGGTTAGTTTGCATCTGGATCATTGGTTCTGATCCCCTACGCTGCCTGGTCGGCGCCGCCCTTAGGCAGCACCTCCCAAGTCTTGGTTTTCGACTTCGGCGCGCATTCGATGATGCGCGCGTTGTCGCCGGCCTTGTAGGCGTTCGCCTCGTCGTGGGCGTGGTACTTCTTCGACCGACGGACGGTCTTCTTCAGCACCGGGTGCAGGAAGGTCCGTTCGACCTTCACCACCACCGTCTTGTCGCCCTTATCGGAGACGACAACGCCCTCGAGAATTCGTTTCGGCATCTGTCAGCTCTCCTCAGGCCTGCGCCTGCTTGGTCCGCAGGTGGGTCTTGATGCGCGCGATATCCTTGCGCACCTGATCCACGCGGTGGGTCTTCTCGATCTGGCCGGTCGCCTTCTGGAAGCGCAGGTTGAACTGCTCCTTCTTCAGGCTGATCAGTTGGTCGGCCAGCTGGTCGGGCGTGAGCCCGCGAACTTCGTCGATCTTCATCACGCGTGCTCCGCGGCGGGGGCGTCGATGCGCGAGACGATGCGGGTCTTCACCGGAAGCTTCGCCGCGCCGAGGCGCAGGGCTTCACGGGCCACATCGTCCGGCACGCCGTCGATTTCAAACATGATCCGGCCCGGGTGGACGCGGGCGGCCCAGTACTCGACGGAGCCCTTGCCCTTGCCCATCCGCACTTCGGCCGGCTTGTCGGTGACCGGCACGTCCGGGAAGATCCGGATCCACACCCGGCCCTGGCGCTTCATCTGACGCGTGATCGCACGGCGGGCCGCTTCGATCTGGCGCGCGGTAATGCGCTCGGGCTCAACCGACTTCAGGCCGTAGGAGCCGAAGTTCAGCGTGAAGCCGCTCTTGGCAAGACCGTGGATCTTGCCCTTGAACTGCTTGCGGTACTTGGTCTTTTTCGGAGACAGCATCGGTCAGACCCTTAAGCGTTCGCCTGCTCGCGCCGATCGCGGCGCGGGCCGCGGTCGGGGCGATCGCCGGAGCGGTCACGACCGCCGCCTTCACCCGCAGGCCCGCTTTCGCCGGCCAGACGCTTGTCCAGCGCCATCGGGTCGTGCTCGAGGACTTCGCCTTTGAAGACCCAGACCTTCACGCCAATGATGCCGTAGGTGGTCTTGGCCTCGGTGAAGCCGTAGTCGATGTCGGCGCGCAAGGTGTGCAGCGGCACGCGGCCTTCGCGATACCATTCCATCCGCGCGATTTCCGCGCCGCCGAGGCGGCCGGAGACGTTGATGCGGACGCCCTTGGCGCCGAGACGCATGGCCGACTGCATCGAACGCTTCATGGCGCGGCGGAAGGCCACGCGGCGCTCCAGCTGCTGGGCGATGTTCTCGGCGATCAGCTGAGCGTCGGTCTCGGGCTTGCGGATTTCGACGATGTTCAGGTGAACCTCGCCGTCCGTCATCGCCGCGATGTCCTTGCGCAGCTTGTCGATGTCGGCGCCCTTCTTGCCGATGATCACGCCGGGGCGCGCGGCATAGATGGTGATGCGGCACTTCTTGTGCGGACGCTCGATGGTGATGCGCGACACGCCGGCCTGATACAGGCGCTTCTTCAGCGCGCGGCGGACCTTGATGTCCTCGTGCAGCAGCTTGCCGTACTCGGCGCCGTCGGCGAACCAACGGCTGTCCCAGGTGCGGTTGATGCCGAGCCGCAGCCCGACCGGATTGACTTTCTGACCCATCAGGCGGCCTCACCCAGTTCGCGGACCACGATGGTGATCTCGCTGAACGGCTTTTCGATGCGCGACGCACGACCCCGCGCACGGGCGGAGAAGCGCTTCATCACCAGGTTCTTGCCCACGTAGGCCTCGGCCACGACCAGGGAGTCGATGTCGAGGTTGTGGTTGTTCTCGGCATTGGAGATCGCCGAATAGAGCGCCTTGCGGACGTCGATCGCGATGCGCTTGTGGCTGAATTCCAGCTCGTTCAGCGCCCGCTGGACCTTGAGGCCGCGGATCGACTGAGCGACCAGGTTCAGCTTACGCGCGCTGGTGCGCAGAGTGCGGACCTTGCACATCGCTTCAATACCGGCCAGGCGGCGGACTTTTTTCGTCTGCGACATGGCTACTTCCTCTTGGCCTTCTTGTCGGCGGCGTGGCCGGGGAAGAAGCGGGTGGGCGCGAACTCGCCCAGCTTCATGCCGACCATGTCTTCCGACACGTGCACGGGGACGTGCTTCTGGCCGTTGTGCACGCCGAACGTGAGACCCACGAACTGCGGCAT
>NZ_DATAPY010000117.1:0-47793 GCF_036264965.1 Phenylobacterium sp.
CAAACCGCTGCGCATACGTTGCCCTAGCCCTGAGAGGCGAAAGCACATGCAAAATAAACGCATCATTTTTGTTGATGACGATCAATTCACCGCCGCGATGAGCTGCGAAGCGCTGCGCGACCACGGCTACAGTGTCCTGGAATTGCACTCGGCCGCCGAGGCGCTCGGCGCCATTGACGCCCACGAGCCCCTGTTCGCCCTCGTCACGGATATCAACCTCGGGCCTGGCATCGATGGCTTCGAGATCGCGCGATATGCACGCGCCGCCTATTCAGACTTGCCGGTCGTCTACATCTCCGGCCTGAACGCCCTGCGACATGCCGGCGAGGGCGTGAGCGGATCGGCTTTCATTCCGAAACCCTATGATGTGGCTGGGATCATCGTGGCTCTCGCCTCGCCCGCCGGCCAAGATGATTTCGATCCGGCGGCGCCGCCGCGTGGGGCCGGAGGGTCGGCGCAGCGCCCGGGCGTGTCGTTCGATGGTCTCGGGCGCAACGCCCCGATCCTTCCACCCGACGAATCGCGCGATAACTTGGCGCGCATCGATAGCGCCCGGCGTCTCGCATCTAGCCGGCGGAGTCCGTCCTGCTATACGGGGCGCTCAGGTCCCGCGTCGTCACAGAATCCACTGCAAGTGGCTGGTCTCTCTGATGGCTCGGTGGCCTCGGCGCCGGTGCATCGCCGCTCGGCGCGCGGTGCGGCTCAAGCTTCCATTCGCGAGAGGTCCAGGTCGGATGCGTTCACCGCTGACGGCCGGAGCCTTTGCATCCTGCATGTCGACGACCATCCCGTGAATCGGCGTGTCGTGGCCGAAGTGCTGAGTGCCCTGGGCCATCGATCGGTGGAGGCCGCCTGCGGCGCAGAGGCGCTGGACCAACTTCGGCTTCAGGCGTTCGACCTGGTGCTCATGGATATCAACATGCCGGGCATGAGCGGCATCGAGGTCACCCGCCAACTCCGAAACTTCCGGGGTGCAGGCCGGGACACACCCGTGATCGCGCTGACCTCAGAGGTCGAACGCAGCACGGCCGACTACTTGGCGCTGGGGTTCGACGACTATGTGGCAAAGCCCTTCCACATCCAAATCCTCGCCCAAGCCATCGAGACCTGTGGCTACACGGGCAACAGGAAAGGCAGAACAGATCGGGCCAAGCTGCTCGCTGGCTAATGCGTGCGCGACGGGTCAGCCTCCGGTCGTTGCCTCGGCTGGAATGTCTGCTCGTGGCCCGTCTCAGTCTTCAGGACTTGCAATGACCTCGTCCGGGAAGGTGGACGTCGTGGCGGGAGCAAACAAGGAATAGTCAGCAGGGATCGTTAGGAGCCGGGGAGGTCGGACCGCGCACAACGCCCGCATGCGTGAAGGTTCGTTGTCCGGCGGAGTTCTAAGGTCCTGTGTGGATGGCTCCCGCATTGCAAGTCGTGATGTGAGGTTTGGCTTGGTGGTCGGATGCAGTCTTGTGTTCGACCTGTTCGCGCGGTCATTATCGGCCCGACGCGGCCGACCCGCGGATCACCGCACTGCTCGCCCGCAAGCCCATCCGTGTGGCGACGGTCGCCATGGCCAACCATGCGGCCCGGGCGATCTGGGCCATCATGGTGCGCGGCGAGGTCTACCGCGCGCCGGCCCCTGTGGCCGCGGCCTGAACCGCCTACCGACCAGATCAGCAGCCACAGGAGGCGCTTCAGAGGTTGCGAGGACGATGTGAAATGATGGCGAACCGGTCAGACCGGAGACGAGGACAACCTGGGTAAGGTCCAGGCCTCCGAGCCCGCAAAGCAGAATGGGACCTCGTCTGCGGAAACCATCAAGGCCAGCGGTCAATGACCGCGCGAACAGGTCGAACACAAGACTGCATCCGACCGCCACGCCAAAGCTCACATCACCCCTTGCAATGCGGGAGCCATCCACACAGGACCTTTGAGAGTCTGCTTGCGGTGATCACCAGTGATCCGCAGGGGGCGTATCCATTCAATTTTGTGCAGTTGCCGCCGCCGCCATTCCACCCTCCGATAGAGCCGGGATCGGGGGAACCGCGCATGACGCCACGCCGCATCATTGCCGCCGCGCTGGCCTTTGCCGCCGCCGTGACGCTGACGGCCTCTCCCCAGGCCGCCCCTTACCGCGCGCCGCGCACCGCCGACGGCCAGCCCGACCTGCAGGGCTTCTGGACCACGCTCTCGGCCACGAGCCTGCAGCGCCCCGCCGGCGCCCCTCTCACCTTCGCCACACGGGCGCAAGAACAGGCCTACGAGTCCAACCTTATGGCGCAGATCGCGCGTGGCGAAGCCTCGGGCCTTGGGCAGGGCGCCGCCGAATGGCATCCGGCCTACGGCATGGCCAGGCTCGACGGGAAGCTGCGGACCTCCTGGCTCGTCTCCCCGGCCGATGGCCGGCTGCCCTACCGCCCCGAAGCGCTGAAGCGGTTCCAGGCCCTGATGGCGGCCGCCGCGGAGTCGCCCGCTAACCCGGAGGATCGCCCGCCCACGGATCGCTGCCTGCTGGCCGGCTTCGCCTCCGCCACGCCGCCGATGATGAATCCGGCCGTCGCGGGTGGAAAACAGATCGTCCAGACTGCGACCGAGGTCGCCATCCTATCTGAGATGAACCACGACCTGCGCATCATCCGCCTGGCCGGGTCGCTAGGCCGTGAGAAAGGGCGCAAGGCCCGTCAGGCCGCGCCGGCCCATCTGCCCCCGAGCGTGCGCGTCTGGCTCGGCGACAGCGTCGGCCACTGGGAAGGCGAAACGCTGGTAGTCGAGACCACCAACTTTCACGACCAAGAGACCTTCCGGGGTCCGGTCTACATGATCTCGGCCGCCGCCCGGGTCACCGAACGCTTCACCCGCACCGCGCGTGACGAGATCCGCTACGCCTTCGAGGTCGACGACCCTGCCACCTACACCGCCCCCTGGCGCGGCGAGATGCCCCTGCATCCCGACAAGGGCCCGATCTTCGAGTTCGCCTGCCACGAGGGCAACTACTCCATGCCGCTGATGCTGCAGATCGCACGAGCGGCGGAGAAGGGGCGCTAGCCGTGCATGAAGGTCCGCCTTCGGGCGCGGAGCTTCGGACCGCATTTGTTGAGGTTTCTTGGGCGCCCGCCAGGCGCCGCGGTGGGTCTGACCCCGCAGGCGGGCGCCTGAGAAACCTCAACAATTGCGGACCTTCAGCAAGACCGCCTACCGTGATCCCCGAGTGATCTGTCGGGGGCGTTCAAGCATGGATCTGAAGTCGATTGGGAGCGCGTTGTGCGTGCTCTCCATGGCCGGCCTTCTGGGACTGTCGGCGACCAGCGCCGCGGGGCAAGGCTATCACGCCCCGCGAAACGCCTACGGCGCGCCCGATCTGAACGGCGTGTGGAACAACAACGCGCTCACCCGGCTGCAACGCCCGGCCGGGCTCCTGCCCCTGGTCGTGCGGCCCGCCGATGTGGCGGAAGCGGAGCGCAAACTTATGACCGGCTACTCGCCGCCAAGCACCGCGGCGAACGTCGGCGGTTCCGAGAGCGAGTGGTGGGACGGGGCGCACCTGGCCCGGGTGGATGGCGAATTTCGGACCTCGTGGCTGGTCGATCCCGACGACGGCCAGCTGCCCTACTCCGCTGAAGGCAAGCGCCGCGCCGAGGTGTTCGCCAAGGCCCAGATCGAATCCTTCGACGGCCCCGAGTCGCGACCGGTGGCGGGGGATCGCTGCCTGCTGCCCAGTTGGGGCGCCATGGGACCGGTGATGATGAACGCCCCCTACAACGCAAACTACCAGTTCGTGCAGACCCGCAACCAGATCGCGATCATGGCGGAGAACAACAGCGAGTTGCGGATCATCCGGATCGGCGCGGCGCATCTGCCCGCCCAGATCAGGCCTTGGACCGGCGACTCCATCGGTCATTGGGAGAAGGACACCCTGGTGGTTGAAACCACCAACCTGCGCGCGGACGCTCAGCTGAGCCAGGCGCCGTTCTTCTTCACCGCAGGGGCCAGGGTCGTGGAGCGGTTCACGCGTGTCGCGCCCACTGCGCTGAAATATGAATTCACCGTCGAGGACCCAACGATCTTCACCCGTCCCTGGCGGGCGGAGATGGCGTTCGTCGCGACCGATGCGCCGCTCTACGAGTTCGCCTGTCATGAGGGCAACTACGCGATGACCAACGTCCTGGCCGGCGCGCGTGCGGTCGAGCGGGCGCAGGCTGCCGCCTCCCTGGCGCGGTGAGGGGCTGTCATTGAAGGGGTCCGATTTCGGCCACTTCGATTTGACGTCACGCACTGGCCAGAGGTGTCACCTGATCCCGCGATCGCTATAGCCCCGCCGCTGTGTAAGGGAGTGCGCCGAGTTCGCGGACCTATCTCCTGCCGAGATACCCCGCCAACCGCTCCAACCCGGCGGCGTTGGTCTGCGGCCGGTTGGCGAAACACCAGCGCAGCCACCCCTGGCCCTCCGGCCCGAAGGCCGAGCCGGGGGCGAGGCCGATGCCGGCCTTGTCGATCATGTCCTTGGCCAGCGCCACGGAGTCGGTGACGCCCTCGACGCGGAAGAAGGCGTACATGCCGCCTTCCGGCTCCGGCGCCTCGACGCCCGGCATCTGGCGCAGCGCCCCGATCACCTGGTCCTTGGCCGTGGCCAGCTCGGCGCGCAGCTCGGCGATATAGCCCTCGCCCTCGTTCAGCGCCGCAATCGCGCCCGACTGGATGAAGTCCGGCGCGCAGGAGGTGTTGTATTCGATGACCACGCCCATGGAGTCGGTCAGGCTCCTGGGCAGCACCATCCAGCCCATCCGCCAGCCGGTCATCCGCCAGGCCTTGGAGAAGGTGTTGGTGGAGATCACCCGCTCGTCGTCGCCGGCCAGCGGCAGGAACGAAGGCGCCGACTTGCCCGGCCCGAAGATCAGCCGCTCGTAGGGGTCGTCGGTGATCAGCCAGATGCCATATTCCCGGCACCGCGCCAGGATCGCCGCGCGGTCCTCCGCCGCCAGGGTCCAGCCGGTGGGGTTGTTCGGCGAGTTGAGGAACAGCGCCTTGGTGTCCGGCGTCAGCGCCGCCATCAGCTTGTCGAGGTCGAGCCGCCAGCGGCCCTGGGCGCGCTCCAGCGACACCGTCTCCATCCGCGCCGACAGGATGCGCGGGATCTCCACGATGTTGGGCCAGGCCGGCGTGGTCACCACCACCTTGTCGCCCGGCGAGACCACCGCCTGGCTGACCAGCATCAGGGCGTTGACGCCGGCGCTGGTGATCCCCAGCCGCTCGAAGGCGATCGGCTGGCCGTGCAGGCGCGTGAGATAGGCGCCCAAGGCCTCGCGCAGGTCCGGCCGGCCGAGGTTGTGCGTGTAGAAGGTCTCGCCCGCCGTCAGCGCTTTTGCCGTGGCCTCGCGGATGAAGGCCGGCGTCGGCTGGTCGCTCTCGCCAACCCAGAACTTCAGCACGTCCTTGCGGGCCATGCCGACATTGGCCACCTCGCGGATCTGCGAAGCGCGAAGGGCGAGGACGTCAGGTCGGGCGGTGGCGGAAAACATGGTCTCGTCCTAGCGGGCCGAAGCGGGCGGAACAATCGCCGTGGCGCGCCGGGCGCGCGCTAGGTGGCGAGCTTGAAGGGCTGACGGATCTCGCGGAAAGCCGGCAGAGCCTCGCAGGTCGCCGCATGCGCGCTCAAGGCTGGCCAGCGGGCCCAATCGAACTCGCCGGCCAGGGCCTCGGACACAAACCCGATCATCGTGGTCAGCATGACGTCGGCGTGGCTGAGCTCGTCGTCGAACAGATACCGCGTCGGGCGCACCTGCCGTTCGGCCTCCAGCAGGTCCAGGGTCTCGGCGATCTGCAGCCGGCAACGCTCGACCCACAGCGGGAACGCCGCCTCGCGCAGCACCCGCTCATAGAGCAGGCTGACCCCCTTGTCGGCCACGCCCGCGGCCAGGGCGGCGATGCGTAAGAGGTGGCGGCCGTCCTCGCCGTCGCGGGCCAGGACCGCGCGCTCTGGCCCCACCATGTCGTCGACCACCGCCAGGATCGCTGCGGAGTCGATGAACACCGTCCGGTCGTCCATCACCAGGGTCGGCACCCGGCGCAGCGGGTTGAACTTGGCGATCCTGTCGGCGTCGCCGAACGTCGACCAGGGCTGGTGCTCGAAGGCCAGTCCATAGGTCCTGAGCGCGATCCCCACCCGCCGCACGAACGGCGAGTCATATTGCCCGATCAGCATCATGGCGCGGCGCTCTCCCCGAAGTCCTGCGGTCGAGATAGGGGCTGCCGACCTTCAGATGAAGTCCCTACTTCCCGTCGGGGGCGATGATCGGGCGGGCGTCTTTCCATTTGTAGGGCAGCGTGTCGGGGATCACCGAGACCTCCGTCGTGAACTTGAACGGATAGGCCGTGCCGCTGGGATAGGTCAGCTCGACGAAATAGGCCGTCCAGCCGGCGGCCGGCTTCTCCACCTTGCCCACCCAGGTCCCGTCCGCGGCCGGCGTCAGCACGCTCGAGGTGAAGGTCTTGCCGATGGTGTCGACGCGGAAGTCGCGGGCCTTGGGATTGGTCCCCTGCCACAGGCGCACCTCGGTGGGCTTCACCGCCGACTTGACCACGATGGCCCCGTCCGGCCGCACGACCCACGAGTAGTTCGGGATCGGCCGGTGGTTCAGCACGGCGTCGTAGAAGGCGGTCATGCTGTCGTTGATGTCGGTGCCCGCCGTCGAGTGCTTCGAGTTGGGGATCATCCGCAGCCGCTTCACCTGCGGCAGCAGGTGGTAGGAGAACTTGGTGTTGTCCGGCGGGAAGTACTCATCGCCCACCGCGTTGATGATGTACTTCGGCATCTTCATCGCCGGCCGGTCGCGGTAATTCAGCGGGTCCTCGATGCGATTGACCTCGGTCAGCCCCGGCGAGCCGATCATCTCGGGGATCAGGTGGTTCTCGACGTAGTCCTTCAGGGCCGGCGAGAAATAGCCCATCGCCTCCCAGTGGTGCTTGGCCGTGGCGTCCACGTCGAGGACGTTGATCACGATCGGGATGATCGCCACCACGCGCCGGTCGATAGCGCCCACCAGCCAGGTGGTCCAGGCCCGCTTCGAACCGCCGGAGACCACGAAGCCGTTGATCTTCAGCTTCCCGCCCGCGTCGCTGGCCAGGTACTGCTGGACCGCGGTCATGGCCTGGGTCCCGCTCTTGACCATCGGCAGGCGCACCAGGTCGAGCGGGTTGCGGTCCTTGGCGAACTTGGCTTGCTGGTAGGCGATGATCTCGTCCTCGACGCGGGGCTTGGGGTCCTCGGCGAAGCGCAGCGGCTGGTTCGGCACGTCGTCCAGCTCGCTGACGACGGAGCTGGTCTCAACCGCCATCTTGGCGAAGCGGTCGGTGGCCTTGGTCGGCGCGGCGTCGGTGTTGTTGCCGCCGGTGATGAACAGGAAGGCCTTGTCGCGGCTCGCTGGATTGGCCGACAGCTTGTCCGGCACGATCACCGTCAGCCAGTGCTTCCACAGCGGCTTGTCGACCTCTTTCGCGGTCAGCCAGGTCTGCGAGGTCAGCTCCAGCACCGCCCCGTGATAGCCCGGCCCCGACACCGGCCCGACCACCTTCCAGGCGAAGGCCGGATCGGGCTTGGCCACATAGGCGTCGAGCGCATTCTTCGGATTGGCCAGCGCCGGGGAATAGGCCAGCACGACGGTCGCCAGCGCGGCGCCCAACAGCTTCATCAAACGCATGGACTTCAAACCTCCCGATGGACCTTTGCCGGTCCTTGGGCGCACCATGGCACAGCCGCGCAGGCGGCGTAAGAAATCAGGCCGGGGCGCGCGAAGACGCCCCGCCAAGGGGAGGAACGACCATGAGCCAAGACCAGGGCGCGTCCCGCCGCAACGTCCTCACCGGCGCCGCCGGCCTCGGTCTCAGCGCCTTCGCCGCCCGCGCCGGCGCCTACATCGCCAGCGGCGTCACGCCCGCCGTCTCCACCACCAACGGCCCGGTCATCGGGCTGATGGAAGAGGGCGTCCCGACCTTCAAGGGCCTGCGCTATGGCTCCCCGCCCCTGGGCGCCCTGCGCTGGGCGCCGCCGGCGAAGCCCGCAAGCTGGACGGAGCCCGCCGCGGCCATCGCCTTCGGCCCGGCGGCCATCCAGTACGCCTCCGGCGGCGGCGCGGCGCGTTATCCCGGCGCGGTCGGCCCGGCCCTGAACCAGCTGATGAACTCCGGCGAGGACGCCATCCGCCAGAGCGAGGACTGCCTGTTCCTCAACCTCTGGACTCCGGCGCTGGACCGCAAGGCCCGCCCGGTCATGGTCTGGTGGCACGGCGGCGGGTTCAATTACGGAAGCGGCAACTGGCCGGTCTACGACGGCCACAACCTGGCGAAGAACCACGATGTGGTGCTGGTCAGCGTCACCCACCGGCTCAATGCCTTCGGCTATCTGGAGCTGGCCGACCTGGGCGGCGATCCGGCCTCAGGCAACGTCGGGATGCTCGACCTCGCCGCCTCGCTGCAGTGGGTCAGGGACAACATCGCCAACTTCGGCGGCGATCCGGGCAATGTCACCGTCTTCGGCCAGTCCGGCGGCGGGGCGAAGGTCGCCACCAGCCTGGCGATGCCCGCGATGACCGGCCTGCGCCACAAGGGCATCGTCGAAAGCGGCGCGGCGCTCCGCTCCGCAGAAAAGGCCGCCGCCACCGACCAGGCGCGCCAATTGATGAAGGCCCTCGATGTCGCCGATGTGGCCGCCCTGCGCCGGGTCCCGCCCGCCGCCATCATCGCCGCCGCCAAGGGTATGGGCCCGGTCGGCGGCCGCTGGGGGCCGGTGATGGATGGCGTGGCGATCAAGGGCCATCCGTTCGACCCGGTCGCCAATCCGGTCGGCCGCGACGTCGCCATCATGGTCGGCTGCACCGCCGACGAGCAGACCCTCTACAACGTCGGCTTCGACTGGTGGGGTAAGCAGACCGAGGCCCAGATGGTCGAACGGCTGAAGGCCCAGTACGGCCCGCTGACCGACAAGCTGGTGGCCGAGGCCAAGGCCAGATACCCCACCGACAACCCCAGCTACATGTACGTCGACATCACCTCCAAGGCGGCCTTCGTCTCCTCCGCCGCCCTGGCCGAGCGCAAGTCGGTCCAGCCTGCGCCGGTCTACATGTACGTGTGGGAAGGGCGCACGGCAGTCGACGGCGGCATGATGCGCGCGCCCCACACCACCGAGATTCCCTTCGCCTTCGACAATGTGGCGCTGGGGCCGATGCTGCTGGGGACCTCGCCCGCGACGCTGGCGCTCGGCCGACAGGCCAGCGCGGCCTGGACCGCATTCGCCCGACACGGCGACCCGAACGACCCCAGGTCCGGCCTGCCGCACTGGCCGCGCTACGACGCCCAGGCCCGGGCGACCATGATGTTCAATTCCAGGAGCCGCATCGACAACGACCCCTATGCGGCGTTCCGCAAGCTGATGCCGCCGGTGCGCCCGGCCTGAAACCAAACGCCGCGACCCTACGTAGAACTACGATGTGGCGTCCTGCCACCTTAACGACTCGGCAGGCTTTGCCGCAATCTGCACTCGCCCGGCGGCTCCCAACCACACGCCGGGTTTTGACGGGGCCGGCTCGGCTGTTCGGGGCGGCCCCGTTTGATTCCAGCGTTTAGCTGCGCGGCATCCGCCGCTGCGCCAGCGCCGCGCAGGACGCCGAGCCGATCGGGCCGTCCTCGTCGTAGAGGAAGCACTCGCCGATCGCCACGCCGTCGGTGGCGCCGTGGTTGATCACTTCATAGCCGATCCACTCGCTCACCGGCTCGCGATGCAGATAGACCGTCACGTCGGAGTTGATGAACTCCAGGCCCGCGTCGCCGGCGTTGGCGAAGGGGCTGGCGAAATCCGCCGACACCGCCACCCGCACAAAGGGCGTCAGGGCGCGTCCCGCCACCAGTTCGCGCACCTCGGCCATCCAGGTCCGCTTCTGGCCGACCGTGCCGAAGTCGCCGGCGATCCGGCGCGTGGCCCACATCCCGCCCATGCCGGCGCGGCCGTCGGCGGGCGGCGGAATATCGGCCGGCGCCGGCACGATCCAAGGCTCCGGCTTCCAGACATTGCCGCCTGGGTTCTCAGTCCGCTTCAGGAGCTGGCAGGTGGCGCGTCCCGCGCTGACCCCGCCGGAGATAAACTCCGCGTCGATCACCTTGATGCGGTTGCCGGCGCGCACCACCGTCGTCGTCACCTCCACCGGCGACAGGTCCGGCAAACGGTACATGTCCACCGTCAGCCGGGCGGGGATGAAGTCGGGGCTGCCATGCAGCCGCTCGATCTCCGCGCCCAGCAGGCCGGCGATCACCCGCCCGTGCAAGGAGTTGGGGTTCCACGGCCCGCGCGCCGCCGGTGTCGGGACGTAATGCGTCCCCTCGATGGTGAAGAAGGGTTCGTTGGCCATGGCCAAGCTGGGTAGGGGGCCGCAGGCGATCGATCAAGCCTGCGCCGCACTCGCCGCCGGCGGAGCCGCCGTCGCCCGCTCGCCGCGCCAGATGATCATGTTCAGGGCCAGGTCGGCGGTGACGTTGCCGATGGTGCGGAAGATGTCCGGCACCACCTCGACGGCGATCAGGATTGGCAGGATGTCCACCGGCAGGCCGAGCGTCAGGCAAAGCGGCGCGATGCTGGCGAAGAACGAGATCTGCCCCGGCAGGCTGACCGACGCCAGGCTGGTGGCTACGGCGACGAACACGACGCCGAGGTATTGGGCCGCACTGGGATGGACGCCGTAGACCCGCGCGACGAACAGGGCGACGCCCAGGTTGGCGGCGGGCCCGGTGAAGCGGAACAGCGCGACGGCCAGCGGAAGCACCAGTCCGTTCACCCGGTCAGGGATCCCCAGATCGTCACGCGACCGCTCGATCATCGCCGGCAGGCAGGCCAGCGACGACTGGGTGGCGAAAGCGGCCACCTGCACCGGCGCCACGGTCCGGGTCCACAGGCCGACCGAAACCCGCCCGATGAGCAACGCCGCGACATAGGCGACCACCGTCAGGCTGATGTTGGTGAGCGAAATGGCGGCGACGTAGTGGCCGATCTCGCCCGCGGCGCCGATGCCGGCGCGCAAGCCGACGCCGAGGCCCAGGCAGAACACCCCGACCGGGGCCGCCAGCAGGATCCAGCGCACGATGGTGACCATCGCCTCGCCGATGCTGTCGAAGAATTCCAGGATCGCGCCACGCCTGGCGTCCGGCAGGCGGGTCACGGCAAAGCCGAAGAAGCTCGCGAACACCACCAGCGGCAGGATCGCGTCGTCCGACGCCGCCTTGATCACGTTGGGCGGCGCCAGGCCCTTCACGAAATCGATCAGACTGGGCGCTTGCTTCGCCAGGTCGGGCGCGGCGCTGGCGCCGGCGCGCAGCGCCGCGGCGCCGGCGCCGCTGACCGGCCACAGGGCATAGAATCCCTCGGCGAACACCACCGTGTAGATCGAGCTGAAGGTCAGGGCGATGACGATCAGGACGATGGTCTTGACCGCCAGGCGGCCGGTGGCGGCCGCGTCGGCGACCCCTGCGATGCCGGTCACCAGCACCGCGAAGATCAGCGGCACGACCGTCATCCGCAGGCTGTTCAGCCAAAGCCCGCCGACCGATTCGACGATCTCGATGACCCGCTTGACCTCCGGGCCGGCGTAGGCGGCCGCCGCGGCGCCCAGCGCCAACCCGGCGACGAGCGCGATCAACACCCGCACGCTCAACGATCGCAGCATCAATTGGTCTCCCCCAACGCCCGCAGGGCCCCAACACCTCCAAGGCCAAGCGACCTTGGCCGGTGCGCTTCCCCTGCGCAAGGAAGCTCCCTAGACCCTGTCCCGGCTGACTTGATTCAAGTCAGCCGGGATAAAACAGAGTCGTCGTCTATATCTGGAGCCCTTCTCATCCACTCAGGTTGAGCCAACCTGAGTGGGAAGGGCTCAAGGCTTGGCGTAATGGAGGAGTTTGCATGGCCGGCCTGAAGGACAAGCGCGGGTTCATCGACAAGGAGCGGCTCGACCTCTCCGAGCGTAAGGCGGTCGAGTATTGGATGAAACGCTGGGGCGTGACCAAGGACCAGATCACCGCCGCTCACCGCAAGGTGGGCCGCCTCACCAAAGACATCGCCGCAGAGCTCGGCAAGAAGCGCTAGGCTGAATGTCGATCCTCGCTAATGGCACAGCCTCGGCGCCAGGAGCGAGCTGACCGTCTTGATCAGCTGGTCGGTCTCCAGCGGTTTCAGCACTGTGGCGTCGGCGCCCATTTTCGAGGCGACCTCCAGCAACAGGGCGGCCTGGAAGTCATCAATCTCCAGCATGGCGATGATGGGGGCCTGGACGTGCGCGCCGCGCAGCGCCCCGATCATTTCCAGCCCGTCCATTTCCGGCATCAGGATGTCGCAGATCACCAAAGCCGGCTGGAGCAGATAGTACTGATCCAGACCATCGCGCCCGTCGGCGGCCTCGACGACCGCATATCCCCGCGTCCGGAGCATCCGCGCCAGCATCTCGCGCTGGCTGGCGTCGTCATCCACAACTAGGATAGTCAACACACGTGTCACGCCTCGTCCGGTTGGGCTCCCCCGGCGGTGCAGGCGCATATGGGTGGGATTGTTGCATTCTTGAAATGCATTATTCGCACAGGTAAATGTGCCGGATGAATTGGCGTTCGATTGACCTCAACCTGCTTGTGGTCTTAGACGCGGTCATGCGCGAGCGCAGCGTAACGCGCGCCGGCCGCCTCATTGGCCTCAGCCAACCGGCCATGAGCCACGCGCTCAATCGCCTGCGCCATATGCTGGGCGACGAGCTGTTTGTGCGCACGCCGGACGGCATGACGCCGACGCCCCGCGCCGAGGCCATCGCCGAGCCGCTGCGCAATGCGCTGAGCGAAATGCAACTGGCCCTGGAGCCCCTCACCTTCGACCCCCAGGCGTCGGACCGCACCTTCACGCTGGGCCTCAACAATTTCGGCGCGGTCGTCCTGGCGCCGCCGCTGGTGGAGGCGACCTATGGCGCGGCGCCCGGCGTGCGGCTCGACATGCGCCCCAGCGGAACCCTCGACATCGCCGAAGGCCTGGACCGCGGCGAGTTCGACCTGGCGATCGGCAGCCATGATGCGCCTGGCGAACGCTTCGCCTGCGAGCTGTTGCTGGAAGACCAGTTCGTGCTGGTCATGCGCCGCGGCCATCCGGCCAGCCGCCGCAAGTTGACCGCGGCGGCGCTGGCCGAGCTGTCCTATCTGGAGATCTCGTCCAGCGGCGAGGACATCAGCTTCCTTGACCGATGGCTCGCCACGCGAGGCCTCACGCGCCGGGTCGTGGCCCGCTCGCCCTATCTTTCGTCGCGGGTCATCCTCGCCGAATCCGACTTCGTGACCATCTTCAGCCGCTGTGTCGCCGATGTGTTCGCGCGCAACTTCCCCCTGGACGTCCGCGACCTGCCGATCGAAACGCCGTTGGTCAGGACGAGCATGCTGTGGCATCGGCGGCTGGATCGGCACCCCGCGCACCGTTGGTTGCGCCAACGCGTGACCTTGGTTTCCCGGGCCCTGTGTGAAATTCCCGCGCCGCATGACCGGGTGACATGAATGCATTTTCGGCATTGATACCGCGCACCCATATCCGCTGCCGGGCGTTCGGTCGGATTTCGAGGGAGCATTGCCATGCTTGACTGGACCGTGGTCACCGCCGCTTTCCTCACGGCGGCCGTCGAATGGGTCGAGGCCTTCACCATCGTCCTGGCGGTCAGCCTGAGCATCGGCTGGCGCGCCGCCGGCGGCGCGGCGCTTGCCGCCCTGGCCGTCCTCGCGGTCATGACGGTCGCCACCGGCGGCGTGCTGAACCTGGGCCTGGAGGTCCGCTGGCTGCAGCTGGCGATCGGCGTCTTCCTGCTGCTGTTCGGCGTGCGCTGGCTGGCCAAGGCCGTGGCGCGCGGCGCGGGCATGAAGGCGATGCACGACGAGGCCGAGATCTTCGCCGAGACCCGCGCCGAACTCAGCCGCGGCGACCGGAGCGCCAGCTGGCTGATCGCCTTCAAGGGCGTCCTGCTGGAAGGCCTGGAGGTCTGGCTGATCGTCGCCGCCTTCGGTCTGCACGGCCGCGCCTGGATCAGCAGCGGCGCCGGCGCCGCGGCCGCCCTGGTGGTCGTGCTCGCCGCCGGCCTGGCGGTCCGCGCCCCGCTGACCCGGGTGCCGGAGAACGCCATCAAGTTCGTGGTCGGCGTGATGATCACCGCCTTCGGGACCTATTGGACCTTTGAGGCCGTGGCCGGCGAGCGGGCCTGGCCCTTCGGCGACCTCAGCCTGCTCGCGCTCGCCGCCTTCTACGCCCTGGGCGGCCTCAGCCTCATCGCCCTGATCCGTCGCACGCGCCCCGTGGGAGCCACCGCATGAAGGCCTTTCTGAAGACCCTGTTCGGCGACGCCGGGACCGTCACGGTCGTGGCCCTGGTGATGATCGCCGAGACCGCGCTGACCGCCATCGGCCAGGCGGGGCTGGGCGCCTTCCTGATCCCGATCGCGGTGCTGGCCGGCGTGGCCCGGCTGGCGACGCGCTGAGGTGGCGCTGCACGACCTATCGCCCTGGATGCTGCTCCTTCTGCTCGCCGCGGCGATCTGGGCCGGCGCCCAGAACGCCCTGGCCGGCGGCGGTTCGTTCATCACCCTGCCCGCCCTGATCCTCTCAGGCCTGGACGCGCGCGCCGCCAACATCACCTCGACGGTGGCCCTGTTCCCGGGTCAGGTGACCACCGGCTGGGCCGGCCGCAGCCTGGCCAGCGGCGCGGAGAACCTGTCGCTCAGGACCCTGATCGTCATCAGCCTGGCCGGCGGCGCGGTGGGCGCCTTGCTGCTCCTGCTCACCCCGCCAAGCTTCTTCGAGGGATTGCTGCCGTGGCTGGTGCTCTTCGCCACCGCCGCCTTCGCCTGGGGCAGCTTCCGCCGCCGACCGGAGACGGCGCGGGCCCTGAAGCCGGCGCAGGCCATGGCCCTGCAGTTCGCCATCGCCATCTACGGCGGCTATTTCGGCGGCGGCATCGGCTTCCTGATGCTGGCCGTCCTCAGCCTGGCGAAACTGCCGGTGCGCGCCGCGGCGGCCACCAAGAACGTGCTGGCCGGCGTGATGAACGGGACGGCGGTGCTGGTCTTCCTGTTCTCGGGCGAGGTGCGCTGGGTGCAGGCCGCGACCCTGGCCGTGGGCGCGATCGGCGGCGGCCTGGCCGGCGCCTGGCTGCTGCGCCGCGCCAACGAGAAGATCCTGCGGCTCGCGGTCATCGCCATCGGCGTGATCCTGACCGTCGGCCTGTTCATCCGCGCCTACCGCTAACAGCGCCTGCCAGGGATCGAACCTTGGCCTTGGGCGTTATTCGTCACCTACCCCAAAGGAGATTCGATGGCGCGCTTGCGTAAACAGCTTCCCGTGCAACTTGGCGCCGGCGAACTCCACTGCCGCGGCTTCACCGGACCGGTCGACTACGAGATCCACGGCGAGCCCTCGGCCCTTCGCCTGGGCCCGCTGCGGCTGCGCGGCTCGTTCACCGCCACGCCGGAGATCGCCGCAGACGCGTTCCGCGCCGGCGAGGGCGAACTGAAGCTGCAGGACGGCGCCAGCTTCCGCATCACCCTGGTGGGCCATACCGAAGGCTCGCACACCGCCTATTTCGAAATGCGCGTCTGACCGTTCAGGTCGCCGACGGGTTTGCAGGGGGTGGGGCGATGACATCGCGCGGCAGGGTGAAGACCAGGCGTTCGTCTTCCCACACCTCGGCGCGAACCGCGTCGGCGCGCTGCGCCAGCAGCCGCGCGGCGATATCGACGGCATGACCTTCCGTGGAGTCGGGCAAAACCTCGAAGTGCGGCACGCCGCCGGTCCGCCGATGGATGTAGCAGAAGTAGGCCATCACCAACCCGCCGCGCAGGAGTGAACCTCCCATCATCTGCACTTGAGCTTGCGCGCGTTTCAGGCGTCGGCAAAGCAAAATGTAAAGATGGTTAAGTAAACCCTAGGTGTGCGTCAGGTACCCGACACAGATTGGCAGTTGCTGTGTCGGGCTGCCAAACAACCCTAGGCTTCGCCCCAGGCGCGCTCCAGGTATCGGACGGCCAGCGAGTAGCGGAACGCGGCGTTGGAGCAGGCGTGCAGGCGCTCGGCGATGTCCGCCAGGGCCGCGTCCTGGTCGCGGAATCGCGCGAGCTCGACGCCGTCGCGGCGCACGATCCAGTCGCCTACGTCCTCGATGACTTCGAACTTCATGGGGTCCCGCTCGACACAACCATCGCGATAAGGCGGCACTGGTTAAGACACCAATTGCGTGCGCCGCGCCGGTCCCTGCGCTTAGTTGTCGCACGTCAAGGTTGCCGAGCGGAGATTTCTAGATCGCAAACGCTGAATCGCGCGCCCAGTCGGGTTTTCAGCCGCGCCGCCCGGGCCTGGAACGCGGGCCCCGCGGTGTCGCTCACCTCCAGCCGGGGCCGCTCCGCGGCGGGCAGATCGGCGGCCACGCGCACGCGGATCATCCGGTCCGGATCGGCCGGCGGCTCACCCGTCTTGATCGAGCGCACCACGTCCAGGCCCTGCACCACTCGGCCCCAGACCGCGTAGTCATGGTCGAGCCGCCGGCCCGGGGCGCGCATGAAGAAGATCTCGCTGTTGGCGGTGTCGATCCCCGCCTGGCGGCCCATCCCGGCCACGCCGTCGCAATAGGCGCCCCAGACCCGCGGGCGGTGGTCGCTTCCCAGCCCCTGTTCCTTCACGGACACGCCCGCCACCGGGACCGCACCCACGAAGCCCTCGATCCCGTCCGCGCGGCGGACCACCGTCGTCATCGCCACGTCCGCCGGCAGGCGGGCGCTGAACTCCGCCGGCAGGTCCGGATAGGCCGACGTCCCGCCGTCGTGGTTGTTCGGATTGCCGGTCTGGTCGACGAAGCCCTCGATCACCCGGTGGAAGAGCAGGCCGTCGTAGACGCCCTCCTTCGCCAGCCGCTTGACCCGCTCCACCGCCTTGGGCGCCAGCGCCGGCGCCATCTCCACCACAATGCGCCCCTTGGAGGTCTCGATCACCAGGGTCTCAGCCGGATCCAGCGGCCGCCAGTCCGGATGCGGCTTCGCCGCGCCCAGACACACAACACCTGCAGCCGCCACGACCAACGCCCTAATGCACCGCTCCATGCCCGCCCCTCTGATTATGGAAATTCCGGAAATAATCTTCTGCTCAGCCGCCGCTTTACCGCGCGATCCGGAAGCTTATCTTCCATCGCGAAAGGACCACACCATGATTGAGAAACGCACCTTTGAGAGCCTCGGCGGCGCCGACCACGGCTGGCTGAAGGCCAAGCACCACTTCTCGTTCGCCAACTATTACGATCCCAAGCGGATGGGCTGGGGCGCCCTTCGCGTCTGGAACGACGACGAGATCGCCCCGCAGTCCGGCTTCCCGCCGCACCCGCATTCCGACATGGAGATCATCACCTACGTCCGCGAGGGCGCGATCACCCACAAAGACTCCATGGGCAACGAGGGCCGCACCGGCCCGGGCGACGTGCAGGTGATGAGCGCCGGAACCGGCGTGCGCCACGCCGAGTACAACCTGGAGAGCGAGCTCACCCGCCTGTTCCAGATCTGGATCGAGCCCGACCGCGCCGGCGGCCCGCCGTCCTGGGGCGCCCGGCCCTTCCCGAAGGCCGACCGCGCCGGCAAGTTCGTGACGCTCGCCTCCGGCCTGCCCGGCGACGAGGACGCGCTGCCGATCCGCACCTCCGCGCGAGTGGCCGGCGCCACCATCAAGGCCGGCGAGACCGCCGACTACGCCATCGACCCCAGCCGCCACGCCTATCTGGTGACGACCCTGGGCGCGGTGGAGGTCAACGGCGTGCGGCTCGACCCCCGCGACGGCGCCGCCATCACCGGCGAGTCCGCCCTGCGCGTCACGGCGCTTCAAGACGCCGAAGTGGTGCTGGTGGACGCGGCCTAACGCAGCTCGCTCCTCCCCTGAAGGGAACGCTTTGGGGGAGGTGGCGGCGAAGCCGGCGGAGGGGGCGTATTGCAAGTGCGCTCGCCCCCTCCGTCTCGCCGCTGCGCGCCGATCCACCTCCCCGCTTCGCTGGGGAGGAGCGGCCTCAGGCCTCAGCGAACTCCGGGTGCTCGAGGTCTTCCACCAGGCCCGGACCTGTCGGCCTCCAGCCCAGGCGCTGCTGCGTCAGCCGGCTGGAGGTCGGCGCGTCGCGGTTGGCGAACATCGCCAGGAAACCGAAGTGCGCGGGCGCCTCCTCCAGGGTGATCGAGGCCACCGGCAGGTTCAGGCGCTTGCCCACCGCCTCGGCGACGTCGCGCATCGAGACGCCGGACTCGCCCACCGCATGGTAGCGCGCGCCGGCCACGCCCTTTTCCAGCGCAAGGCGATAGACCTTGGCCACGTCGTCCACATGGGCCGCCGCCCAGCGGGCCGAGCCATCGCCGATGTAGGCCGAGACCCCCTTCTCCTTCGCGACGTCGATGGCATAGGTGACCAGGCCGGCCTTCTGGGTGTCATGCACCTGGGGGAGGCGCACGATCATCGCCCGCACGCCCCGCTTGGCGTAGTCCTCGACCAGCAATTCGGTGGCGCCTCGCCCGGCGCCCGCGCCTTCCGTCGAGGGGCCGTCTTCTTCCGTCGCCTCCCTGTCGGGGTCGGCCATCAGGGTGCCGGAGGTGAGGATGAAGGGTTTGCCGGAGCCCTCCAGCGCCTTCAGCATCGCCTCGACATTGGTGCGGTCGATGGCGATGTTCTCCATGAACTTGCTGAAGTCGTGGATGAAGGCGCAGTGGATGGTCCCGTCGCAGGCCGCCGCGCCGGCCGCCAGGGTCTCCGGCTGGCTGAGGTCACCGCGATGCACCGCCACGCCCGCTGCCTGCAGCTTGGCGGCGTTCTCGTCGTTGCGCGCCAGCCCCAGCACCTCGTGGCCGTGGGCCTTCAGTTCCGCAATGACCGCCGAGCCGATGAAGCCGCTGGCGCCGGTCAGGAAAACACGCATGGTCAAACCTCCAAAAGATCCGCGGCGACAACCCTTGCGCTCTGGAATATCCTGGTAAAGTAGTGATTTTATCATGGTATAAAGACTAACAGGATGAGTGAACTCCAAGCCGCCGAGAACCCGCTCGGCGTCTATCTCAAGGACCGCCGCACGCGCCTCGACCCGGCCGCCTTCGGCTTCCCCGGCGAGCGCCGCCGCACGCCCGGCCTGCGCCGCGAAGAGGTGGCGCAGCGGGCCAACATCAGCCCCACCTGGTACACTTGGCTGGAACAGGGCCGTGGCGGCGCGCCCTCGGCCGACGTGCTCGACCGCATCGCCCGCGCCCTGATGCTGACCGACATCGAACGCGAGCACCTCTTCCTGCTCGGCCTCGGCCGGCCGCCGGAGGCGCGCTATCGCAAGAACGAAGGCGTCACGCCGCGGCTGCAGCGGGTGCTGGACGCGCTGGACCCGACGCCGGCCCTGATCCGCACCGCCACCTGGGACGTCCTGGCCTGGAACCGCGCGTCCACCGTCATGCTCGCCGACTACGGCGCCATGCCGCCCGAGCAGCGCAACATGCTGCGGTTCCTGTTCCTCGACCCCCGTGCGTGCGCGGCACAATACGACTGGGACAGCGTCGCGCGGTTCATTCTGGGCGCCTTCCGGCTGGACGCCGCCCGGGCCGGCGCCGCCGCCGACGTGGAGCCGCTGGTCGAGGAACTCAGCCGGCTCAGCCCCGAGTTCCGGGCGATGTGGCGCGACGGCGACCTGCCGGCCGCGGTCCACCGCGAGGCGGTCAAGCACATGCGCCACCCGGTGCTGGGCGAGGTCGCCTTCGAATACTCGACCTTCGCAGTCGACGGCCGCACCGACCTAAGCCTGCTGGTTTACAACCCCGCGACGCCCGAGGACGCCGAACGGATCGCGTCGCTGGTCCGCGACTAGGGCGCTCTTGCCGCGCCCGGCCTAATCCCCTAGCCACGTCACAGGTTGACGTTAGGGGGAGTACGGAATGCCGGGATTGATGTTGGCTCTGGCGCTGGCGGCGGCGCCGACCCCGCCCGATCACGTCCACCAGTACCGCGACGTGGTGATCTCGCCCAAGGGCGACCTGATCGCCGCCATCGAGAGCGACGATCCCTTCGCCTCCGAGGCCGAGCCGCATCCGGTCGTCGTGATGCGCAGCGCCAAGGACGGCGCGGTCATCGCCAAGTACGACCCCTGCGCCAAATGCTTCTATTCCGGCGCGGCCTGGTCGCCGGACGGCTCGGGCCTGGTCTTCGTCTCCACCGAGCGCAAGACCCGCACCGCCACCCTCGAGGTGGTCCGCGACGGCAAGACCGCGGAGGCCCTGGTGTTCCCGGGCCTCTTGGAAACCCCGCGCTGGTCGCCCGACGGCAAGACCTTTGCCGTCCTCGCCACGGAACGCCCCCGCAAGATCGGCGGCGCGACCCAGGCCGGCGCGGCCAATGTCGGCGAGATCGGTTCCGCCACCGACGAACAGCGCGTGGCGGTCCTGCCCGCGAGCGGCGGCCCGCTGAAATTCCTCTCGCCGGCCGACACCTATGTCTACGAGTACGACTGGGCGCCTGACGGCAAGGCTTTCGCGGTCACCGCGGCCAAGGGTGACGGCGACAACAACTGGTGGATCGCCAAGCTGGCGGCCGTCGGCCTCGACGGCTCCTTCCGCGAGATCGCCGACCCCGGCGTGCAGATGAAGTGGCCTAAGGTCACCCCGGACGGGAAGTCCGTGACCTTCATCGGCGGCCTGCATTCGGACTTCGGCCCGACCGGCGGCGACCTCTGGGTCGCGCCCTTCGCCGGCGGCAAGGCGGTCGACAAGACCCCGGCCTACAAGGGCAGCTTCACCTCGCTCGCCTGGCGCGGGAAGACGCTGTTCGCCACCGCCATCGAAGGCGACCACAACGCCGTGCTCACCGTCGATCCAGCCAGCGGCGCGACCAAGACCCTGCTCTCGGGCCCGGTCAGCATGTCCTCCGGCGAGGGCAAGGTCTCGCTGAGCGCCGACGGCAAGCTACTGGCCGGCGTCGCCGAGGACTTCACCAGCCCGCCGCACATCGGCGCCGGCCCGGTGGCCTCGCCGCGCCAGATCACCCACGACAACGACGCTCTAACGCCCCAGGTCACCGCGCGCTCGATCACCTGGAAGAACGACGGCTACGACGTCCAGGGCTGGCTGACCGGCCCCGCCAACCTCGAGCCGGGCAAGAAGTATCCCATGGTGGTCCTGGTCCACGGTGGGCCAAGCTCGGCGGTGCAGCCCAGCTACATGTGGAAGGGCACGACCAACGACTTGGTGCAGCACGGCTTCTTCGTCTTCCAGGCCAACCCGCGTGGCTCCTTCGGCCAGGGCGAGGCCTTCACCAAGGCCAACGTCAAGGACTTCGGCGGCGGCGACCTGCGCGACATCCTGGCGGGCGTCGACGCCGTGGAGAAGGTCGCCCCGGTCGACGACAAGCGCCTGGGCGTCTACGGCCATTCCTACGGCGGCTACATGACCATGTGGACCGTGACCCACTCCAACCGCTTCAAGGCCGCGGTGGCCGGCGCCGGCATCGCCGACTGGGTGAGCTACTACGGCGAAAACGGCATCAACCAGTGGATGGTCCCGTTCTTCGGCACGTCCGCCTACAAGGACCCGGCGGCCTACGACAAGTTCTCGCCGATCCGCTATATCAACGCCGCCAAGACCCCGACCTTCATCTACGTGGGCGAGCGCGACGTGGAATGCCCGGCCGACCAGTCGCTGCAGTTCCACGCCGGCCTCGACGCGGTCGGTGTCGCCAATTCCCTGGTGATCTACGCCGGCGAAGGCCACGGCATCCGCGAAGCCGAGCACAAGGAAGACCTCAAGAAGCGCATCCTCGGCTGGTTCGACCAGTACCTGACGCAGTCTTAGACGTCTTCAACTCCGAGCGTCCCGGCGAACGCCGGGACCCATGCGGTGTTCGGTTCGGTTCCGCCGGCGCGATACTGGCTCAGCTTGGATCCCGGCTTTCGCCGGGACGAGCGGCGGCAAACGTGCAACCGTCGGTAGGCCAGACGACCGGCTGAACGGGGGACCACACCGTGCTGAAGATCGCTGCGATCGCCGCCTGCCTGTCGCTCGCCGCCGGAGCCGCCACAACGGCCGTCGCCCCCTACCCGCCGAATTTCAAGACCCAGACGATCGCCGTCAACGGCACGCAGATCTTCGTCCGCATTGGCGGCCACGGCCCGGCGGTGGTCATGCTGCACGGCTACGGCGAGACCGGCGACATGTGGCAGCCGCTGGCCGTCGCCCTGGCCAAGACCCACACCGTGGTCATCCCCGACCTGCGCGGCATGGGCCTCTCCGCCCATCCGGACACCGGCTACGACAAGAAGACGCAAGGCCGCGACGTCTCCGGCCTGCTCGACGCCCTGCACATCGGCAAGGTCGACGTGGTCGCCCACGACATCGGCAACATGGTCGGCTACGCCTTCGTCGCCGAACAACCGCAGCGCGTCACCCACCTGGTCCTGATGGACGCCCCGATCCCCGGCGTCGGCCCTTGGGAGGAGATTCTCAAGAACCCGCTGCTCTGGCACTTCCGCTTCGGCGGACCGGACATGGAGCGGCTGGTGAAGGGCCGCGAGCGCATCTACCTCGACCGTTTCTGGAACGAGTTCTCCGCCAATCCGAAGAACTTCGATGAGGCCAGCCGCGTCCACTACGCCAAGCTCTACGCCCGGCCGCACGCCATGCACGACGGCTTCGAGCAGTTCCACGCCTTCGACCAGGACGCGCTGGACAATCAGAAATTCCTCGCCGCCGGCCCGATGACCATGCCGGTGCTGGCGATCGGCGGGGAAAAGTCCTTCGGTCCCGAGATGGCCGTGGTGGCCAGGGCCGCCTTCACGAACGTCCAGGGCGTGGTGATCCCCGCCTCCGGCCACTGGGTGATGGAAGAAAATCCCAAGGCCACGGTGAAGGCCGTCGCGGACTTCCTACATTGAGCGCGATCCCAGTCCCGAAACGGAGAAGGTCAATGCCCACGATCACCACCAAGGACGGCGTGGAAATCTTCTACAAGGACTGGGGCAAGGGTCAGCCGATCGTCTTCAGCCACGGATGGCCGCTCTCCGCGGACGACTGGGACGCGCAGATGATGTTCTTCCTGCTGCACGGCTACCGCGTCGTCGCCCACGACCGCCGCGGCCACGGGCGGTCCAGCCAGGTCGCCGACGGCCACGACATGGATCACTACGCCGACGATCTCGCCGCCGTCGTGGCGCACCTCGACCTCAAGGACGCCGTACACGTCGGCCACTCCACCGGCGGCGGCGAAGTCGCCCACTACCTGGCCCGCCACGGCGAGAGCCGCGCGGCGAAGGCCGTGCTGATCAGCGCGGTGCCGCCGATCATGGTCAAGACCGCCGCCAATCCCGGCGGCCTGCCGAAGGAGGTGTTCGACGGCCTTCAGGCGCAGGTCGCAACCAACCGCTCGCAGTTCTATCGCGACCTGCCGTCGGGCCCCTTCTACGGCTTCAACCGGCCGGGTGCGAAGGTCATCGAAGGGGCGATCGACAACTGGTGGCGCCAGGGCATGATGGGCGGCGCCAAGGCCCACTACGACGGCATCGTCGCCTTCTCGCAGACCGACTTCACCGAAGACCTGAAGAAGATCACCGTGCCCGTGCTCGTCATGCACGGCGACGACGACCAGATCGTGCCCTACGCCGACTCCGGCCCGCTGTCGGCGAAGCTGGTGAAGAACGGGACGCTGAAGACCTACAAGGGCTTCCCACACGGCATGCCGACCACCGAAGCCGCGACCATCAACGCCGACCTGCTGGAATTCATCCGGTCCTGACGGGTCCCGCGCCGCGGTCGGCCTATGCCGTGGCCTGGCGATCCCGCGCTGCAGCGGCCGGCGATGGATCGCCGCGCCGAGGTCCGGTTGCGGGGAACAACCTCACGGGGCGGGGCCTTATTGCAGGCCTGGAGGGGCCCACGGCCGCGGCAATCCTGCCAAAACGGCTATGGAGAGTGAGTGATGAACAAGCTTTTTGCATGCGCCGCCCTCATCGGCGCGTTCGGGCTGACGGTTCCCGCACAGGCGGCCGGCGGCGTCAAGATCGGAACCCTGTCGTGCCACGAGCGCGGCGGCTGGGGGCTCGTCCTCGGCTCGTCCCGCGCCCTGAACTGCACCTTCTCAAGCGGCGACCGGGTCGAGCGCTATGAGGGCAACATGACCAAGGTCGGCCTGGACCTCGGCTACCAGCACTCCGGCGCCCTGGTCTGGGCCGTCGTCGCCCCGCACACCGACGTGGCGCGCGGCGCGCTTTCAGGTCACTACGGCGGCGGGACCGCCAGCGCCACGGCGGGCATCGGGATCGGCGCGAACGCCCTGATCGGCGGGCTCGACCGGAGCATCGCCCTGCAGCCCATCAGCGTCGAAGGCACCACCGGCCTGGATGTCGCCGCGGGCATCGGCGCGATGACCCTGCGGTCCGAAGAGGACTGACGTCAAAGCTCACCGCCCTCTGGGCGGTGAGCGTCGCCAGCCTAGCGCGGCGACGGCTTCAGGCGCCAGTAGCGGCGCATGACCACGAAGCTGAAGGACGTGGACCAGCCGATCAGGATCAGGCCGACCAGAGGCTCCAGGCTGGCCACCACCCGCAGGCCGCCGATCGGATAGAGGTCGCCGACGCTCTGGGTCGTGTAGGTCTCCAGCGCGAAATAGTAATATTGGAAGGCGTTTTGCGGGGCGTCGCCGACGAACCGCCCGAGGTGCATCACCGCGGCGCCCAGCCAGAAGGCGAAGGCGAACACGCCCGCCTCGACCATGTGGGCGATCACCACGGCGAAAATCACCCCCAGCATTTTCAGCCGCGGGCTCACCGGCGCGCGAACCGTCAGCACCGAGATGCCGCCCAGCGCCTCATAGTGAATCAGGACGGCCAGGAAGCTGATCACCAGCGCCAGCCCCAGGCCGAGTATCTGATGGATCGGCATGACCGGGCTCGCGTGCGGGGTTCAGGTCTTATGGATCGGGTCGATCCAGGCGACGCCTTCGGGCTTCTCGGCCGGCTCGATCTCCAGGTTCACCACCACCGCGTCGGAGTCGCTGCGGACCAGAACGCAGGACAGCGGCTCGTCGGACGAGGCGTTGATTTCCTGATGCGGCACGAACGGCGGGACGTAGATGAAGTCGCCGGGCCCCGCCTCGGCCGTGAACTCCAGCTTCTCGCCCCAGCGCATCCGCGCGCGACCGCTCACCACATAGATCACGCTCTCCAGCGGCCCGTGATGGTGGGCGCCGGTCTTGGCGTTGGCGTGGATATGGACGGTGCCGGCCCACAGCTTCTGGGCGCCCATCCGGGCCCGGTCGATGGCCACGGCGCGGTCCATGCCGGGGGTCGTGGCGCTGACCTCGCCCAGCTGGTCGCCGGGCACGACACGCACGCCTGAGTGCTTCCAACCGTCGGGAGGGGTCTCTACGCCATCGCTCATGCGGCCAGAAAACGCTGCGCCCGCCGCCTTGGCAAGCTACTCCCGCGCGAGCACGTAGCGCAGGCCGCGCGTGCCAAGGGCCAAGGCAAGCGCGACCAGGATCAGGCTGCGGCTGAGGTGCGTGGCCCAGCCCTCCACTGCGAACTCGGCGGCCAGCATCAGGCAGAGGCCTGCGGCGATCACGCCCATCCAGTGCAGCACGCGCGAAAGCTCGCCCGCGGTTCCGACATTCCTGCGCTTCAGGTGCGGCCAGATGAAGTTGGGCAAGGGGACCTCCCGCGGGCTGGCCAAAAGCGGCAGGAGATGTGTTGGCTTGGGAAGGGGGCCTGGGTTGGGCGCGTCTGTTTCAGCTTCGGCTCGATGCGCAATGAAGCGCGGCCGTGCGTTTCGCCCCCGGCAATCCGGTCAGCACATCTGGCCGATCAGTGCATCTGGGGCGGTTCGACGATCGTCTCGTCCCATTCGCCCACGTCGTCCTGGATCAGCACGTGGCGCGGCTCGCGGTCGAGCACGGCGAAATCGCCGGCCGCCTTGAGGGCCTCGTCCTTGGTGGCGTACTCGCCGAGCTCGCCTTCCGCCTCGTCGACCAGAATCCAACGCCCGTCGAACGCCACCACGCTAAGATCGAACATCGCGCTCTCCTGCCCCTGGATCGCCTTATTTCATCGAACGCCGGCGGGATTCGCCATGTCCGATAGTCGCAGGTTATGCCCATATCCCTGGCCGAAGGTTAAAGCCTCGGCGGCGGATCGCCGGCTGAATCTCCGGCGCGGCGAGTTGCCGACGCTCGGCGCTCCTACAATCCCCTTTCGGGCGCTTTATTCAACCTGCAGAAGAATTCCAGCCGCCGGACGTCATCTTATTCAACTCACAGAAGAACGGCGTCGGCGGCGAACGCCGCTGTGCTAAGGTGAAGATTGAGTTAAGGCCGGCCTGCGTTTGCGGGCCGTTGTCATACGTTGGGGGACGATTGATGCGCAGCTTGATTTACGCGACCGCCAGTTGTGGCGCGTTGCTGATCGCGACGGCGGCGCACGCCGCTGTCAATTTGGACTTCGTAGGCGACACCTCAGCCTCCGTCTCGCTGCAGACCCAGGCGACCGACCTGCCGGGCGGCGGCGTGGTCGCCAGCAAGGTCAAGATCGACGGAACGCAGTCCGTCTTCTACGGCGGCAGCGCCACCGCCGACGTGGAGGTCAACTCCAGCTCCGCCAGCTTCACAAGCGGCGTCGCCGCCCGCGGGTCCACGGCGACCGGCGCAGCCACCTGGGGGTCGAGCGCCACGGCGCTCTCCGGCATCACCGCGACGATCACCAATACCGGGGCCTCGGCCGTCCAGCTCAACTCGATCAACTCGACGATCATCCAGGCCGGCATGGGCTTCATGGTCCAGAATCCGACGGGCAGCGCCATCAACAACGACGTCTTCACCGGCTACGGCATGAGCCAGACCGGCGCGTTCGGCGATTTCTACAAGCCCAGCCTGGCCGGGCAGACGATCGCCACAGCCAACTTCACCTTCAACGTCTATGGCAACAACTACGGGACCGTGGGCTCCGAGGCGCCGGCCCTCTATACCCTCAGCGGCTCGGTCAGCCTCGGCTTCGACGCCAACGGCAACGTCGTCGAGACCTCCAACGTCGGCGACGCGCAGAGCATCCTCAGCGGATTTGCGCCGATCTATCCCGACCTCGACAGCGGCGGAAATCCCCTGCCGCTCAGCAACGCCGACCAGATCGCGGGCTACGAGTGGAATGAGACACCCATCAACGTGGCGCTGAACTCGCTGCTCGGCGCCGGCGCCAGCACCAACCTCTACTATATCGCCACCTCCACCGTGGACATCTCCATGCCGTGCATCAGCGCGACGGAGTGCCTGGTGGGCTGGTCGGGCTTCGGCGACCCCGTCGGCCGTGGCGGCGGCGTGTCCGACGACTTCGAGTCCGCCCAGGGTCTCAATTTCCAACAGATCGCGCCGGCTTGCCCGAACGACACCAGCCAGATCTGCTTCTCGCCTCAGACCATTCAGCCCTTCAGCGACCTCAGCGTCGGCGGCGTCGGCGGCGTACCTGAGCCGGCCAGCTGGGTGGGCATGATCATGGGCTTCGGCCTGGCTGGCGCGGCATTGCGGCGGCGGAGCGTGGTGTCGTACAGTTAAGGTATGACGCCAGATACTGCGGATCCTTTCGGCCGACAGGACGAAGCGTACGCATATCGGGCGTTCATCAGCTACAGCCACCGGGACAAGGCGCTCACGCAGTGGCTGCACCGTGAGCTGGAAGGCTACCGCATCCCCGCCAAGCTGGCGGGCAAGGTCACCAACGTGGGCGCCGTCCCGCGCCGGTTGCGGCCGATCTTCCGAGATCGTGAGGAGCTGCCGGCCTCCGGCGACCTCTCCGCCGAACTGAGCGCGGCGCTCCGCCAGTCGATGTTCCTCGTGGTGATCTGCTCCCCGGCGTCCGCCAGGTCGCGCTGGGTCAACGAGGAGATCGTTCAGTTCAAGCGGATGCATGGCGACGGCCGCGTGCTGGCCGTGGTCGCCGACGGCGAGCCCTACGCCTCCGACGTCGCGGGCGGCGAGGACCGCGAGTGCTTCCCTCAGGCCCTGCGCTACCGCATGGGCGACGACGGCCAGCTCTCCGACATCCGCGCCGAGCCGATCGCCGCCGATGTCCGGCGCGAGGCGGACGGCCAGCGCCTGGCGACCCAGAAGCTGATCGCCGGCCTGACCGGCCTGAAGCTGGACGAGGTGGTCCAGCGCGAGAACCAGCGCCGCGTCGCCCAGATCACGACTGTCGCCGTCGGGGCCATGATGGGCATGGTGGTCACCGGCGGGCTCGCCTTCTACGCCAACTCCTTGCGGATCGAGGCCGACAGCCAGCGGACCATCGCCCAGCATGAGGCGGCCGCGGCGCGGGCCGCCGCCGACTACCTGGTTGGCACCTTCGAGCTGTCGAATCCGGCGGTGGAGAACCCGCGGACGATCACCGCCATGACCATCCTGGATCGCAGCGCCCAGCGGGCGCGCCGCGAGCTGGCGGATCAGCCGGCCATCCAGGCGCGACTCCTGGCGACGCTGGGCCGCGCCTACAACAACCTGGGCCTCTTCGCCCAATCGCAGGCGGCGATCGAGTCCTCCATGCCGGCGATCGACCGATCCGGGCCGGAAGGCGCCGAGGCGCTGCTGGTCTTGTCGGACACCTATTCGCGTGAAGGCGCGCTGGACAAAGGCCTGCAGGCCGTTCGCCACGCCCAGAGCCTGATCGGCCCGTTGACCCCGTCCACCGCCGTCCTGCATGCGCGGGCCGCGCTCGCCGAGGGCAAGCTCCTGATCTCGGCGACCAAGGTGAAAGAGGGCGTCAGCGCCTTCGACCGCGCCCTCGCCGACTACAAGATCGCCACCGTCCGGCCACCCGGCGCGGTCGCCGCGGTGCTCAACAACCGTGGGCTCCTGCTGTCCGACGATGGCCAGTTCGCCGCCGCCGACGCCTCGCTCACGCAGTCATTGCAGCTTTTCCAGACGGAGCTGGGCCCCAACCATGTGTCGACCGGCAAGGCTTGGTTCGCGCTCGCCCAGAACTCGTTCAATGCCGGTCAGCTCCCCGCGGCCCGTACGCAGATCGCCAACGCGCTCAGCATCGAGCGCGTGGTGTTGGACCCGGACAACGCGACGCTGGCGGACACCCTGTCGATGCAGGGCCAGATCTACCAGGGCCTTGGCATGTTGCCCGAGGCCGAACGGTCGCTGCGCGAGGCCATCGGCATCTACCGCACCGCGTTCAGGGGCCCGCACTACCTGATCGGCATCGCCGATGTGTACCTGGGGCTGGTGCAGTCCCAGCAGGGAAAGACCGCCGCTGCGCTCGCCACCCTCGACGACGCCAAGCGCAACTACGACGCCAGCTACGGCAAGATCCACCCCAACCACGGCGACCTGCTGGTCAATCGCGCCAAGGTGCTCGCCCGCGCGAACCGCATGCCTGAGGCCCGGCGGGACTGCGAGGCGGGCCTGGCGATCCTGCGCCAGACCATGGGCCCCGACGCCAGCTTCACCAAACAATCGGCCAAGGACTGCCAGGCGTTGGCTCCGCCTCGCCCGGCTCCTGTCGTCGCGGCGCAGCCTCCCGCGGCGACGGCGCCTTCGACGCCCGCCGCAACACCCCCAGCGCCCGCGCCCGCGGTCCCCGCATCGCCGCCACCGGGGCCCTAACGGCCGGTCGGGCTCCGCGACAGGCGGTAGATCGGATAGACGCCATAGCCCTTAGGCAGGGCGATCTTGCCCACGTAGTCGCAGTCGAAGCGGTGGTCCTTCTCCATCTCCAGCACCGCCGCGAACGGCTCGGTGACATAGACGGCGCCCGACGGCGTGATCGGCTCGATCCGCGCCGCGCGCGAGACTTCGTTGCCATAGTAGGTGGTGCGCCGGGTCACCGGATCGTAGCCGGAATAGGTCGGGCCATAGTGCAGGGCGATCCGCATGGCCGTACCCTCGCGCACGCCCAGCGTCTTGCAGTCGACCTTCTTCAGCTCCTCGCAGAGGTCCAACGCCGCCAGCGCGGCCGTCGGCGCGTCCTGGAACACTGCGAAGATCGCATCGCCCCAGGTGTTGCCCGAGCGGATCACCTCGCCATGCCGCTCCAGCGAACGGGCCGCGCGGACCATCACGTCCTCCCAGAAGAGCGGAAGGACCCGTTCCTCCAGCTTGGAGAAGCCCGGATAGTCGGTGAACATCAGGCCGTAGGTGCCACGCTCCACATCCAGCGCCGGCGGCGGCGGCGGGAACGTGGGCCGGATCAGTTTCGACGCGACCACAACCTCGGAGCGGCGTCCGGTGTCGCGCCAGGAGGTCACGTCCGACCCGCTCAGCGTCCGGTCGCCGCGCTCTTCGACGATCACCAGCTGTATCGCCTCTGCGTGCAGCTGCCGGGCCCGCAGCCGCGCCATGCCCATGGACACCTTCGAGCCATAGGCGAATTGGGACATCTCGCCCATGTAGCTCATGTTGCTGGCGTAGGTGACCGAGGCGGACCGATCGAGGATCGCGCGGTAGCGGGCCACCCATTCCTCGCCGGCCGGCGCCACGGACTGCTCGATGAAGTCCGCCTCGGCGAATGGCAGCACCACGTGGATCTCGGCCCCACGCTCCAGCAGGAGTTCGGCGATCAGGATGTCGCTGCCGGCCGCCAGCGCGCCATAGCCGAAGCCGACATTCTCGCGTGCGATCACCTCACGCATGCGCGCCGACAGGTCGGCGTCCAGCTCGGGATCGCTGATGAAGATGTTGCCGCAGAACATCGCCACCTTCGGCGGCTGGATCAGCTCCAGCAGGCTTTCCAGACCATGGCCTTCGCCCTCGGCGGCAATCAGCCGGCGCAATTGCAGCACGGTGGTGGAACGCGCGCCGACATCGGCGTCCGGGGCCTGCATGGCGCGCTCCAGCGCGCCTCGTGCGCCGGCCACGTCGCCGGTGACCGCCAGCGCCTCGGCCAACGTCGCAAGTGAAAAATAGTCGCTGCGGCCGCTGGCGATCATGTCTTCGGCGACCCCGTGGGCGAGCGAGCTCGCCAGCTCCCGCTGCCCCGCGATCTTGGCCAGGGTTGCGGCGTTGATCGCTGGATAGCTGGACTTCGTCTGTTCGTAGACGGCCAGGTAGAGCCTGGCGGCGTCCATGAGCCGCTCCGGATCGGGCGTCGGCGCGTCGAACGCCTGGTCCTTCAGGAGCCGCGCCTTGAGGGACAGCGGGTCCACACCGCCGATCTCTTCCAGCCGGTAGTCGTCGTAGAGTTTCAGTCCCCGCTCGGTGTCGCCCAGGCGCGCGAGCGTCAGCACCTCGAGGTAGTTGAGCTCCGGAACGCTGGTGTCGCCTCGGCGGGCCACCTCATCATAGGCGCTCAGAAGGTCGCCACGCGCCAAGGCGGCGCGCACGGATGCCGCCCGCTCCTCCGGTGTCCGCGGCGCCGTGGGCGTCACGCGGACCTGCCTGTGACTGGGCGCACCGATGCGCGGCCCCAAAGCCGCGACCCTAGCGTCACACTCCGCACGCCCAGTGGACCCCCACGCCTCCGACCACGCCGCCAACGCCGGCGCCGCTCGATGTAACGATGAGGCTAGCGTGACATTGCGCCACAGTCCATCGCGGTGCTGTCGGAGTGGTTATGCCACCGCGCTTCACGGTTGATCGGAAAGCCACAGAAGCAGCGTTTCCCTATATTTCGCTTTCCTGCCCGCGGGCGCCGCCAATGGGCCGGAAAGTCTACTCGGCGTCGCGGAAATAGGGCTCGACGGGGCCGCTGAGCTTGATGGTCAGTTGCTTGCCGCGGCGGTCGAGGGTCTTGCCCACCGCCAGCTTCACCCAGCCCTCGGAGACGCAATATTCGTCGACGTTGGTCTTGTCCTCGCCCTTGAAGCGCACGCCCACGTTCAGCGCCAGGATGTCGGCGTCATAGAAAGGGCTGTCGGGATCGGTGGCCAGGCGGTCGGGAAGGCTCGGTTTCTCGCTCATGGCGTCCGCCTCGCACAGCCCGCCGCCCGGTTCAAGACCCGCGGCCTCTTGGCGGCGGCGCGGACGAAGGCGTACATTCCGACCATCGGTATTTTCAGAGTCCACATAAGGACCGCGCCGATGGGCGCGGGGAGGCGCTGATATGAAACTCAACCTCATGTCCTCAGCGGCGGTTTGCGTCGCGCTCGCCGCGGCGCCGGCCGCCTTCGCCCAGTCCAGCGCCTATCACGCGCCGCGCACGGCCTACGGCCAGCCCGACCTGCAGGGCGCCTGGACCAACGCCACCATCACCCCCTTCGAGCGGGATGCGAAATACGGGGATCGCCTGGCGCTCACCGACCAGGAGGTCAAGGCGCTGGAGGGCGCGAACGCCCAGCTGGTCGCCGACGGCAACAAGCCCACCGACCCCAAGGCGAAGGTCACCGACCTGCCGCAGAACTGCGGCCGCGGTTTCGTCGGCGTCGACTGCGGCTACAATTCCGCCTGGGTCGATCCGGGCACCACGATCATCGACATGGGCGGCGTGAAGCGGGACTCCATCATCGTGTCGCCGGCCAACGGCCGCCTGCCGAAGATGACCCCCGACGCCGCGGCCAGGATGCAGGCCCGCGTCACCGGCGCCCGGCGCGCCTCTTTCGACAATCCGGAGAACCGCTCGCTGGGCGAGCGCTGCATCCTGTCGTTCGGCTCCAGCGCCGGGCCGCCGATGCTGCCGCTGCTCTACAACAACAACTACCAGATCGTGCAGACCCGGGACGAGGTCGCCATCGAGGTGGAGATGGTCCACGACATCCGTCACATCCGCCTCACCGGCGGCCACCCACCCGCCGGCGTGAAGCTCTGGATGGGCGACAGTCTCGGCCATTGGGAGGGCGACACCCTGGTCGTCGAGACCACCAACATGCGGCCCGAACAGAACTTCCGCGGCGCCTCGGTCGGATCGAAGATCGTCGAGCGGTTCACCCGCGTGGGGCCGAACCAGATCAAGTACAGCTTCACGGTCGACGATCCGCAGATCTACACCGCGCCCTACACCGGCGAGGTGGCGCTCAACGCCACGAAGGGCCCGATCTACGAATACGCCTGTCACGAGGGCAACTACGCCCTGCCCGGCATCCTGGCCGGCGCCCGCACCGAGGAAAAACAGGCCCTGGCGGCGCCCAAGGCCGCAGGGACCGGCGGGAAAGAGTAGCTACCGGCAGCCGTCGACCGTCTTCTCCAGGTCCGCCAGGCGGCGGTCGCGCAGCAGGCGGCCGGCGGCCATCAGCTGGTAACGGTCGGCCGCGCCGCCGGCGTCGCGCAGGGCCGCGTCGCTGTCCGGGTACTTGGGCGCCCGCGGGAAGGTCTTGGGCACGCACGACCTGGCCGGCGCGGTGATCGTCACCACATCGTGCTGCGGCTGGGCCGGCGCGACAGGCGTCGGCGTCTTGGTCACCGGCGGCACGGCCAGGTGCGGCGGCGCTGTCTTCGATGGCAGGCTCTGGCAAGCGCCCAGCGCAAACGCGCAGGCCGCCAGCACCGCGGCCGATCTCCACGCGCCTTGGCTCATTTCAGGGTCTCGAGCACCGCGCGGTCCGCGCTTTCCATCCGCGCGCAGACATCGAAGCCCTGTGGCCCGTTGGCCGCCAGGTGCTGGGCGCGCTGTTCGGGGGTGAGCAGCGCACTGGCCGCGCGGCTGCGCGCCAGATCCGCCGGACCGCCTTCGCAGGCCGCAAGGCGGGCGTGCAACGCCACGCCGTTCCGCTGGTTCTCCGCCGTCAGCGTGACGATCCGCGCGCGCAGGATCGCCTCGTTATGCTGCGACTCCGTCGTCGAGGCGATGAGCAGCGCGCACATCACGATCGCCACGGCGAAGCCCATCGGTCCGGCCACAGGGCTCGTGAAGGCCTGAAGCAAGCTACGCAGCATCCGGTCAATTCCTCCCCCGCGGCGCACAGCTCCGCCGCAAGTTCTCAACGCGTGAACAGGCCAGAAGCTCCGCCATAACTAAGGCGGGCGCATGACGGCATGGTCGTTTGGCCGACATACCCTCGTCGCCTTGCAGGCCTAGAGCCTCCCGTGGGGCGCGAAGGAGCAAACCATGGCCGTCTACCGCATCTACCTGGTCCACGACGACGGAAGGCTGGAGCCTGACGAGAGCTTCTACTGCAAGACCGACGAGGAGGCGGTCGGCCGCCTGGCCCCGCCGGCGCGCGTCGACGTCCGCGCCGAGCTCTGGCAAGGCGGCCGCTTCATCGCCGTCGCCGGATCGCGCCGACCGGCGACGGACCAACGCCCTTACGCCACCGGCTGACGGGCCCACGCGGCCGGCCTCAGTGCATAGTCCCGGCGACGATCTCCAGCTTGTTGCCGTCGGGGTCATAGACGATCGCGCCGTAGTAGCCGGCGGCGATGTCGGGGTGCAGGCCCGCGGGCCGCACGCTGCTCGCCCCGGCGCTCAGCGCCGCCGCGTAGGCTGCGTCCACCGCGGCGCGGCTGTCGGCGGCGAAGGCGATGTGGGTCCCCAGGCCCGCCACCCGATCGCCGGTCACCGGATAAAGGTAGAACTGCGCGCCCTCGCCGCCGGGACCATAGGCCAGCTCCGCGTCGTTTGGCGTGGGTGTGGCTGTGACCCAGCGGCGCCAGGAAGGCGTCGTAGAAGGCCCGCGCCGCGGCCAGATCGCGGACGCCGACGGACAGATGATCGAACATGTGGGGACCTACCGGAAAAGCTTGCCAGCGAAGCTTGCTCCTGGAGATGGGGTCGCGCCGCGCCCGTGTCAGGTCCGCGGCATGGAAAAGGTGAAACGGGTCTCGGCCGCGTCGGAGGTCACACTCAGGGTCCCGCCATGCGCGCGGGCGATCTCGGAGGCGATATAGAGCCCCAGGCCCAGGCCCTGCTGTCCGTGGTGATGCTCCGCGCGCGTGAAGGGCTCGAACAGCACCGCCAGCCGCGCCGGTGGGATCGGCTCACCGGCGTTGGCCACCGACAGCTCGAAGCGCTCCCCCTCGGCGCGCGCCCGCACCCTCACCGGCGCATCTTCGGCGCCGTGCCGCAGGGCGTTGCCGAGCAGGTTGGACAGCAGTTGCGAGACACGGCCGCGGTCGCACGCCACCACCTCATCGAGCACGATGTCCGCCTCGATCTCGCGGTCCGGATAGGCCAGCCGCAGCTCGTCGACCGTCTGCACGATGGCGTCGCCCAGGCCCGGGCTCTTCCGCCGCTCGATCTCGAAGCCGCCGCCCAGCCGCGCGCGGGCGAGATCCATCACATTGTCGATCAGGCCCGCCATGCGTTGCACGCTGGCCTGCATGGCGCCCACCAGCGACGTCGCCCGCGCGTCCAGCGGCGTCCTGGCCAGCAGCCGCGCGCCGGCCTGGATCGAGGCCAGGGGGTTGCGCAGATCGTGCCCCAGCACGGCGATGAACTGCTCGCGCAACTGCGCGGCCTGTTGCGCGCTGAGCAGCGCCGCCTGGCTCTCCGCCAGCCGCTCCTGGGTGTCCATGTGCTGGGCGATCAGGTCGGCGAACAGCTTGAACATCCCCATGACCTGGGGGTTCTTCAGCCGCGCCGGACGCAGATCGATGGCGCACAGCGTCCCGAAGACCTCGCCGTTCCGGAAGATCGGCTGGGAGATGTAGCTCTGGAACCCGTACTGCGCCGCGGTGGGATGGCCCCGGAAGTCGGGGTCCTCGGCCACGTGGTCGATCACCACCGCCTGGCCGCTCTGGCGGATCTCGTGGCAGATGGTGGTCTGCAGGTCCAGCTCACCGCCGGGGACCAGGCCGAGGGCGATCTCGTCGCGTACCGCCAGCGCCACCCAGCGGTCCTCAGTCACCCGCGCGATGGCCGCGAACCCCATGCCTGTGGTGCGGCAGATCACCTCCAGGATCATCGGCACGGATTCGATCCGGCCGATGGCCTCAGCGTCTTCAGCAATCGTCACGCGCGTTCAAATCCCGACCGCGCCCCTCGGGCGGAGGCTCTACAGGATCAGACGCCGCCGACCACGTCCTGCCGCCACCCGACTTAGCGGGCGCCACGTTCAGCCAGGCGCGGCGGCCGCATCGGCCGCCTGGAAGCCGATCACCTCGTGCGACCCATCGCAGAACGGCTTGGTCTTCGAGGCGCCGCAGCGGCACAGGAAGAGCTTGGTCTCGCCGGAGATGTCGATCGGCTGGCCGGTGGAATCGGTCAGCCTCAACTCCGACAGGTCGCCCCCGACCACGATCGAGCCATTGGCCGAGAACAGCATCTTGATCGCCATCGTCGTCTCTCCTCAGGATCGAGCCCGTTCAGGCCGTTCGTGGGGTCCTATTTCGGCTTCCTGAACTTCAGCACGAACTGGTCGGTCTTGCCGCGGATCGAGGGATCGAAGACCCCCTTGGAATGGTCGTCGGCCGGATTGCCCAGCAGTTTGTCGTCCGCCGCGACCAGCTTGAAGCCCGCCGCCTCGACCTCCTTCTTGACGATCGCCTCGTCGATCCGGTGCTGGGTGTCGGCGACGGTTAGCGGCGACCCGGCCGCGGCGGCGTGGTCGACGATCACGTAGAGACCGCCTGGCCTGAGAGCTTTGAAGACCTGCCGGTTGACCCCATCGGCGGTGTCGGCGGGAAAGGGTTTCAGGTGCATGTCGTGATAGTTCTGGACGGTCAGCACCAGGTCCAGCCCGTCCGGAAGGCCAACCGCGCTCAGCGGCGCGGTCAAGGGCGTCACGTTCTTGTAGTCGGCGACCACGCTCGACTGCTCAGCGCCATAGGCGGCGCGGAACTTGATGAACTCCGCCGACTGGTAGGCGTAGACCTTGCCGCTCGGCCCCACCGCCGGCGACAGGATGCGAGTGAAATAGCCGCCGCCCATCATGAAGTCGGCGACCTTCTGGCCGGGCTTCACCTCCGCCAGCGCCAGCAGTTCAGCGGGCTTGCGCGCCACGTCGCGCGATGAGTCGGCCGGCGGGCGCTTCTGGTCGCCCAGGGCCGCCGTGAGGTTCTCCGGAACCGCCGCGACAGCGACGCCCGCGAACGCGGCCATCGCCAGAACCGAAACCACCAGATTGCGAGCCATGCCCGACGCCTCCCTGAAACCCTAGCCGTGCGCCAGCCTAGCACCGCTTTCCGGCCCCGTGCGACCGCCCGCAGTGCAAATGCGCGGCGCCGTCGCGAAAGCCGCGGGGCCGGAGCGGCGCCGAACCTTCCGCTCGCGGCATCCACACGCTACGCCTAACGCGTTCGGGGAGCGCGATAATGTCGGAGGCGGCCGCGGCGACGGTTGAGGAAGTCCCCGGCTTGCCGGCCATCCCGCTGCACGGCGGCCAGCGGGTGCGGCTGCTGCTCTACGCGGGCGTGCCGATCTTCATCGGCAACTTCGCCGCGCCGTATCAAGGCCTGATCGGGCTGCCGATCACCTTCTTCCTCAAGAACCGCCTGCATCTGGCCGCCAACCAGACCGCCCTGTTCAACCTGATCATCTCGATCCCGCTGTTCGTGGGCTTCGTCTTCGGCTTCATCCGCGACCGTTGGAGCCCGGGCGGCGCCGGCGACCGCGGCCACCTCGTGGTCTTTGGCTTCGCCACCGCGGTGGTCTTCGGCCGGACCGCCTTCATCGCTCCGGCCTACGCGACGCTGTTGATCAGCGTCTTCCTGCTCACCGTCCTCAGCCAGTTCGTGGGCGGCGCCGCGGCGGGCCTCGCTTCGTCGGTGGGCCGCCACCACGCCATGTCCGGCCAGATGAGCACCGTGATGAACGCCGCCATCCTGACGCCTCAGGTGATCTCGTTCCTGCTCGGCGGCATCCTGAGCGGCGCGCTGGAGGGAGCCGGCGCCACCAACGCCGCGCGAGTCATCTTCCTGATCGGCGCCGGGCTGATGATCGCCATGACGGCTTTCGGGGCCTTCGGGCCCAGGCGCCTGTTCGACGACGCCAAGGCCGGGACTGAGAAGCCGGCCCTGCGCCTGACCGCCGGCGCCGATGTCCTTCGCCTGCTGAAGACCTGGGCCATCTGGCCGGTGGTGATGATCCAGCTTCTCTGGCAGTTCGCGCCCGGCGCCGGCGTGGCGCTGCAGTACCATATGGCCAATGACTTGAAGGCCACCGACGCCCAGGTCGGGGCCTTCTTCTCGATCTTCTATGTCGGCTTCCTGCCGGTCTATCTGCTCTACGCCTGGCTGGCCCAGCGGCTCAGGCTGGGGACCCTGCTGTGGATCGGCGCCATTCTGGCCGTGCCGCAGATGGCCTCGCTGCTGCTCATCCGATCGGCCTCCGGCGCGCTCTGGGCCGCGGTGCCCATGGGCCTCCTGGGCGGCATCGGTCAGGCGGCCTTCACCGACCTGGCCATGCGCTCGTGCCCTAAGGGGCTGGAAGGCACGATGATGATGCTCTTCCTGTCGCTCTACTGGATCTCCACCCGCGTCGGCGATCTGTGGGGCGCGGACCTCTACGAGCACCACGGCGGGTTCAACACCGCGCTCTGGGCGACCATCGCCGTCTACGCCGCGATCCTGCCGATCATCTTTCTGGTCCCCAAGGCCATCAAGGCCGGCAAGGACGCCTGAGCGCGGCCCGCTTGCCCCGCGGAGCGTCGTTCGGTGGAACCGGCGCCGGGGCTGTGCCGTTGCAAGGGCTTCAGGGGACCGCCGTGCCTGCCCTCACCTGTCCGCGGTCCCAGCCAGGAGACCGCCCCATGCGTCATCTCGCGCTCGCCACCCTTACAGCCGCCGCCGCGCTCGTCGCCGGCGCCCCCGCCTTCGCCCAGAACGTCGACGAGGTCACCGTCACCGGGCACGGCCCGCGCGCCATGAGCCTCAGCGACACCGTCAGCTACGCCGACCTGGACCTCAACCTGCGCGCCGACCGCGACCGCCTGCTGCGCCGGGTCAGCGACACGGCGGGCCGGCTCTGCGACCAGCTGGACCAGGACCCGGCCTCGAACCACAACATCGGCAAGTCCTGCAAGGACGTCGCGATCCGCGGCGCCATGGGCCAGGTGCGTCAGGCCTTCGCCGACGCGAGCTCCAACCCGGCCTACGTCAACACCTACGGGACGCCGACCAGCGCCATCGCGCCTGACAATCCGAACGACGATCGGACGTCCTACACGACCGTCGACAACGGCCCGATCCCCGACACCCCGGCGAACCGCGCCCGCTACGGCGGCCCGACGTCGCGCGCCGGCCAACACACGGCCGCACGCGGAAACTAACCGGGGGCTCGCGGGAACGAAGGGGCGGACGCCGGGTTGACTTTCCATGGCTGCTCTCGACATCCGTCCGCATTCGCGCCGTCTGAGCCGGCTCGCGGTGGCGGGTCTGGCCGTGCTGGCGGTCGGGGGCTTCGCCGCCGGCCTCAGCCGCCAGATCGCGTCCGCCTCAGGCCCTTCGCCCTTCCCGCCGCCGCAGGAAAAGTCGCTGCAGATCGAGGTGGCGAACGGCGTTGCGCCGGCCACGCCCGTCGCGGCGCCCAGACACGCCCCCGCGCCGACCGCTGATGACACCGTCGAAAGCGCGCAGACACCGCCGGCCGCCGACGCCTCCGCCGTGGTCGCCGATCCGCCGAGCCCGCCGCCGACGGAGGCCGCCCCGCCGCCCGAGCCGCGGCCGGACCCGCCCGACGATCCGCCCACCGTCTAAGCTCCGCCATGGTTCATCTGCCGGTCACCCGCCCGCGCCCAGGGTGACGGTTGTCCCTGCGCGGCTGCGTGCCTTGTCGCGGATGGGCGCCTGACGGCTGCGTAGCTTGTCGTCGGCGGAGCCCCCGGCGCCGGGAGAGTGTCAGCGTCGGGGGCTCTGGACCGGTCGGCCCTGGGGTGCAATCAGCACGCCTGATGGTGGCAGGAGTGGTCTGACGGCCGGTCAGGCCTCGGGAACGATCCGAGAGCCTCAAGGGGACTGTGCCCCTGGAACTTCGGCAAAATCGCGCCCCGCGGCGGCCCCGCCTGAAACAGTTCCGCAACGATGGAAGCGCAAAGGGGCGTCCATCCGGCAGGCCATGCCCCTGGGACTCATTGCCCGGGGGCGCCCGACGCCGTAAATTGCTAGTGGATCCATTCATCGCGCTTGAGGCGCGAACCATTCTTCCTGGAGTCAGCCGTGAACCGCGTTCTCATGCTCGCCGTCGGAACCGCGCTCTGCGCCGCGCCGATCGTCTTCACCAGCCAGATGGCGCTCGCCGCCGACGCCAAGACCGCGACCCCGATGGCCGCCGACGGCCACCCCGATCTCGGCGGCTTCTGGTCCAACGCCACGCTGACGCCGGAGCGTCGACCGGCCAAGCTCGGCAACCGCTCCACCTACACCCCGGAAGAGGTGAAGAAGATGGAGGGCGCGGTGGCCCAGGAGGTCGTGGAAGGCAACAAGCCGACCGACCCCAACTCCGGGGCCGAGGGCGGCAAGGAAGACCCTTCGAAACTGCGTCCGGAATTCGCCGCCGCCGGCGGCGACGTGGGCGGCTACAACCGCGGCTGGCTCGACCCCGGCTCGGCGATCATGCGCGTGCACGGCGAGCCGCGCACCTCGTTCCTGACCACCCCGGACGGCCAGCCCCCGGCCCGTATCGACAAGACCGCCGCCGGCGGCTTCCCGCGCGGCATGGGCTCGTTCGACAACCCGGAGAACCGTTCGCTGGGTGAGCGCTGCATCATGGGCTTCGGCCGCAACGCCGGCCCGCCGATGCTGCCCAACGGCTTCTACAACAACAACTACCAGTTCCTGCAGACCAAGGACGCCTTCGTCATCGAGGTCGAGATGGTGCACGACACCCGCGTCGTGCGCATCGGCGGGACCCACCGCACCGACGGCGTGCGGCCCTGGATGGGCGATTCCGTCGGCCATTGGGAAGGCAATACCCTGGTGGTCGAGACCACCAACATTCCGCAGACCCAGGCCTACAACGGCTCCTGGAAGAACCTGAAGGTCACCGAGCGCTTCAGCCGCGACGGCAAGGACCGGGTCCTCTACCAATATTCGATCGACGACCCGACCGCCTGGGCCAAGCCCTGGGGCGGCGAGTACGAGTTCTACAAGCTGAACGGGCAGATTTACGAATATGCCTGCCACGAGGGTAACTACGCCCTGCCCGGCATGCTCGGCGGCGCCCGTCGCCAGGAGCAGGAAGCCGCGGCCAAGGGCGGCGCCCCCAAGGGGGGAGCCGACTAAATCGACTGCAGCGTCCCTCCTCCCTTGAGGGAGGAGGAAGCGAGACTTTGGGCCCCGGTTCGCAAGAGCCGGGGCCTTTTTCTATCTATCTGACAGCGTTAAGCAACTTGCTTCACGCGCTCTTAGGCATAGGCGTTTAGCCTGTGATGGGACGTGTATTTAGGTATTGGCCGATGAGCCAGGTTTCAGAGGTCCTTCGTTTCGCTCACAGCCTCGCGGGGCACCCGCTTGGGGTGGTGGTCGCCATCGCCCTGGTCGCCGCCCTGGTCGAGCAGCGCATGGCGCGCCGGCGCACCCCGGACTTCTCCGTCGCCTATCGCGATCTTCGCGGCGGCGCGCTCAAGCCCAAACACCAGCGGCCGCCGCCGGCCCCCTGAGCCGAGGCGGCCGCGCGCCCGTCGGCTATCCAACCGCCGCGTCCGGCGCCACACTTCGGTCCGCACAGAAGACGGCGGAGAACCGGCGATGTTTGCGCAGATACTGGCCCTGATGTTCGCGGCGGCCGCGCCGCCTGACGCTGCGCCGAACACCGTCTCGCCGCTGACCGTCAAGGCGCCGCCGCCCACCAAGCTGCCACCCGCCGATGCGGTCGTGGATGTGGCCAGCGACGAGGAGTCCGCCAACGGCGACTTCGTGGCGATCTGGCCGGCGCTGGCCTACCAGACCGGCGCCCAGGGCCACGTGCGGCTGAACTGCAAGGTGGACGCCCACGGTCTGGCCGAGACCTGCCAGGTGGTCTCCGAGAGCCCGACCGGCAAGGGCTTCGCCGCCGCCGCCCTGGAGCTTCGCCCCACCTTCAAGCTGGTCCCGCGCAAGGGCGACGACGGCCAGCCGGTCACCGCGCGAATGACCCTCAACCTCACCTTCATTCCACCGGCTAAGGAGCTGGTCGGGACGCAGGCCACCAGCGCCGCCATCCGGTCGATGAAGGATGTGGACGGCCTGATCGCGTCCCAGACGTCGATCCGCGGCAACCCTTTGGCCATGCGCAAGGTGACCATGGTCGACGATCCGCTGTGGACCGCCGCGCCCAACTTCGACGACCTGACCGCCGCCTATCCCGCCGCCGGCGGCGGGGTCGAAGGCTATGTGGCGGCCCACTGCAAGGTCGACCGCTCAGGCCCCAAGGCCGGGCTCCTGCAACAGTGCGGGGCGATCAAGGAGGCGCCGCATGACGCGGGCTTCGCCAAGGCCGCGCTCAGCCTGACGCCGAAGTTCCGCATCGCGCCGGAGGCCCTGGCGCGCGCGCCGCACGGCGCCGACCTGTGGGTCGACGTTCCGATCCGCCTGCCGCCGCCCGCGCAGATCGCCGACCGCACGGTCATGGCGCCGATCTGGGTCGCCAGCTTCGACCCGCGGGCCACGCCCAAGCTGTTCCCGCCGGAAGCGGTCGCCGGCGGCCTGACCACCGGCCGCGGCGTCGCCCGATGCGATGTCGGGATCGATGGCGCGCTGACCGCCTGCGCCCCGGAAGCCGGCGACCCCGATGGCCTGGGCTTCTCCCAAGCGGCCGTGAAGCTGGCCTCGACCATGAAGATGAACCTCTGGTCGGCGGACGGCGCGCCGGTCGAGGGCGGGGTGGTGCACATCCCGATCCGTCTCAACCTCAAGCCCGAGGCGAAGTAGGATGCTCGCGCAGATCCTGGCCCTGATGTTCGCGGCGGCCGCCGCGCCGCCGGCGCCGCCCGCCACGGCGCCGACCACGGTTTCGCCGGTCGACGTGACCTCGCCGGGCGCCAAGCCGCCGCCGGCCGACGCCAAGATCGACATGCAAGGGACCGACGACGACGTCGAACAGCTGGTGGCGATCTGGCCGGGCACGGCCTATCAGGCCGGCCTCGGCGGACGGGTGACCCTGCGCTGCCTGGTGGACGTCCATGGCCTGGCCGAACGCTGCGACGTCGCCTACGAAGCACCCCCCGGCAAGGGCTTCGGCAAGGCCGCCCTGGAGATGCGCCCGACCATCAAGCTGGCGCCGCCCCTGGGTCCCGACGGCGTCCCGATCGCGGCGATCAAGAACATCTCGGTGAGCTTCAAGGGGACCGACAGCCAGGTCACCATGGCCGCGGCGATGGCCGGCGGAACGTTCGGCCTGCACAACCCGCTGCAGATGCGCAAGGTGACCATGCTCGACTTCCCGGTCTGGGCGGCGGCGGCCAGCTTCGACGATCTGGCGGCGGCCTATCCGGCCAAGGCCGGCGACGCCGAGGGCTACGCGGTCGCCCACTGCCAGGTGCGCAGCTCCGGGGTCCTCGCCGGCTGCCAGACCATCAAGGAGGCGCCGGAAAAGCTGGGCTTCGGTCCGGCGGCCACCGCGCTGGCGGCCGCCAGGTTCCGGGTCACGCCGCAGCTCGCCCAGACCCGCCATTCCGGGGAGCTGTGGGTGGATGTGCCGATCCGCTTTCCCCCGCCGGCCGAACTTGCCGCGCGCACGGTGATGGCCCCCACCTGGGTCGCCGCCTTCGATCCCAAGGCGATCCCCAAGCTGTTTCCGCCGGAGGCCGCCGCCAATGGCCTGACCACCGGCCGCGGCGTGGCCCGATGCACGGTCGCCGCGGACGGCCGGCTGACCGATTGCGCGCCGGAACCCGGCGCCCCCGACGGCCTGGGATTCTCCGAGGCCGCGGTGAAGCTCGCCTCGACCATGAAGATGAACCTCTGGTCCGCCGACGCCGAGCCCGTGGAAGGCGGCGTCGTCCACATCCCCATCCGGCTCAACCTCAAGAATCCGGCGAACTGAAGTATAATTGGCGACCTCGTCATAGCTTGACTGTAGAGTCTACGGTCAAGCTGCCGTCAATTCAGCACATTTGCGACTCTATTACGTCGCAGCGGCAATCCAACACATCCCTCCAGAGACGTCGCGTCGGTAAGTGGTTCGCCACGGACGCCGGCCGGGGATGGCGTCGGGGAGTTGCTTACAATGGTTCGGGCGATCAGCTTGACACCGCGCGAGCGGCGTTGGCTTGCGATCATGAGCTGGCTTGTGGGGATCGCGCTGTTCGTGCGCTTCACCCAGGTGCTGCCCTGTTGCGCCGCGCCGACCCTGGACGCCGCGCTGCGAAGCCACGCCTGCGACGCGGCCTTCACCACCGCCTGCCCACGCTACGAAGACTGCGCCCCGCGCTGAGCTTTCCCTTGGCCTAAAGCGCGATCCGGCTAGGCTTTCCACTAGGTGGCGGAGAGCGTGCGATGGCGGAGATCTGGCAGTGGTCGGCGGTGGAGACCGCCCGCAGGGTCGCCGCGCGCGAGGTCAGCGCTACGGAGGTTCTCGAGGCCCACCTCGCCCGCAAGGCCGCCGCCAACCCCGCCCTGAACGCCGTCGTCGTCGACCTGAGCGCTGAGGCGCGCGCCGCCGCCCGCGCCGCCGACCAGGCTCAAGCCGCCGGCGCGCCGCTGGGGCCCCTGCACGGCGTACCGGTCACCGTGAAGATCAACATCGACCTGGAGGGCCAGGCCAATTCCAACGGCGTTGCGGGCCTGGCGAATCTGATCGCCCCGGGCGATTCGCCGGTGGTCGCCAATCTGCGCGCCGCGGGGGCGGTGATCCTGGGCATGACCAACACGCCGGAGTTCTCGCTCCGGGCCTTCACCTCCAACCCGCTGCATGGCCAGACCTACAATCCGTGGGACCCCGCCATCACCTGCGGCGGCTCCTCGGGCGGCGCCGGCGCCTCGGTCGCGGCCGGCATTGGCGCCATCGCCCACGGCAACGACATCGGCGGCTCCCTGCGCTGGCCGGCCAGCTGCAACGGCGTCGTCGCCATCAAGCCGACGCTCGGCCGCGTGCCCGCCTACAACCCCAGCGCCGCCGCCGAACGCCCGCCCATGGCCCAGCTGATGAGCGTCCAGGGCCCGCTGGCCCGCGAGGTCGCCGACGCCCGCCTCGCCCTGGAGGTGATGAGCCGCCGCGACCCGCGCGACCCCTGGCAGGTCCCCGCTCCGCTCACCGGCCCCGCGCCGCCCCGACCGATCAAGGTCGCCCTCGCCGAAATCCCCGCCGACCTGAAGACCGACCCCGAGGTCCTGGCCTTACGCGACCGCGCCGCCGCCTACCTCGCCGACGCCGGCTACGAGGTCGTCCCGGTCGCCGTGCCTGACATCACCCAGGCCTGGCAGCTCTGGTGCGACCTGATCTGCACCGAGATCGCCACCGTCCAGCTCGGCCCCATGCGCGAGCTCGGCAGCCCGGCCTTCATCGGCGCCCTGGAGGGCCTCCTGAAGATGGCCACCCTCCTCGACGCCGTCGGCTACATGCAGGCCATGGCCGCGCGCGCCCGCATCCTTCGCGAGTGGCTGATGTTCCTGGAGACCTATCCCCTGGTCCTGGCGCCCGTGGCCGTTAAGCCCACGCCCGCCTTCGACGCGGACTTGCAGGGCGACGCGGCGCTGCGCGAGATCTTCCGCAACGACCAGCGCTTCCTGGGCGCGATCAGCGTCCTGGGTCTGCCGGTCGCCGTCGCCCCCGCCGGCCTCACCGCGGCCGGCCATCCGGTTGGGGTCCAGCTGATCGCCGGCCGCTACCGCGAGGATCTGGCGCTGGACGCCGCCCAGGCCATCGAAGACCGCGTCGGGGTGCTGACCCGCAAGCTCTGGGCGCACTAACCGGCGAATCCGCCGATCCTGCCCGTTGAGAAACCGGGACGGAGCAGCGCGATGTCAGTGATCGACGGCGTGAGACACGAACTCCAAGAGGCCGAACGCCAGCTCCTGGTGCAGCTGCGCTTCCTGCGCCGCAACCTGCGCGCCGAGCATGCGGCGGTTAAGGGCGAACAGGATCTGACGCTGGGCCAACGCGTCGCCGACATGGTCGCCTCGACCATGGGCTCGTGGAAATTCATCATCATCCAGACCACGATCCTGTTCGTCTGGATCGTGCTCAACGTCACCGCCTACGTGCAGAAGTGGGACCCCTATCCCTTCATTCTCCTGAACCTGGCCCTGTCGTTCCAGGCCGCCTACGCCGCACCCTTCATCATGATGAGCCAGAACCGCCAACAGGACATCGACCGGCGCGAGGCGGAGGAAGATCACAAGATCAACATCAAGGCCGAGCTGGAGATCGAGCTCCTGCACCAGAAGCTCGACGCGCTCCGCGAAAAGGAAGTCCTCGCCCTCACCGAGGCCATCGCCGTCCTGACCGACCTCCTGCAGGCCGAACGCGCCGGCAAGGCCGGCACAGCTCCGCCGGCCTAGATCAGAAGTGGTGCGTGCAGAAGGCCAGCAGCAGGATCACCGGAAGCGGCACGCCGATGGCGAAGAGCAGGATGGAGCGCATGATAACCTCGTCCTTGTGGAGCCGTTGAAAAGCCGCGAACTAACGCCCTGGCTTGGCCCGCGTTCCGCCCCCGCCACGCGCGGCAAACGTCGGATTACCAACGTAAGAATGCGGCCTCGCCCCGAATTTCCGACTCGCCATGTCCCTAATGTTCTGCTTTTGTTCCAAGCATGGACTTCAAGATGCGCATCGTGCCCATCGGCGACCAGGCGGCGCTCGGCGACCATCGCCACTATCCGGGCGCGCGCCTGCTGCTGGTCTGCAGCCTCTGCGGCTGGTCGAAGGCCTACAAGGTGGAGCGGGTCATCGACCGGCTGCGCCAGTTGAAGTCCGGCGGCCACGCCACGCGCCTGGAGCAGGTGGCCCGCCGCGTCGCCTGGAACTGTCCCGGCTGCGGCCGGGTGAAATGGCGCGCCCACTTCGCCTGGCCCCCCGGCTTCGACAACCGCGAGGCTAAGCGCCTCGCCAACCTCTACCGCAACTGAAGCGGCGAGCCCGCTTGCGTTGACGCGTGGCGAACGAGGGTCGATGAAGGGCGGGACGTCCTGGGAGGATGGGTCCATGAAGCGTGGCGTAGTCTGCGGCCTGGCCGGCCTCGCCTGCGGTCTGGCGCTCGCCGGCCCCGCGGCGGCCGCGCCCTATCAGCCGCCGCGCAATGGCTTCGGCCAGCCGGACTTCGGCGGCGACTGGACAAACACCACGCTCACGCCCCAGGCGCGCCCGGCGCTCTACGGCGCGCGCCGAGCCCAGACGCCGGAGGAGGTCCGCCTGCTGGAAGGCGCCGTCGCCGCCAAGGACGCCGCCTCCGCGGCCCCCGTCACCGCCGCCGGCGCGGGGGGCGCCTCGGACAATGTCGGCGCCTATGACCGCGCCTGGATCGACCAGGGCGCGAAGGTGATGCGCGTGAACGGCGAACCTCGCACCTCGCTGATCACCACCGCCGACGGCCAGCCGCCGCCGCCTCGCGGCGAGGCCGCCAAACCCCTGCCGCCCGGCGCGGGCTCGGTCGAGGCGGGCCGCCAAGCGGTGAAACAGGCGGCCGACTTCGACCAGTTCGCCGCCCAGGGCAATGTCGCCATCGGCCGGATGGGCTCCTTCGACAATCCGGAGAGCCGCGGCGTCGGCGAGCGCTGCATCATCGGCTTCGGCCGCAACGCCGGCCCGCCGATGTTCCCCAACGGCTGGTACAACAACAACTACCTGATCGTGCAGGGCAAGGATGAGGTCGGCATCGTGGTCGAGATGAACCACGACGTACGCCACATCCGCCTGAACGCCAGCCACCGCACCGACGACGTCCGGCCCTGGTTCGGCGACAGCATTGGCCGCTACGAGGGCGAGACCCTGGTCGTCGAGACCGACCACTTCCCGCAGGCCCAGGCCTATTTCGGCGCCTGGAAGACCCTGAAGGTCACCGAGCGCTTCACCCGCGTGGGCAAGGA
>NZ_DATAPY010000118.1:0-39421 GCF_036264965.1 Phenylobacterium sp.
CGAGAACCGCCGGGGAGACCGGGCCATGGCTACGAACGCGCTTGCTGTCATTTCGCCCGAAGGGGGCCTGTCTCGGTACCTGACCGAGATCCGCAAGTTCCCGATGCTGGCCAAGGACGAGGAGTTCATGCTCGCCAAGCGCTGGAAGGAACACCAGGACCCCGAAGCCGCGCACAAGATGGTCACCTCGCACCTGCGCCTGGTGGCCAAGATCGCCATGGGCTACCGCGGCTACGGCCTGCCGCTGGGCGAGGTGATCTCCGAGGGCAACGTCGGCCTGATGCAGGCGGTCAAGAAGTTCGAGCCGGACAAGGGTTTCCGCCTGGCCACCTACGCCATGTGGTGGATCCGCGCCTCGATCCAGGAATACATCCTGCGCTCGTGGTCCCTGGTGAAGATGGGCACCACCGCCGCCCAGAAGAAGCTGTTCTTCAACCTGCGGAAGGCCAAGAGCGAGATCTCGGCCCTGCAGGAGGGCGACCTGCATCCCGATCAGGTCTCGACCATCGCCACCAAGCTGGGCGTGCTGAACGAGGAAGTGATCTCGATGAACCGGCGGCTGAGCGGCGGCGACGCCTCTCTGAACTCGCCGATGCGCGCCGACAGCGAGAGCGAGTGGCAGGACTGGCTGGTGGACGACACCACGCCCAGCCAGGAAACCGTGGTCGCCGACACTCAGGAGAAGTCGCTGCGCATGGGCCTCCTCGAAGAGGCCATGACCGAGCTTTCCGACCGCGAGCGTCACATCCTGACCGAGCGGCGCCTGAAGGACGAACCCACGACCCTGGAAGACCTCGCCTCGCAATACGGCGTCAGCCGCGAGCGCGTCCGCCAGATCGAGGTCCGCGCCTTCGAGAAGCTGCAGAAATCCATGAAAGCCGCCGCGTTGGACCGCAACCTGGTCGACGCGTAGGGCTCAGCTAAATCTCAGGACGAGAGAAGGCCGCCGAAAGGCGGCTTTCTTTTTGCCAGGGGCTGGGCGGCCATTCTGAAAGGCCGCGGAGCGGCGCCTTCCTGTTTAGACACCAAGACCACCAAGGACACGAAGATCACGAAGGCGCCGATGAGGCTGGGGCGCTGAGCCAGGCTGGGCATCTTCGTGGTCTTCGTGTCCTTGGTGGTCTTGGTGTTGAAAGACTGAGCCGCCGCTGCCGCGGCGTCTCAAAGGTCAGCCCTCCGCCTTCCTCTCCGGCTCCTCCGGCTTCTTCTCGTCGTCCTTGGCGTTGGGGTCGGGGATGACCGGCGGGCCGCCCAGGCCGGTGCGCAGGTCCTTGTAAGAGAACAGGGCGTTGTAGAGCATCCGGTACTCACCGAAGTTCTGCCAGCGGTAGATCGGGTTGGTCATGAACATGAGCACCTGGCCGGAGCCCACCGGCAGGTCGACGATGGCCGGGCGGTCCTTCACGTCGGAGGCGCCGACCATCAGCCCGCTCTGCACGGCCTTGTCGCCGCCGGGGAAGCTCATCAGCACGTTCTGCTGCTCGCGGACCGGCAGGGACAGGAGCGAGGCCGAGGCCCAGCGTACCGTCGTCGTGGGCTCGGTGTAGCCGTAGAAGATCGGATTGGCGGGCTTCAGGATCTTCGCCGTCACGATGGGGCCCGGGGCGTAGAACGTCGCGCCCGGCCGGCGCACCTCGACCTGCGGGGTGATCCCGAAGTCGGCCGGCACGACGCTGGAGTCGCCCAGCGTGATCAGGGTCCCGCCGTCGGCCACGAACTTGCGCAGCTCTTCCAGGCCGGTCAGGCCCAGGCCGCCGCGGATGTCGGGCGAAGAGCCGTAGGCCCCCTGCGTCGGGAATTCGGCGGTCTTGGTGTAGGGCAGCGGCTTGCCGTTCATGGGCAAGTCGAAGACGAAGTTCTTCGACGAGCGCCCCTGGCTCGGGACCACGATCACGTCGTACCTCGCGCGCAAGCCGCCCTTCTTCACCTCGTCCTTGAAGATCAGGTCGTAGGGCGTCTCGTACTGATCGAAGGCGTAGCGCACCCAGCCGACGTTCTGGGTCGAACCCCAGGTGGAATAGACCGCCAGACGCGGGAGGGCCGCCTCATGGCTGGCCACGGTCGGCTTGTCGGTCAGCGCCACCGCCGTCAGGCCCAGCGGAACCACCGCGGCCTTCAGCTTGTCGTAGGCCTTGCCGTCGACCAGGAAGGAGCCGGCCGGCACGGTCACGTCGCCGGCCTTGAACGACGACTCAGCGATCCGCACGCCCTCGCCCTTCAGCCGGTAGCGCAGGGTCGCCAGGTTGATCGAGCCGTGGTCGATCACGGCATAGGCGGACGCGCCCGCCGCCCCGATCGAACCCTGCGGCTTGTCGACATCGACCGGCGTCGTGGCCACATCGAGGGCCTTCAGGTCGGCGCTCGGCGTGACCTTCACATGGGCCATCATCCCCATGGTCCAGGCGCTGTCGTCATAGGTCTTGAGCTTGTTGTCGGGGAAGGTCTGCTTCTCCAGCAGGATCTTCGCCAGGCGGCCATAGGGCTGGTCGCGTTTGACGATGAACGACCCTGCCGGGAACTTGCCCTCCTTGAGCGTGACGTCCGCCGTCGTCCGGCCGACCTCGATCCCCTGCATCCGCAGGAGGTTCACCACCAGGGCGGCCCGCGTCATGTCCGGCTGGTCGCCCGGGATCAGGAAGGCGTAGGGCGCGTCCTTCTTGCCCGCCTCGATGGAATTGCGGCTCTTCTGGTAGAAGTTCTCGACGATCAGCTGCGGGTTCGACGCCACCGCCGACAGGCCGGTCAGCACGCCGGTCTCCATGTAGTTGGTGTTGTTGCGCATCGACCATTCGACGACCTTGTAGGGCGGGTCCGGCCGGAACCAATCGCGGGTGGTCTGATCGCCCATGTGCAGGTCTTCGCCGGGGCCATCCACCGGCTTCACGTGCCGCAGCTCGGTCGTCGCCCCGCCGTTGCCGAAGGTCTCGTACATCTTGAAGAGGCCGTTGTGGTTGGTGGACATGAAGCCCACGTAGCCCGGCGACCACTCGTCCACGTAGCCGTGGGTCCACACCCCCGGCATGCCGTACTTGGTGAGCTGCGCCATCTCGAAGTTGGCGATCCAGGGCATCTCGCCGAACAGGATCGGGTCGAGGCTCGGGTTCTGCGGCGCCTGGCCGGAGAAGGTGTAGAGGAAGGGCACGGACTCGTGCAGGTCGTGCATCACCGGCGGATGCCAGGCCAGGTAAAAATCCAGCAGATTCCGCGCACTAAGGCCGGTGTAATTGATGTCCCGGTTGTTGTCGTGGAAGATGTACTTGCCCCAGTAGGGCGCGCCCGGCACCGCGTTCAGGTCGTCGGTGTCGTCGATCTTGTTGCGGTAGTACCAGTCCGTGTAACGGTCGCGGCCGTCGGGATCGGTGGCCGGATTGATGCCGACGATGACGTTGTTGCGGATCTGCTGGATCAGCGGGCTGTCCTCGGTGACGAGGCGGTAGGCCAGCTCCATCAGCATTTCCGGGGGACCGGTCTCGGCCGAGTGCAGGCCGCCCAGGGCGACGTACATCGGCTTGGTCTTGGCGATGATCGCCCTGGCGTCGGCCTCGGAGAGGCCACGCGGATCGGCGAGGCGCGCGAGGTTCTTCCGGTTGGCCTCGACGCCGGCCATGTTCTCGTCCGACGAGATCAGCACCACCACCGTGGGCCGGCCCTCCTCGGTCTTGCCGGTCTCGACGATCTTCACCCGCGGCGATTTGGCGGCCAGCGCGCGGTAGTACTTCAGGATCGCGTCGTAGTGGTCGAGCACCCGCGGCGCGCCGATGTCGTGGCCCAGCACGTCGCGCGGGCTAGGCACCGTCGCCGCCGCCGGCAGGTGGTCGACCAGGGGACTCGAGAACTCCGGCTTGGTGGTCCAGGCCTTCTGGTGCTCAGCGAAGGTGGGGTCCATCGCCTGCTGGGCGAAGGCCGGCGCGGCCAGCACTATGGCGGCAAGCGCGCTCCCGCGCGCGAAGGCTTTGACAAACGACATACCGGCATCCCCCAGCTCGACTGGCTCGCAGGGATAGCTGAGGCCGGCGCCGCGTCAACGGCGCGCGCAGCCCTCAGGCCGCGACCGCCTCGTCCTTCGGCATGTAGGCCAGCAGCGTCGCGGCCTTTTCGGTGAGCAGGGCCTGGTTGTAAGGCGCGCCCTTCTTCTCGACCTCGTCGAGCACCCGGCCGAAATCGATGGCCGCGGTGGTCAGCTTCAGGTCGGCGACGCTCATGCCGCATTTGCGCAGGTCGACGACCTGGGCCTGCATGGAGCGCATGGCCTGAACGGGGTCGGACGCCACCGCGGCGAGGGCCGAGCGCAGGATCTTCAGCGCCTGGGCCAGACGTTCGCTGTCGGGCGTCTCGCGCGCGTCGGAACGGCGCTTCAGCGAGCCCTGATAGTCGCCCGAGTTGAACCGGCGGCGGTCGGGGCCGATGTAGTCCACGGCCTCCACCCAGTCGCGCTGCCGAAGCGTCACCGCCTCCAGTCGGCGCAGCAGGTCCTTCATCGTGAAGGGCTTGCGCAGGAACTCGTGCACGCCGGCGTCGCGGGCGCTCAGGATGCCGGCCGCGGTGGCCTGGCCGGTGACCATGATCACCGGCGCATAGCGGGCCGATAGGTTGCTGCGGCGCAGTGCGCGGGTGAAGGCGATGCCGTCGACGCCGCCGGGCCCCATCTCGGCGAAGATGATGTACGGATCGTAGCTGCCAGCCAGGCGGATGGCCTTTTCGTTGGTCTCAGCCACCCAGATCTGCGAGCCGGCGATATCGCGCATCAGTTCGCCGATCAGCCGCGCGCTCGCCGGCTGCGGGTCCACGATCATCACCCGCTGCATCAGCGGGACCATCCGCTGCACGATCTTGGCGTCCGCGTTGAACAAGGGAGGGCTCCGGCTGCTTCGCCGACCCTAAATCCGCGACCGTAAAGAACGGATTGACGATAACCATGTTCAACTAGGCTTAAGCCGCTGAAACTAATCCTGGAACGGGTCCCGCATCAGGATGGTGTCGTCGCGCTGCGGGCTGGTGGAAAGCAGCGCCACCGGCGCGCCGATCAGCTCTTCGATCCGCCGCACATATTTCACCGCACTGGCCGGCAGGTCGCGCCACGACCGCGCGCCCTGGGTGGTCTCGCTCCAGCCCTCCATCTCTTCGTAGACAGGGGTCAGCTGGCTCTGCGCCTTCAGGCCGGCGGGCAGGTAGCTGTAGGTCTGATCGCCCAGCCTGTAGCCGGTGCAGATCTTCAGCGTCGGCAGGCCGTCCAGCACGTCGAGCTTGGTCAGTGCGATGCCGCTGATCCCGTTCAGGGCGACCGATTGGCGCACCAGGGCCGCGTCGAACCAGCCGCAGCGGCGCGAGCGGCCGGTCACCGTGCCGAACTCCTTGCCCACCGTCCCCAGGTGCTGGCCGACGTCGTCGAACAGCTCGGTCGGGAACGGGCCCTCGCCGACCCGGGTGGTGTAGGCCTTGACGATCCCCAGCACATAGCCCGGCCCCTTCGGCCCCAGGCCCGAGCCCGCCGCCGCCTGACCGGCCACGGTGTTGGACGAGGTCACGTAAGGATAGGTGCCGTGATCGACGTCCAGCAGGGCGCCTTGCGCGCCCTCGAACAGCACCCGCTTGCCGGACTTCACCAGGTCGCCCAGCAGCAGCCACGCAGGCTTGGCGAAGGGCAGGATCAGCGGCGCGAGGCGCTCCAGTTCGGCCAGCAGCGCCGCGCCGTCCGCCTCCGGCAGGCCCAGCCCCCGACGCAGCGGCGCGTGGTGGGCCAGCAGGCGGTCGATCTTGGCTTCCAGGGCCTCGCGGTCGGCGAGGTCGGCGACGCGGATCGCGCGGCGGCCGACCTTGTCCTCATAGGCCGGGCCGATGCCACGCCCGGTGGTGCCGATCTTGTTGGTCGCCGCGGCCTCGCGCGCCTGGTCCAGGTCGCGGTGCAGCGGCAGGATCAGGCAGGCGTTGTCGGCCAAGACCAGGAGGTCCGGGGTGATCGCGATCCCCTGGGCGCCGATCTTGGCGATCTCTTCCAGCAGGTGCCAGGGATCGACCACCACGCCGTTGCCGATCACCGACAGCTTGCCCTGCACGACGCCGGAGGGCAGCAGGCTCAGCTTGTAGACCTGATTGCCGACCACCAGGGTGTGGCCCGCGTTGTGGCCGCCCTGGAAGCGCACCACGACGTCAGCGCGGTTCGACAACCAGTCGACGAGCTTGCCCTTGCCCTCGTCGCCCCACTGGGCGCCGATCACGGTGACATTGGCCATTTGGATACGATCCCTCTCCCTGCCGGAGAAGACCAGCCGCCCTTCGACAGGGGCTCGGCGGATGGCGCGGATCAGTTGTCGCGGCCCCGGCGAACCGGGCGCGGCGGGTGTGTAGACGAGACCGGCCATCGTCTCAAGCCGCAATCGGCGAGTCTTCCGAGACTCCGCGAAAGCGGAGGTTCAGTCTTTCAACACCAAGACCACCAAGGACACGAAGACCACGAAGGGGCGGAGTGAGCCGCGGCGCCCCGCCAGGCCGGGCATCTTCGTGATCTTCGTGTCCTTGGTGGTCTTGGTGTCAAAAATAGGAAATCGCCGCTTCGCGGCCTTTCAGGACAATCGAGGCGCCTGACTAAGACGTCGCGTCGCGCTATCAGGCGCGCATGGACATTCCGCGCTTCCACCTCGCCTTCCCGGTCCGCGATCTCGCCGAGGCCCGCGCCTTCTACGGCGGCCTGCTGGGCTGTCCCGAAGGCCGCTCCAGCGACGAATGGGTCGATTTCGATTTCAACGGCCACCAGATCGTGACCCACCTATCGCCTAGCGAGGTTGGCCACAAAGCCACCAACGCCGTCGATGGCCACCAGGTGCCGGTCCGCCACTTCGGCGCGATCCTGGAGCCCGCCGCCTGGGATGCGCTCGCCGAGCGGCTGACCGCCGCCGGGACGACCTTCGTCATCGAGCCGCACACCCGCTTCAAGGGCGAGGCCGGGGAGCAGTCGACCATGTTCTTCCTCGATCCCTCCGGCAACGCGCTGGAGTTCAAGGCCTTCGCCGACGACGCCATGGTGTTCGCGAAATGAGTGTTTCCGTGACTGACAAGCCCGTGACCGTGACCTTCGCCGATATCCAGGCCGCCGCCGCCCGCATCAAAGGCGTCGCCGTCGAGACGCCCCTGGTGGAGAGCCCGGCGCTGAACGAACGCCTCGGCGGTCGTGTGCTGCTGAAGCTCGAGACCCTGCAGCGGGTCGGCGCCTTCAAGTTCCGCGGCGCCTACAACCGGCTGGTCCAGCTCAACATGGAAGAGCGCAAGGCCGGCGTCGTGGCCTTCTCCTCCGGCAACCACGCCCAGGGCGTGGCGCTCGCCGCCAAGCTGCTCGGCATGCCGGCGCTGATCGTCATGCCGGCCGATGCGCCGGCCATGAAGGTCGCCAACACCCGCGGCTACGGCGCCGAGGTGAAACTCTACAACCGGCTGACGGAAAGCCGCGAGGCCATCGCCGCCGAGATCGCCGAGACCCGCGGCGCAGTCATCGTCCCGGCCTTCGACGACCCGCACATCATCGCGGGCCAAGGCACAGCGGGCTTGGAGATGGTCGCCCAGGCCAAGGCCGTCGGCGCGGAGTTCGACGTCGTGGTCAGTCCCGCGAGCGGCGGCGGCCTGATCGCCGGGGTCTCCGAGGCCATCAAGACGCTCACGCCCAAGGCCGAGATCTGGGGCGTCGAGCCCACCGGCTTCGACGACATGGCCCTGTCGCTGCGGGCCGGCGAGCGGATCGAGATCCATCCCACCACACGCTCCATCTGCGATGCGCTGGAGAGCCACTGCCCGGGCGTGATCAACTTCCCCATGCTGCAGAGGAACCTGGCCGGCGCCGTCGACGTCACCAACGCCGAGGTCGCCGAGGCCATGCGCTACGCCTTCTCGACTTTGAAGCTGGTGGTCGAGCCGGGCGGCATCGCCGGGCTCACCGCCTTGCTTACCAGCAAGGTTGAGGCCAGGGGCAAGACGGTCGGCGTCGTGCTCTCCGGCGGCAACGTCGATCCCGAACTGTTCGCCCAGGTGCTGCGCGGCGAGATCTAGAGCCGAAGCGCGGCCTTGCGGCGGCCTTCGTCCTCCCGCACCAATTGGGCATGACCGAAGCCCACGGCGTCTCGCCCGGCGACTACAAGGACCTCGTCCTCTTCCTGGCGACGGCCGGCATCGTGGTGCCGCTGTTCACGCGGCTGAAGATCTCGCCGATCCTGGGGTTCCTGGGCGCGGGCGTCGTGCTCGGCCCCGAAGGCCTGGGTGCGCTCGCGGCCCGCGCGCCGTGGATCGGGGCCTTCACCGTGGGCAAGCCCGCGGAAGTGGCCCAGCTCGCCGAGTTCGGCGTGGTCTTCCTGCTGTTCACCATCGGCCTGGAGCTGTCCTGGGAGCGGCTGCGCGCCATGCGCCGGCTGGTCTTCGGCCTGGGCGGCCTGCAGGTGGTGGTCGGCGCGGCCCTGCTGGCGGCGGGCGGGATCGCCGTCCTGCATCTGCAGCCCCTGGTGGCCGCGATCCTGGGCCTCGCCTTGGCGCTTTCCTCCACCGCCGTCGCCATGCCGGCCCTGGCCGAGAAGAAGCGGCTGCAGTCGTCGGCCGGACGCGCGGTCTTCTCCGTGCTGCTGTTCCAGGACATCGCGGTGGCGCCCCTGCTGGTCGGCCTCAGCGTCATCGGCAGCGGCGCGAACGGACTGGGCCCGGAGGTGCTGTGGGCGCTGGCCCCGCGGGTCGGCGGCCTCCTGGTGCTGGCGGCCGCGGGCCGCCTCCTGCTGCGCCCGATGATGCGCTCGGTGGCCAAGGCCCGGAGCCCGGAGCTGTTCGTCGCCGCGAGTCTGCTGGTGGTGATCGGCGCAGGCCTGGTGGCCGCAGCCACCGGCCTCTCCATGGGCCTGGGCGCCTTCATCGCCGGCCTGCTACTGGCCGAGACCGAGTACCGCCACGAGGTCGAGGTCACGGTGGAGCCCTTCAAGGGCCTGCTGCTCGGCCTCTTCTTCCTCTCCATGGGGATCGGCCTGGACCTGACGCTGCTGTTCCGTCAGCCCTTGCTGGTGCTGGGCATCGCCGCGGGTCTGCTGATCCTCAAGACCGGCTCGGTCGCCGTGCTATCCCGCCTCTTCCGGCTGAAGCCGCGCAGCGCGCTGGAGGCCGGCCTGGCGCTGGCGGCCGGCGGCGAGTTCGCCTTCATCGTGGTCAATCAGGCGAGCGGCGCGGGCCTCTTCCCCGAAGGCACGGGCCAGGCTTCGCTGACCGCCGTCACCCTGACCATGTTCGCCATCCCCGCCCTGACGGCGCTGGGCGCGCGGATCGGCCAGGGCGCCGCGGCCGCCGCGCCGGTCGAGCACCAGCCGCCATCCCTGCCGCGAGGCTCCGACACCCGTGTCCTGATCGTCGGCTTCGGCCGGGTCGGCCGGCTGATCGGCGAGATGCTGACCCATCACGCCGTGGCCTGGACCGCCATCGAGCGCGACACCCGCCTGGTGGACGCCGCCCGCCGCGAGAACATGACCATCTACTTCGGCGACGCCTCACGGCCGGAGCTGTTGCGCCGCTGCGGCCTGGACACCGCCCCGGCCCTGGTGGTCACCATGGACAGCCCGGACGGTGCGGAAGCGGTGGTGGCCTCGGCCCGCGAGCTGCGCCCCGACCTGATGATCGTCGCCCGGGCCCGCGATGCGCGCCATGCGGGGCGGCTCTATGCGCTCGGCGTCACCGATGCGGTGCCCGAGACCATCGAAGCCAGCCTGCAGCTTTCCGAGAGCCTGCTGGTCGACCTGGGCGTGCCCATGGGCCTGGTGATCGCCTCGATCCACGAGAAGCGCGACGAATACCGCAAGGCGCTGAACCAGCCGCTCGCCCTGGGCGCCCGCATCCGCCGGGCCCGCGACGCCCGCGCACCGCCGGGACCGGTCTAGAGCCGGTCCTCGGGCGCGGGGACGCCGATCGGCTCGCGCGGCGTGACCAGCCTGGCGAGCTTGGGCCGCAGCCACTGCTCGAAGTCGTCGACGAAGCGATAGACCACCGGCACCAGCACGAGCGACAGCATGGTCGACGTGATCAGGCCGCCGATCACCGCCACGGCCATCGGCTGGCGGAACTCGGACCCCTTCTCCAGGGCGAAGGCCGTCGGCAGCATGCCGGCGGCCATGGCCACCGTCGTCATGATGATCGGCCGCGCCCGCTCGCGGCAGGCCTCGAGGATCGCGTCGTGCTGGCTCAGGCCCTCGCGTTCCCGCTCGATGGCGTACTCCACCAGCAGGATGGAGTTCTTCGCCGCCAGCCCCATCAGCATCAGGAAGCCGATGAGCGAGGGGATCGACAGCGACAGGTTGAAGAGCAGCAGGCCGAAGAACGCGCCGCCGAACGAAAGCGGCAGAGCCGTCAGGATGATGATCGGCTTGAAGAAGCTCCGGAACAGCAGGACCAGCACCGCGTACATCAGGAAGACGGCGGCCGCGAAGGCGGCGAGGAAGCCGCCGAACAGCTCGGCCATGGCCTGCTGGTTGCCGACGGCGGCCGGCCGCACGCCGCTGGGCAGGTGTTTCATGATCGGCAGGTTGTTCACCGCCTTCTGCGCCTGGCCCATCTCGACGCCATTGAGCTCGGCCCGCTCGGTGAGCTGGCGCTCGCGGTTCAGGCGATCGATGCGCGCCGGTCCGGCCTGGAAGCCGATATCGGCCACGCTGGACAGCGTCGTGGTCCCGCCGCTGGCCGTGGGCACACGCAGGTTGGCGACACGCTGGATGTTGGCGCGCGCATCCTGCGGCAGGCGCACGCGGATCGGGATCCGGCGCTCTCCTTCGTTGAACTTGGCCACGTTGGCGTCGATGTCGCCGACCGTGGCCACCCGCACGATGGTCGCGATGGTGTCGGATGAGACGCCCAGCCGCGCGGCCTCCTCGGTCTTTGGCCGGATGACGATCTGCGGGGCCTCGGGCGGCTTGGAGGGGTGCGGGTCGGCCAGCTCCGGCAGCTTGCGCATCTCGCGCTCCAGCTCGTGGGCCGCGCGGGTCAGGTTCTCCGGATTGTCGCCGGTCAGGATCTGCTGGAAGCCGGCGGCGCCCTGGAAGTCCAGGAAGGTCAGACGCGCATCGGGAATGGCGCGCAGCCTGTCGCGCAGCCGGTTCTTGATCACGTCGCCCGGCGGCCGATGATCGGTCTTCAGCAGGATCGTCGCCGTGCCGCTGCGCAGGTCTCCGCCGCCGCCGCCGCCCGAGTTCGGGCCGAAGGAGGCGCTGGCGTTGGAGCCGATCTGGATGAACACCCCGGTGACTTCCGGTTGCCCCATGAAGACGTCGTTGATGCGCCGCGCGGTGTCTTCCATGTCGGCCACCGAGCCGCCGGGCGGACCCTGGATGTCGACGTAGAGGAAGTCCGGGTCGCCGGCCGGCTGGAATCCCTGGGGCAGCAAGGGGAACAGCATCAGCGACAGCACGAACAGCACAAAGCCCATGAATGCCGCGACGATCCGATGGGCGAGCGCCCATTCCAGGACGTTCCGGTAGAACCCCTTGAAGGGCTTGCGCTCATGCGGCGTCACATTGGCCCGCAGCAGATAGGCGGCCATCAGCGGCGTCACGAGGCGGGCGACGGCCAGGGAGAACAGCACCGCGACTGAGACGGTCAGGCCGAACTCCTTGAAGAACTGGCCTGGGATTCCCGGCATGAAGCTGACCGGCGTGAACACCACCACGATCGCCATGGTGGTCGCCACCACGGCCAGGCCGATGGCGTCGGCGCCTTCCATGGCGGCCTGGTAGGGCCGCAGGCCCCGGGCGACCCGTTTCTCGATGTTCTCGATCTCGACGATGGCGTCGTCGACCAGGATGCCGATCACCAGGGTGAGCGCCAGCAGCGTCACCATGTTCAGCGAGAACCCGGCGAGCTTCATCACGAAGAAGGTGGGGATCAGCGAGATCGGCATGGCCACGGCGGTGATCGCCGTCGCCCGCCAGTCGCGCAGGAAGAACAGCACCACCAGGGCGGCCAGGAACATGCCTTCGCCCAACACGTGCTGGGTGGCGTGGAAGCCGGAGCGGGTGTTGGTCACCGAGGAGAAGATCTTCGTGACCTTCACCTCCGGATGTTTCTTCCCCAGTTCGACGATGGCCTTTTCGACGGCGTCCTCGGTCACCACGTCGGAGGCTTCCTTGGTCTTGGAAACCTGGAAGCCCACCACCGGGCGGCCGTCCAGGCGCGCGAATCCGCGCACCTCCGACGCCCCGTCGCCCACGTCCGCAACGTCGGAAAGCTTCACGAAGCGCCCGGAGCCGGTCGGAATGGTCATGTCGCGGATCTGGGCGACCGAGGCTGGGTTGGAATAGACGCGCAGGGTCTGCTCGCGGCCGCCGATGTTCACCCGGCCGCCGGGTGAATCGGTGACGAAGCCGCGCAGGGCGGTGTTCACCTGGGTCGCCGTCAGGCCGCGGGCGGCCAGGCGGTCGGGGTTGATCACCACGTTGATCTCGCGGCTGACCCCGCCGACGCGGTTGATCTGCGAGACGCCGTTGGCGGCCTGCAGGGTCCGCGCCACCGTGTCGTCGATGAACCAGGAGACCTCGTCGTCGGTCATGGTCGGCGCGGAGACTGCGTAGGTCAGGATCGGCGCGGCGGAATCGATTTCGATGCGCTGGATGATCGGCTCGTCGATGTCGCGCGGCAGGATGGCCCGCGCCGACGCCATCTTGGTGCGGATCTCGTCGGTCTTCTTCTGGAGGTCCTCGCCGATCTCGAACTCCATCGAGGTCGTCGACACGCCGTCGGTGACCGTGGATTGGATGTTCTTGATCCCGCTGACGCCGGCCACGGCGTCTTCCACAGGCCGGGTGATCTGGGTCTCCATCTCGCCGGGATCGGCGCCGTTCTGGGTCACCGTCACCGCGATCACCGGCAATTCGATGTTCGGGTACTGCTTGATCGGCAGACCGATGTAGGAAATCAGCCCGGCCATGATCAGGCCGAGGAACAGCACCGCGACCGGAACCGGGTTGCGGATCGCCCAGGCGGAGATCGCGAAGTGGCGGCCCTGGGACTCGCTCATTTGCCCGCGGCCTTGCCTGGCGCGGCGAAGGAGCCCGGCGGATCCGCGGCGGTGGTCGGCTTCACCAGGTCGCCGTCCAGCAGGAAGGCGGCGGCGTTCTGCACGATGTGAGCGCCCACGGGCGGGCCCTTGATCAGCTGGACATAGCCGCCGCCGCGCTGCCCGGTCTGGACCGGGAAGTGCTTCACCCGGTTGTCCGGGCCGATGACCATCACGCTGGCGCCGTCGGCGTCATAGCGCACCGCCGTCTCAGGCGCGGCGAGCGCCGCGCCGGAGACCTCGCTGAACACCGCGCGGCCATAGCCGCCGGCGCGGATGTCGCGGCTGACGGGCAGGTGGATGCGCACGACGCCCAGCTTGCTGGAATTGTCGATCTGCGGGCTGACCAGGCGGACCACGCCCTGCACCACCGCGCCGCTCGGCAGGGTGACCTCGGCGTGCATGCCGGGACGGATCTTCGCCAGATCGTCTTCGGACAACTGGGCGGCGAGTTCGACCTCGCTGTCGCGCGCCAGCCGGAACCAGGGCGTGGCCGCGCCGGTCGCAGACATGTCGCCGGGGCGCACGGTGCGCTCCAGGATCAGGCCCGAGACCGGGGCCGTGACCGACAGCTTGCCGACCCGCGTGCGCAGGTCCTTCAGGGCGGCGGCCTGGGCGTTGGCGGTGGCCTGGGCGGCGCGGGCCTGGAAGCGGCGCTGGTCGATCGCCTCCTGAGAGATCACGCCGGCGTTGTCGAGGTCCTTCACGCGGTTGGCCTGGTCGGTGGCCTGCAGGGCCTGCACCTGGGCCTGGGAGGCGACGGCCTCGGCCTGGGCGAGCTGGGCCTGGATCAGCGCCGGGTCGAGGGTGACCAGGGTCTGGCCCTGTTTCACCGTGTCTCCGACGTCGACCAGCACCTTGGAGACCCGATAGCCGGTGACTTCCGGCAGCACGGCGGCCTCTTCACGCGGCAGCAGGTCGCCGGACGCCGCCAGGGCGCCGGAGATCGGCACGTTGGCAAGCGTCACCACCCGCACGGCGCGGGCGTTCTGCGCCTCGGTCGATTTGGGCGCGGGCTTATGGCAACCGGCCAGCGCCAAAGCCGCCATCACCGGCAGGAGGGAGAGGAATCGTTTCATGCGGGTCACGTCTCAGCGGGCCTGCTTGTCAGTGGGGAAGCGTTCTGCGGGCCAGCCGCCGCCGAGCGCCTTGTAGACTTGGATGGTGCGCCGGGCGGCCTGCACCTGGGCGGCCGTCAGCTGCGAGCGGGTGGCCCGCCAGGACTGCTCGGCGCTGAGCGCCGTCTGCAGGTCGGTGAGGCCGCGGTCGTAGCCCAGCTTGTTGGCCTTGTAGCCGCGCGCGGCGCGCGCCTCGCCATCGGTCAGCAGGGCCACGCGCTGGCGGTCGGAATCGAGACTGACCAGCGCGCCCTCGCTATCGGCGAACGCAGTCTGAACGGCCTTTTCGTAGGCGATCACCGCCTGCTCGCTGCGCGCGTTCTGGGCTTTCAGCTCGGCGAGCAGCTTGGGGATCGAAAAGATCGGCTGGGTGATCGCCGCGCCGTTGATCACCGACTGGGCGGTGACCGAGAAGCCGGGCTGCGACTGCTTCGACCAGCTCAGGCCCGGAGTCCAATTCACGACCGGCAGCAAGGACAGGATGTCGAGCTGCGAGCGGCCGGTGGCGGCGGCCACCCGCGCGCTGGCCTCGCGAACGTCAGGACGGCGCTTGAGCAGCTCGCTCGGCAGGGCGTCGGGGACCGGTGGCAGGTTGCCGACACTGGCCTCGACGGCGATGTTCGACGTCGGCTCGACGATCCGCCCGGCCAGGATCAGCAGGGTGCGTCGCTCGACCTGCAGCTGGGCCTCCAGCCCCGCGGCGGCCGCCTTGGCCTGGGCCAGGTCGCCGGCCACGCGGTCGGCATCGGAACTCGCCGCCAGGCCCACCTGGGCGCGCTTGTTGGCGGTGTCGTAGAGCTCCTGCTCGATCCGCTGCGTCTCACGCGCGTCGTCGAGCTGGATGGCCAGGCCGCGGGCCTGGAAATAGGCGTCCGCCACATTGGCGGCCAGGCTGGCGCGGGCGCCCTCATAGTTGAAGCGGGCCGCGGCGATGTCGCCGTTCACCGCCTTCGAGGTCGCCAGGAAGCGGCCGAAGATGTCCACTTCCCAGCTGACGTTCAGGGTGGCGCCGGTCGCGTCCGACACGCCTGAGGAGGTGAAGCCGGGGAAGTTGAACACCGTGCCGGCCAGCTGGTGGGTGTCAGTGCGCTTGGTCGAGCCGCCGGCGTCGCCCTGTGGCAGGTAGTGGGTCAGGGACTCGATGCGGTTGGCCCGGGCCTCGGTCAGGCGCGCCCCGGCGCTGCGGGCGTCCGGATTGCGCGCCAGCGCCTGGTCGATCAGGCCGGTGAGCTGCGGGTCGTGGAAGGCCAGCCACCAGCGGTCGAGGTCGATGGAGCCGGCCGGCGCGCGGTCCGGCGCGCCCTCCGCGCCCTCGAAGGCCGCGGGCATCGCCACGTCGGCCTTGCGCACATGGGCGCAGGCGCCGAGCGCCAGGCAGGCCAGCAGGACGGCAGGGGCGGCGGAACGCATGGCGGGGATTTTCAACCGGGATGCAAGCGACATCGAAGCGCCCGGGAAGGCGCTGTCGCCCGTAGTCGCCGCAGAGGACGACATTGGATGCAGAGCCCGAAGTCGGACGTCTAACGACATGAACACACAAGCCCAGTGATGCGGGCGCCGGAAGCCGACCCGCGAAACCCCCCAGCCTGCGCCCCAGGCCGGCCCAAATCCCGGAAGAATCCCCTGCCCACGCCTCTGTCGGGCGCGTTGCGGCTTTCCTCTGAGCTAAACTCCGTATGTTGTAAAGTGTTATTCGCTGTGCCATCTGGTCCCATGGCGACGGAGTTCTCAGGCGGCGGCGATCCGGGGCGCAGCATTGCGCTGCTCTGGCGCGTGGCCGGCGCGAACCCGCAGGGCGCCCGCCGCGGCCCCAAGCCGCGCCACTCCGTGGACGAGGTCGTGGCCGCCGCCATCCAGCTGGCCGACGCCGAGGGCCTGGCGGCGATTTCCATGCGCCACCTGGCCGAAGCGCTCGGGATCTCGGCCATGTCGCTCTACACCTACGTCCCGTCGAAGGCCGAGCTGGTCGACCTGATGCTGGACCGGGTCGCGGCCGAGGACGCCCATCCGGACGCCTCGCCCGGTGACTGGCGCAGCCAGGTCACCCGCCTGGCGCGCCAGCGCTGGGCCATGGCGCAGCGCCATCCCTGGGTGCTGCAGGTCGGCGTCCACCGCCCGCCGCTCGGCCCCAACATCCTGGCCCGCGTCGAGGCGACGCTCAGCGCCATCGACGGCATCGGCCTCTCCGAGACGGAGATGGACCAGGTGACCTCGCTGGTCGGCGACTATGTGCGCGGCGCGGTGCGCGCGGCGCTGGAGGCCCGCGAGATCGAGAAACAGACCGGCATGACCGACGAGCAGTGGTGGGCCATGAACACGCCCCTGCTGGAGGGCCTGGTCGACCCCGCGCGCTTCCCGACCACGGTCAAGATCGGCGAGGCCTTCAAGGCCGGCCGCATGCCGCCGCCAAACCACGAGCGCAATTTCGAGTTCGGCCTCCAGCGGGTCCTTGACGGCATCGAAAGCTTCATCGCAGGACGGAAAACCGCGCGCTGATCCTTCGCCTTTCCGAGGCTAGTCGAGATCGCCGAGATCGAGCGGCTCAGGCGGTTCGGGCTGCGGGACGGACTGCTTCAGCGTGCCCGCCACCCATCGCGCCACCTGCGGGCCGATCGCCAGCACGACGATCACCCGGACGGTCTGCAGGGCCATGACGAACGGGGTGTCGACCTTGGTGGAAGCGGCGATGATCGCCGCGGCGTCGACGCCGCCGGGACTGGTGGCCAGGTAGGCGGTCAGCGGATCCACATGCAGCAGGACGACCAGCAGCCAGGCCAGGACGCCACAGAAGGCCATCAGGAGGGCGGTAGCGCTCAAGGTCTGGGGAAGCGCCCGAGCGGCGGCGGCCAGCACGTCGCGGGTGAAGCGCAGGCCGGTGTTCCAGCCGATGACCGCGTAGCTGGCGATCAGCACGACCGGCGGCAGCTCGATCGTCACCCAGCCCAGGATGTTGAGCGCCGCCCCCAGCGCCAACGGGCCGAGCAGCACGCCGGCCGGGATGCGCGAGGCGAGGCCGAGACCGCCACCCACGACCGCGATGGCCGCGGTCTCGGCGAAAGGCAGGAGGTGGATCGGCGGGAAGTATCCGCCGGCGAAGCGCGGTGCGCCGCCGCCATGCACGAACAGCAACGCCACCACCGAGGCCGCGGCCGCCACCAGCACCACGCGCAGGTACTGCATGAAGGCGACGAGGCGGAAATCGGCCCCATAGGCCTCGGCCAGCACCATCATGGCCGTCGCCGCGCCGGGAAGCATCCCCCAGACCGCCGTCGTGCCGGGAACGATACGCAGGCGGCTCATGGTCCAGCCGATACCGGCGGCGGCGGCGATCGAAAGCGCCACCACGCCCACGAAGACCGGCCAGTGGCTGGCGAAACCACCGACGATGGCCGGTGTCATCGAGCGGGCGACGAGGCAGCCAATGGCCGCCTGGGCGACCGCCATGAAGGCGCGAGGAACCTTCACTGCACCGCCCGCCGTCTGAACGAGCATGGCGGCCGCCAGCGGCCCGAGCATCAGGGCGGCCGGCAGCCTGGCCCACTGGAGGAGGCCCGCCGCCAGGGCGGAGGCCGCCAGGAGCACCGCCCAGCGGCCCGCCGCTGGCAGGGACTGCAGGGGCAAGCCCCTCACGGCCGGCGACGGGCGGCTCACGCCTGAAGCACGATGTCGTCGGCCTTCGCCACGCGGCCGATCTTCGGGAAGATCTGTTCGAAGGCGAAGGTGTGCATGTCGGCCGAGCGGCCCGTCGTGGCGTCTTCGGCCAGCACCACGGCGTAGCCGTGCTCGTGCGCGGCCCGGGCGGTCGACTCCACGCCCATGTTGGTCGCGACGCCGCCGATCACCACCGCGGTCACGCCACGGCGGCGCAGCTGCAGGTCCAGCTCCGTGCCGTAGAAGGCGCCCCACTGGCGCTTGGTGACCCGCAGGTCGGAAGGTTCGGCCAGGCCATCGATCAGCTCGGTCCAGCCTTCGGGAAAGCCGCCTGACGGCATTTGCGGCGGCTCGTCGACGGGGCTGTTCAGCGCGTCGCTGAAGTCCGGCGCGAAGGCCACGTTGACCAGCACCACCGGCGCCTTGGCCGCGCGGAAGCGGCGGGCCAGGTCCATCCCCTTGGCGACCACGGCGTCGCCGGAATAGGGCGCCAGCGGCAGGCCGACGATGCCTTTCTGGAGATCGATCAGGATCAGGGCCGTGGTCAGGGCGGGCAGGGTGATCATCAGGGCGTCCTTTCGGCGGATCGCGGCGTCCGTCTCCACCAGTTGTCCGGGGGAGCGCGGAGGGCTACAGAGTTGAGGATGGACTCAAGCAGCCTATCTATTTGAGGATGTCCTCAACTTCGTCAATCCAAAATCGCGGACCGCTGGCGCCGCAGCGCGAGGTCGGCCGCCAGCGGGTCGCCGAACTGATCGATGCGGCCGCGGCCGTCATCCAGGAGCGCGGGTTCGAGGCCGCAACCATGGCGGAGATCGCCGCCCGGGCGGAGGCGAAGATCGGCTCCCTCTACCGCTTCTTTCCGAACAAGGACGCCATCGCCGACGCGCTTATGGCGCACCAGGCCGAGATCCTGCGGACCGAGTACGACGCGATCCACGACCGAGCCGCCGACGCCACGCCGGAAGAGCTGGCCGATATCCTCATCGATCTCCTGGTGAAGCTGCATCCGCAGACGCGGGGCTTTGCGGCCTTGATCGACTCGCGGACGGACATGACCGTGGTCCGCCAGAGATTCCGCGCCCAGACCTTGGCGGGGGTCAAGACGGCGTTGACCACCTGCGCGCCCGGCCTCGACGACAAGGAAGCTGACGACATCGCCGCCGTGGTGCTGAACAACATGAAGACCATGGTTGGCATGGCCACCAGGGATGCGCCGACCAGCCCCGGCGCGCCGGAGCAGTTGCGGCTGATGACCCGGCTCTATCTGGCGGCGAAGCTCGCGCCGGCGAGGTCGCTCTAGCTGTTTTCCGCCCTCCCCATTAGGGTCGCGGCCCAGCCTGTTCCCCTTGCCGAGTGATCGATGAAAAAGCTTCTTTTGAGCGCCGCCATCTGCGCCCTCGCCACCGCCGCCATGGCCGCACCCACCGATCCTAAGATCGATCCGGCGCGGCTCTCCGAACACATCAAGGTGCTCGCCTCCGACGCCTTCGAGGGCCGTGGGCCCGCCACGCCGGGCGAGGTCAAGTCCGTCGCCTACATCACCAAGGAATTCAAAGCCGTCGGCCTGCAGCCCGGTGGCGACAAGACCAAGACCGGCCGCGCCTGGACCCAGAACGTCCCGCTGGCCGAGTTCAACATCAAGGGCCCGGTGGCCTTCACCGTGAAGACCGGCGGCGCGAGCCAGAGCTGGAAACAGGGCGTCGAGATCGCCATCCGCGCACCGCAGACCGGCGTCGACCACATCGACCTGAAGGACGTGCCCGTCGTCTTCGTGGGCTATGGCGTCAAGGCGCCGGAGCGCAAGTGGGACGACTTCAAGGGCGTCGACCTGCACGGCAAGCTGGCGCTCGTCCTGGTCAACGACCCCGACTACGAGACTGGGGTCGGCGACTTCGGCGGCAAGGCCATGACCTACTACGGCCGCTGGACCTACAAGTACGAGGAGGCCGCGCGCCAGGGCGCCGTGGGCTTCATCGTGATCCACGAGACCGGCCCCGCCAGCTACGGCTGGAACACGGTCAAGAACTCCAACACCAACTCGGTGTTCGACATCATCCGCAAGGACCCGGCCAAGGTCCACGCGCCCATCGAGGCCTGGATCCAGCGTGACCAGACCGTCGACCTCTTCAAGAAGGCCGGCCTGGATTTCGAGGCCCTGAAGAAAGAGGCCCAGACCCGCGACTTCAAGCCGGTGACGCTGAAGGGGGTGACCATGTCCACGGCCTTCGCCGTCGAGGCCAAGCACGTCATCTCGCACAACGTCGTGGGCGTCCTGCCGGGGACCAAACATCCCAACGAGCGGATCATCTATACCGCCCACTGGGACCACCTGGGCGTCGGCCTGCCGGACGCCAGGGGCGACCGCATCTACAACGGCGCCGTCGACAACGCCTCGGGCGTCTCCAGCCTGATCGAGATGGCGCGGGCCTTCGCGAAGGCGCCGCGCACCGAGCGCACCGTGCAGTTCATGGCAGTGACCGCCGAGGAAAAGGGCCTCTTGGGCTCGGAGTACTACGCCACCAACCCGCTCTATCCGCTGGCCACGACGGTCGCCAACATCAACACCGACGGCGGCCAGGTGAACGGCCCGGCCAAGGACATCAGCGTCTCCGGCGACGGCGGCCTGACCCTGCAGGACGACCTGATCCGGGTCGGCAAGGAGCACGGCCGCTATTTCACCCCCGACGCGCGGCCGGAGGCGGGCAGCTTCTTCCGCTCCGACCACTTCTCCTTCGCCAAGCAAGGGGTGCCGGCGCTCAGCTTCCACTCCGGCCAGGACCTGGTGAAGGGCGGCGTCGCGGCCGGCAAGGCGGCGGGCGAGGCCTATGTCCGCGACAAGTACCACCAGCCCGCCGACGAGTTCGATCCCAACTGGGACCTGACCGGCATGAGCCAGGATCTGGCCCTGCTCTATGACCTCGGGACCCAGCTCGCCAATTCGCGCGAATGGCCGGAGTGGAAGCCGGGCTCGGAGTTCAAGGCGGCGCGGGACAAGACCGCGACTCTAAGGAAGTAGGGCGATGGCGGCCGGCAAAATCCGTTTCGGCATCGGCGGCTGGACCTTCGAGCCCTGGCGCGGCGTCTTCTATCCGGAAGGCTTGCGCCAGGCCGATGAGCTGAGCTATGCGGCCTCCAAGCTCACCGCCATCGAGATCAACGGCACCTACTATTCCAGCTTCAAGCCGGACAGTTGGGCCAAGTGGCGCGCGTCGACGCCCGAGGGCTTCAGGTTCGCCGTGAAGGCCTCGCGCTTCTGCACCAACCGTAAGGTGCTGGCCGACGGCGCCGAGAGCCTGGGCAAGTTCCTGAACCAGGGACTCTCCGAACTCGGCGACCGACTGGGTCCGATCCTCTGGCAGTTCGCCAACACCAAGAAGTTCGACGCGGCCGACTTCGAGGGCTTCCTGAAGCTGCTGCCGGACAAGCAGGATGGCCTGCCCCTGGCCCACGTCCTGGAAGTGCGCCACCCGACCTTCGTCGATCCGGCCTTCGTCGAGCTCGCCCGCAAATACAGCGCGACCATCTGCCTGGCCGACCACTTCACCTATCCGATGATCCCCGACGTCAGCGGCGATCTGGTCTACGCCCGCCTGCAGACCGGTTCGGACGATACCCCCACGGCCTACAAGCCGGCCGACCTCGACCTCTGGGTGGACCGCTTCAAGACCTATGCCGCCGGCGGCGCGCCCGCTGACCTGACGATGGCCGATGCGGCGACGCCCGCGCCCGTGAAGCCCCGCGACGTCTACGCCTTCGTCATCCACGAGGGAAAGGTCCGCGCCCCGGCCGCCGCCATGGCGATGATCGAGCGCGTCGGCGGCTAAAAGGCCCCGCGCCAGCGGGCCTGTCATTTGAACACGAAGACCACGAAGGTCACGAAGGTCACGAAGGACGCGAAGGCGCACCAGCGGTCGATAGCTTGGAGCGAATTGAGCCGTCTGCTTCGTGGTCTTCGTGACCTTCGTGGTCTTCGTGTCGAACCTGAATAGCGCCGAGGTCCCGCTGCGCGGGAATGAAGAGGCGCGGCTTGACCGCCCCTAGGTCAGGGCGCTTCGCTGACCTCACAAGAAAACACGGAGGATGCGGCCATGGCCGAGCTTGCGATGGACGACCTGATGTTCCGCCCCGGCCTGATGAACGGCCAGCGCATCCTCGTCACCGGCGGCGGCACGGGCCTCGGCAAGGTGATGGCCGAGGCCTGCCTGATGCTGGGCGCCGAGGTCTATATCTGCGGCCGGCGCGGCGGGGTGGTCGAGGCCACCGCCAAGGAGCTCACCGACGCTCACGGCGGCAAGTGCGTGGGCCTAGCCTGCGACATCCGCGTCCCCGAAGCCATCGCCGACATGATCGAGACGATCTGGGCCGACGGCGGGGCGCTGACCGGCCTGATCAACAACGCCGCCGGCAACTTCATCAGCCGCACCGAGGACCTGTCGGCCCGCGGCTTCGACGCCATCTCCAACATCGTCTTCCGCGGCTCGTTCTTCGTCACCCTGGAGTGCGGCAAGCGCTGGCTGAAGGAGGGCAAGCACGCCTCGGTGGTCTCGATCATCACCACCTGGGTCTGGAACGGCGGGCCGTTCACGGTGCCTTCGGCCATGTCCAAGGCGGGCTTGAACGCCATGACCCAGTCCCTGGCCGTGGAGTGGGGCAACCGCGGCATCCGCTTCAACGCGGTCGCGCCTGGCCCCTTCCCGACCGAAGGCATGAACGCGCGCCTGACGCCCGGCAGCACGGGCCGCGAGAATGACGGCGCCGACCCGACCATCCCCCTGAACCGCAACGGCGAGATGCGCGAGCTGGCCAACCTGGCGGTCTACCTGCTCGATCCGGGCTCGGCCTACGTGAACGGCCAGACCATCGCCATCGACGGCGGCGGCCACCTGCGCGGCGGCGGTTTCAGCCGCCTGGCCGAATGGGGCGACGCCGAATGGGAAGCCGCCCGCGACTCAATCCGCTCCGCCAACGAGAAGGACCGGGCCCAGCGGACGGTTTGATCTTCCTTTCCCGCGTAGCGGGAGAGGGGGACCACCCGCCAAAGAGCGGGTGGTGGAGAGGGAAGGCCGCAAGCTCGGCGCGACCGCTTGCCCTATCCACCATCCGCTCTTCGCTTCGCTCGGCGTACGGTCCCCCTTTCCCACGAGTGGGAAAGGAAGCGCGCAGTGTTGGCTTTCCGGGACGACACCCCCTAGAGTGACACGCGTCACTTTTGAGTCTTTGCAAAGTCCCCATGTCCCAGGTCGCCTATCTCGTCTCCGGAAAGCGTGAGCAGACCAAGGTCGCCAATCGCCAGGCGATCCTCGACGCCGCGCGCGAGGTGTTCGGGGAGCTGGGCTACGAGACCGCCACGGTGCGCGACATCATCCGCCGCACCGGTCTCGCGGCCGGCACCTTCTACAACTACTACCGCTCCAAGGAGGAGGTGTTCGCCGCCCTCGCCGACGACGGCGCGCGGCGCTTCGCCCCGATCCTCAAGGGCCTGCGCGGCAAGGGCTATTCCTTCGAGGAGTTCGTCCACCGCGCGATCAGCGCCTATTTCGACTTCATCGCCGAAGAACAGCGCACCTGGATCGAGCGCCGCCCGGCCGGCGAGCCGCATCCCCACGTCCAGGGCGAGACCCCGGAGATGGCCGCCGTCTTCGCCGAGATCCGCGACGCGCTGGCCGACGATATCGCCCAGCGCAAGGGCCCCTTCGCCGACCCGGACTATATGGCCGCCGCCTGCATCGCCATCGCCCGCGAGGTGGGCGACAAGATGCTGGAGCGCCGCCCGGTCGACACCAAGGGCGCCACCGAGTTCGCCGTCACCATGATCTTAGGCGGCCTGAAGGGCCTGCCCAAGGCCAAGGGTTAGCCGTGCCCAGCCCGGCCACTCAGCGCATGATGGTCCGCAAACTGTTGAGCTTGCCGATTCCCATGTTGCGGCTGATGGCTGGCGGCGGGGTGATCTACCAGGGCGGCCGCACCCTCGACCCGCGGCTGCAGTACCTGGCGTCCCAGTCGCGCGGCGCGCCGCCGATGACGGTGATGACGCCCGAGGAGGCCCGCCTCGCCAGCGCCATGGCCCTGGCCGTCACCGGCGGCGACCTTGAGCCGGGCGTCCGCATCGAGACGCTCGTCATTCCCGGCCCCGGCGGCGACATCCCCGCGCGCGTCTACCGGTCCGACAACCAGGACCCGCAGGCGCCGCTGATGGTCTTCGCCCACTTTGGCGGCGGCGTGATCGGCGACCTGGAGACCTGCCAGGCCTTCTGCTCGATCCTGGCCAAGACCGCCCGCGGGCCGGTGCTCTCCGTCGACTACCGCCTGGCGCCCGAGCATCGCTTCCCCGCCGGCCTGGAGGACGTGCTGGCCGCCTACCGCTGGGCCAAGGACAACGCCGGGCGGTTCGGCGCGCCGGCCGGCCAGGCGGCGATCGGGGGCGATTCCATGGGCGGTAATTTCGCCGCGGTGATCTGCCAGGAGCTGAAGAAGGCGGGCGAGCCGCAGCCGGCTCTGCAGCTCCTGATCTATCCCTGGGTCGATGTGGTCTGCGAGAGCGCATCCATGACCACCTATGGCGACGCCTTCCCGCTGACCCGCGCGACGCTGGACTGGTTCGCCGGCCACTACATGGGCCCCGGCGACAGCCCGGCCGACCCGCGGCTGTCGCCGCTGCGCGCCAAGGACGTATCCGGCCTCGCGCCCGCCATCGTGGTCACCGCCGGCTTCGACCCGCTGCTCGATCAGGGCGAGGCCTACGCCCGGCGGCTGAAGGAGGCCGGCGTGCCCGTCGCCTACCGCTGCTACGACGGCCTGGCGCACGCCTTCACCGCCTTCACCGGCGCGGTGCCCTGCGCCGACGTCGCCTGCCGCGAGATCGCCGGCCTGGTCCGCGAGGGCTTCGAAGGCCGTATCGCCTGATGCGCGCCCTCGTCGTCGAGCGGCTGGCGCCCGACTACGCGGGCTGCGTGGTGAAGGACGTGCCCACGCCCGAGCCCGGCCCGGGCGAGGTCCGCATCGAGGTCCGCGCCGCGGCGGTGAACTTCCCCGACCTGATGCAGACCCGCGGCGAGCACCAGCACAAGCCCGCCGTCCCCTTCGTCGCCGGCATGGAGCTGGCCGGCCAAGTGGACGCGCTCGGCGACGGCGTCACCGGCTTCAAGCCTGGCGATCCCGTCTGCGGCGGCGGGCGCGGCGGCATGGCGCAGTACGCCGTCGTCCCGGCGGCGGGCCTGCGTAGGAAGCCCGACACGCTGACCTTCAGCCAGGCGGCCGGCTATCCGGTGGCCTACCTGACCGCCTACGTCGCCTTCGAGCGTTGCGCACGCCTGCAGCCCGGCGAATGGGTGCTGATCCACGGCGCGGCCGGCGGCGTGGGCCTGGCCGCCGTCGACCTGGCCCAGATCATGGGCGCCAAGGTGATCGCCGCGTCGGCCTCCGACCACAAACTGGAGATCATCGCCCGCGAATACGCCCCTGAGGCCACGGTCAATGTCACCCAGGGCTTCCGCGAGCGGGTGAAGGAGCTCACCGGCGGGCGCGGGGCGGACGTGATCTACGACCCCGTCGGCGGCGACGTCTTCGACGAGAGCCTGCGCTGCATCGCCTTCGGCGGGCGGATCCTCTCCATCGGCTTCACCTCCGGCCGGCTGCCGGTGCTGCCGGTCAATATCGCGCTGATCAAGGGCTTCTCGGTGATCGGCGTCCGCGCCGGCGAATATGGCCGCCAGTTCCCCGAGCGGGGCCGCGAGAACCACGAAGCCATCTGGAAACTCGCCGAGGACGGCAAGGTGAAGCCCCGCGTCGACGCCGAATACCCGCTCAGCGACTGGCGCACGGCCTTCGACTCGCTCGCCGACCGCAAGGTGATCGGTAAGACCATCGTACGGCCGGATTTGTAGGCTGCGGCCACTCCCAATCCGCTCATCCCCGCGATAGCGGGGACCCAGGCTTTTTCCGTTGCCGAGCCCAAATTGGCGGCGCGACAACCAATCCGATCACCGAGAAACAAAACACCTGGGTCCCCGCTTTCGCCGGGATGAGCGGTGAGAGGAAGGTCATCTCCCGTCACACCCCAGCTTAAATTTCATGGCGGCGAGCATGCCTTGGGGCCTGGGCAACTTAAGGACGCGTCAGAGGCGCGCCGCCACGCGGGCGACCAAGGGCCGCTCCTTGACTTGCCCAGGCCCCAAGGCTCCCATCATCCGTGAAATCTAAGGACGGGAGACATCTCAAAAGATGCTCCCTTGAGGGCGATCTCCCATGACCATCGGCAGTGAAGACGAACTCGAAAAGCTAAAGATCGCCGGCCGCGTGGTGGCCAACACCCTGAAGGCCATGGGTGAGGCCCTGGAGCCCGGCATCACCGCCCGCGAGCTGGACCAGATCGGCCGCCGGCTGCTGGACCAGGCCGGCGCCCGCTCGGCCCCGGAGCTGACCTACGGCTTCCCGGGCGCGACCTGCATCTCCATCGGCCCTGACGTGGCGCATGGCATTCCCGACGACCGGGCGATCGCGGCGGGCGACCTGGTCAACATCGATGTCTCCGCCGAGATCGACGGCTTCTTCGGCGACACCGGCGCGAGTTTCGCCGTGCCGCCGGTCGCGCCCCGGGTCGAGCGCCTGTGCCGCGATGGCCGCCGTGCGCTCTGGACCGGCATCCGCGCCGTGAAGGCCGGCGGCGAGCTGGGCGCCATCGGCCGCAGCATCGAGGCCTTCGCCGACCGCAATGGCTACAGCCTGATCAAGAACCTCGCGAGCCACGGCGTGGGTTCGGCCCTGCACGAAGAGCCGAAAGAAATCCCCACCTGGAACGAACCCCGCGACAGCCGCCGCATCGGCGAGGGTCTGGTCTTCACCATCGAGCCCTTCCTGTCGTTGGGCGACGACTGGGTCGACGAGACCGGCGACGGCTGGACCCTTCGTCCCACCCGCGGCACGCCCACGGTGCAGTATGAACACACCCTCGTGGCGACGCGGAACGGCCCCATGGTGTTGACTCTGGCGGAGTGAAACGGCCACGGCGGTTGACACGCCCCGGCTCTTCCCCTATCCACCGCCGCTCGATTTTCGACCCCGGAGCTCCCCGTGAAGCGGACTTTTCAACCGTCGCGCCTTGTTCGCGCCCGCCGCCACGGCTTCCGCCTGCGCATGTCCACGAAGAACGGACAAAAGGTGCTGGCCCGTCGGCGCGCCAAGGGCCGCAAGCGCCTGAGCGCCTAGGCCTCGCGCTTAAGCTATGGTGTCGGCGGATGCCCGACGCCCCTCTTAAAATCGAACGCCTCAAGAAACGCCCGGATTTCCTGGCTTGCGCGCAGGCTGCCCATTGCGCGCGCGGCGCCGTGCTGGTCCAGGCCCGGCCGCGCGACGAGACGCCGTTGGTCCGCGCCGGCTTCACCGCCACCAAGCGGATCGGCGGGGCCGTCGAGCGCAACCGCGCCAAGCGCCGGCTGCGCGAATGCGCACGCCTCTTGCTTCCGGCGCTGGCCACCCCAGGTTTCGACTATGTATTCATCGCCCGAGGCGGTGTGACGGCGCGACCTTGGCCGCGTTTGCTTGACGACGTGAAAAGCGCGCTGATAAGGCTCGCCGCCGACCGCGATCGCCCCCAATCCTGAGGGCCTTACTCCTACCGGACCGCGCCCGTTCCCATGCAAGACGATTCCAGCCGCAACACGATCATCTTCCTCGTGTGCGCCCTCGTGCTCTTCATCGTCTATCAGACGTTCGTGCTCGAGCCCGCCCAGAAGCGCAAAGCCGCCGAGCTGAAGGCCCATCCGCCGGCCGCGGCCGCCCAGGTGCTGCCCGGCGCCCCGGCGCTGAATGCCCCGCCGGCGGTGACCCGCGCCGCGGCCCTGGCCGCCAGCCCCCGCGTGCCGCTGGCCGCCCCGGCGCTCAAGGGCTCGATCTCGCTGCGCGGCGGTCGCCTCGATGACCTGTTCCTGACCCAGTACAAGCAGACCACCGACAAGAACTCGCCCCCGGTCGAGATGCTGCGCCCGGAGGGAACGCCCTTCCCGTGGTTCATCGACTTCGGCTGGGTGGGCCAGAACGTGCCGGGCCTGCCGGGCGCGACGACGGCCTGGACGCTGACAGAGGGTTCGACGCTGTCGCCCGGCGCGCCGATCACCCTGACCTACAACAACGGCCAGGGCCTGGCGTTCACCCGCAAGATCGCGGTCGACGACCACTACATGTTCACGCTCACCGACACCGTGGCCAACACCGGGACCGGCGCGGTGACGCTGGCGCCCTACGGCACGGTGCAACGCCAGGGCGTGCCCCCCGACATCGGCAAGTCCAGCGTCGTCCACCAAGGGACCATCGGCTACCTCGACGGCCGGGTGCGGGCCTTCACCTACAAGGACCTGGCGAAGAACGGCGGCTCGACCCAGGAATTCAATTCCGCCAGCGCCTGGACCGGCATCACCGACAATTACTGGCTGGCCGCCCTGATCCCCAATTCGGGCGAACAGGTGCACGCGGTGTACCGCGACGCCAAGGCCGGAAATGTCGACGTCTATGAGGCCAATTATACCGGCGCAGCGCGCACCATCGCGCCCGGCGCCCAGGTCACCGTCACCCAGCACCTGTTCGCCGGCGCCAAGACCGTGCCGTTGCTGCAGGCCTATCAGAAGGACCTGGGCATCACCCACTTCGACGACGCGGTGGACTGGGGTCGCTTCTTCTTCCCGGTGACCCGCCCGATGTTCTGGTTCCTGACCCAGATCTATCAGCGTGTCGGCACCTTCGGGGTCGCCATCCTGGCGCTCACCGTCATCGTCCGCGTGGCTTTCTTCCCGATCGCCAACAAGCAGTACGAGTCGATGACCAAGATGAAGAAGGTCCAGCCGATGATGGAGGACCTTCGCAAGCGCTATAAGGACGATCCGACCAAGCAGCAGCAGGAGATCATGGCGCTCTACCAGCGCGAGAAGGTCAATCCGCTGGCCGGCTGTCTGCCGATGCTGCTGCAGATCCCGGTGTTCTATTCGCTCTACAAGGTGCTCAACATCTCCATCGAGATGCGGCATGCGCCCTTCCTGGCCTTCAGCGATCTGTCGGCGCGCGACCCGACCACCATCTGGAACCTGTTCGGCCTGATCCCCTGGAACCCGGCCCACCTGCCGCTGTTGGGGCCGATCCTCGACACCAGCCTGCACCTGGGCATCCTGCCGCTGGCCTACGGCTTCACCATGTTCCTGACCATGTCGCTGTCGCCGCCGGCCGGCGACCCGGCCCAGCAGCGGGTCTTCCAGTTCATGCCGCTGATCTTCATGTTCATCATGGCGCCCTTCGCCGTAGGCCTGCTGATCTACTGGACCTGGTCGAACGTGCTCACCACGCTTCAGCAATACGTGATGATGCGCCGCTTCAAGGTGGACAATCCCATCGACCGGACGATCGCACGTCTCACCGGCAAGGCTGGCGGCGGGTGAGCGACGACTTCACCGCCGAGGAGCTGGAGGCCGCGCGCGTCCTCTTCGCCCACGAGGTGACCTTCATGATGGGGGCCGTGGCCATCGCCGGCCTGCCCCCCGCGGACCTGCCGGAGGTGGCCTTCGCCGGCCGCTCCAACGTCGGCAAGTCCACCCTGATCAACGCCGTGGCCGGGCGGCTGCACCTGGCGCGGGCGTCCAATTCACCGGGCCGCACCCGCGAGGTGAACTTCTTCGTCGCCGACGAGAAGCTGCGGCTTGTCGACCTGCCGGGCTACGGCTTCGCGCGCGCCTCCCGCGGCGACGTGAAGAAGTTCCAGAACCTCGGCCGCGACTACCTGCGCGGCCGCCCGAACCTGAAGCGCGCCTATCTGCTGATCGACGCCCGCCATGGGCTGAAGGACGTCGACAAGGAGGCGCTGGACGCCTTCGACCTGGCCGCCGTCTCCTACCAGATCGTGCTGACCAAGGCCGACAAGCTGAAGGCCGCCGAGGTCGAGGCCGTGGTCGCCAGGACTCTGGCCGCCATCGCCAAACGCCCCGCCGCCTTCCCCCGCGTACTGGCCACCTCCTCCGAGAAGGGGGCCGGCATCCCGGAACTCCGCGCCGAGATCCTCGCCGCCTGCGCCATTTGACTCCTCTCCCCGACGCTAAGCGCGAGGGGAGAGGAGGCTACGGGACCCGCTTCACCACGTCCCCGCCCTTCATCACGAACACCGGGTGCTCCAGCACCGTCACGTCGCTGAGCGGATCGCCGGTCACGCCGACCAGATCGCCGTAGTGGCCTGGGGTCGCCTGGCCCACGTCCTTTGCCCGGTCCAGGGCCTCGGCGGCGGTCAGGGTGGCTGTGCGGATGGCCTGCAGCGGCGTCGCGCCATAGCGCACCATCACCGCGAACTGCCTGGCGTTGGTCCCGTGCGGATAGATGCCGGCGTCGGTGGAGAAGATCATCTTCACGCCCGCCTTCAGCGCCTTCCTGAAGTTCTCCCGCTGGATGTCGCCGATGTCGCGGTCCTTCTGCAGGTTCTCCTCCTGCACGCCGTTCTTCTTGCCTTCGGCCTGGGTGTAATCGGTGTTGTAGATGTCCATGCCGAAGTAGCTGCCGTGGGCGATCGCCAGCTTGATGCCCTCGTCGTCGACCAGACTGGCGTGCTCGATAGTATCGACCCCGCCGAGGATCGAGGCCTTGATGCCATCGGCGCCGTGGGCGTGGGCGGCGACCCTCATGCCCGCGCGATGGGCCTCGTCCACCATGGCCTTGATTTCTTCCAGGGTGAGTTGCTGGGCGCCGGGCGTGTCGCCGTGGCTGAACACCCCGCCGGTGGCGCAGATCTTGATCACCTCGGCGCCGTACTTGTGCATCTCGCGCACCCGCTTGCGGCCTTCATCCGGGCTGTCGATCACCGCGTCGCCCTTCTGATGCATCGACGGCGGGAAGGAATTGGAATCGCAGTGGCCGCCGGTCGAGCCGATAGCGTAGCCGGCCGGCACGATGCGCGGGCCAGGGATGAAGCCGCCGTCGATCGCCTGTTTCAGCCCCACGTCCTCGAAGTTGCGGGAGCCCACGTTGCGCACCGTGGTGAAGCCGGCCTCCACCGTCGCGCGTGCGTGGGTGGTGGCGAGGATCGGCCAGAAACTGTCGGTCTTCTGCAGGCGGTTGTAGCCCCCGAACAGCGGCGAGGACGTCAGGTGGACGTGCATGTCGATCAGGCCGGGCAGCAGGGTCACGCCCGGCAGGTCGACCCGCTCGGCGCCCGCCGGATAGTCGGCCTTGCCCTGGCTCTGCACCGCCGCGATGCGCCCGTCGGTGATCACCACAGCGGGCTTTTCCACATATTTGCCGGTCGCCACGTCCAGCAGCCGGTCGGCTGTGACCACCACCGTGCGCGCCTGGGCCCCAGCCGCCAGCGCCCACACGGCCAGCGCCGCCGCCACAACACCCGAAATCCGCATACGCATCCCCGCTCGAAACCCGCCCGAGGCTTAGCATGGCTTCGGCGCAGCGCCAGAAACAAGGATGACGGGAGGTCTTCCATGTCGCAATCTTTGCGTGCAAATAACAACCTTGGCTTTGAGCGCTCCGCCTGGCCGCCGGGGAGGTCGACGGGTAGGCATGTTGCGTTCGGTGTTCTTTGTCAGCGTCAAGAGTACGCCTTGGCCGCATGACGGCTCCGATATGAAAGCCATCGGCGAGATCGCCCGAGCCCGTAACGCCAGTCTCGGCATCACCGGCGCGCTGATCTCCACCGAGGACCATTTCGCCGGGATCCTCGAGGGGCCCCCGCCGGCGATCGACGCGGTGATGGCCAGCATCTTCCGCGACGCGCGCCACTGGCGGGTGACCGTCCTGGAGGAGGTCGATCTCGCCGAGCGCCTGTTCGATCGTTGGTCGCTGGCCTTCGCCGGCCGCGCCTCCCTGGTGGACCTGCGCGTGACGCCGCGCCTGCTGAGCGTGCCGGCCGATCCGGCAGACGTGCGCCACCTGAAAGAGCTGATCCGCGCCTTCGCAGGCGCGCTTTAGCCACCCGGCAATCCAGCGAAGGTGACAGGGGGCGCGGCGTCCGCTATCGGATCGCACCCGTTTTCAAAGGGCGCGACGGCCTGTGACCGACGATACTCAAGGCGAAGGATGGGCGACCGCCAGGACCCTGGCCGAGGCCCTGCCCTATATCCAGCGCTATGACCGCGAGACCGTGGTCATCAAGTACGGCGGCCACGCCATGGGCGAAGAGCAGGTCGCCAAGCAGTTCGCCGCCGACGCGGTGCTGCTGAAGATGCTGGGCCTGCATCCGGTGATCGTCCACGGCGGCGGCCCGCAGATCTCCGCCATGCTGGAACGCGCCGGCGTCAAATCGACCTTCATCGACGGCCTCAGGGTCACCGACGCGGCGACCATGGAGGTGGCCGAAATGGTCCTCTCCGGGGCGATCAACAAGGAGATCGCCAACTGGATCACCCTGGCCGGCCGTGAGGCCGACGTGCGGGGCGTGGGCCTCTCCGGCAAGGACGCGCGGCTGATCACCGTCGAGAAGGCCAAACGCACCAAGAAGGACCCCGACAGCCGCATCGAACGCGAGGTCGATCTCGGCTTCGTGGGCGAGCCCAGCCGCATCGATCCCAAGCTGATCGAGGCCCTGATCTACGCCGACGAGGACTACATCCCGGTGATCGCCCCGATCGGCGTCGCCGAGGATGGCCAGACCTACAACATCAACGCCGACACCGTGGCCGGGGCCCTGGCCGGCGCGCTGAACGCCAAGCGCATGCTGCTGCTCACCGACGTGGTGGGCGTGCTGGACAAGAACGGCGAGCTGATCCGCCAGATGACCCTCGCCGAGGCCCGGGCCGCCATCGCCGACGGCGTCGCCACCGGCGGCATGATCCCCAAGCTGGAGACCGCGATCGCCGCGGTGGAGTCCGGCGTCGGCGCCGTGGTCATCCTGGATGGCCGCAAGCCCCACGCCATGCTGGTCGAACTCTTCACCGAGCACGGGGCAGGCACGCTGGTCAGCGAATGAGCGCGGACCTGCGCCATATCGAAACCTGGCTCTTCGACCTGGACAACACCCTCTATCCGGCCGAGTCCGGCTTCATGGGCGAGATCGAGCGGCGGATGACCGCCTACGTCCAGAAGATCACCGGCCTGGACCGCGACGACGCCTACCGGCTGCAGAAGCAGTACCTGGCCGACTACGGCCTGACGCTGGGCGGCCTGGTCGAGCACCACGGCGTCGATCCGGCCGACTTCCACACCATCTTCCACGACATGTCGCTGGAGGCCCTGGCGCACGATCCGGCGCTGGTGGCGGGCATCGCGCGCCTGCCGGGCCGTCGCCTGATTTTCACCAACGCCGACGCCTTCCACGCCAAGCGCGTACTGGAGCGCCTGGGCCTGACGCACCTCTTCGACGACATCTTCGACATCGGCTCGGCCGACTATGTGCCGAAGCCCGCCCGCGCGACTTTCGAGAAGATCAGCGCCGATCACGCCATCGAGCCTACGACCGCGGCCTTCTTCGAGGATAGCGAGCGCAACCTGGCGCCCGCCGCCGAGCTCGGCATGACCACCGTACTGGTGGGCCCACACGCCGAGGCCTCCACCGCGCCCTTCGTCCGCTACAGGACCGCCAAGCTCGCGCCCTTCCTGGCGCAGGCCCGCCTCAAGGAAGCCGCCTGATATGCCAAGCCTAAGCCTTTCGGGCCATTCCGACCTCAAGAGCGTCATCGAGGCCGCCTGGGAGGACCGCGACGCGATCAGCCACGCCACCCAGGGCCCGGTCCGCGAGGCGGTGCTGGAGACCATCGAGCGCCTGGACGCCGGGACCCTGCGCGTCGCCACCCGGCAGGACGACGGGACCTGGGTCACCCACCAGTGGGCCAAACAGGCGATCCTCCTGTTCTTCCGCCTGACCCCCAACGCACTGGTCGAGGCCGACGCGCCGGGCCCCTACTGGGACAAGGTCCCGCTGAAGTGCACGGGCTGGGACGCCGCGCGCTTCGAGGCGGCGGGCTTCCGCGCCCTGCCCGGTACGGTGATCCGCAAAGGCAGCTTCATCTCCAAGGGCGCGGTGCTGACGCCCTCCTTCGTCAACATCGGCGCCTATGTCGGCGAAGGCACCATGGTCGACACCTGGGCCACGGTCGGCTCCTGCGCCCAGATCGGCGCCCACTGCCACATCTCCGGCGGCGCCGGGATCGGCGGGGTGCTGGAGCCCCTGCAGGCCAACCCGACGATCATCGAGGACAACTGCTTCATCGGCGCCCGCGCCGAGGTCGCCGAGGGCGTCATCGTCCGCGAGGGCTCGGTCCTGTCGATGGGCGTCTTCCTGACCTCCACCACCCCAATCGTCGATCGCAAGACCGGCGCGACCATCACCGGCGAGGTTCCGCCCTATTCGGTGCTCATGTCCGGCTCGCGCCCGAACCCGCACGACCCGACCCTGCCCTCCACCTACTGCGCGGTGATCATGAAGACCGTCGACGAACGCACGCGGTCGAAGACCTCGATCAACGAGCTGCTGCGGGACTAGCGGCTCCGCGCGGTGCGGGTGTCGACGTAGGGCGTTCCGTCCTTGCGCCGGTATTCCAGCTCGCCTGGCAAGAGCATGAGGTCGATGTCGGGGTAGTCGCAGCCGTCCTCGGCCTCACGCCGCGATCCCACCTCCAGCAGCACCGCCTCCGTGTCCGACCGGTTCTGCAGATGGTGGCCGTTGGGCGCGCCGGCCCGGAAACCCGCGCAGTCGCCGGCGCGCAGCACCTGCTCGCCCTCGTCGGTGACCAGCACCACCTCGCCGGAGACCACCCAGACGAACTCGTCCTCCGCCGTGTGCCAGTGCCGCTGGCTCGACCAGACCCCGGGCGCCAGCCGCTGCAGATTGACCCCGAACTGGGTGAGGCCCGCGGCGTCCCCCAGCTTCCAGCGTTTGCGCTCCAGGCAGGGCGCGTCATAGGGCGGCGGGTAGCCGGTTCCGAAGCGGGTGGGCGCGGCGTCGATGTCGATCTTGGGCACGGGATCATTCCGGTCTAGGAGGGGCCTCCAGCCTATCAAACACCACGCCGGGGGCGAGCTTGATCGACGCAATCGACCTGACCAAAGCGCTGATCCGGGCGCCCTCGGTGACGCCCGCCGACGCCGGCGCCATGGACATCGTCGAGAAGACCCTGGCCGGCCTCGGCTTCGCCTGCCGGCGCATGAAGTTCGGCGAGATCGAGAACCTCTACGCCCGCTACGGGACGGCCGCCCCCAACCTCTGCTTCGCCGGCCATACCGACGTGGTGCCGGTGGGCGACGCGGCGGCCTGGAGCCGGGGCGCTTTCGACGCCGCCGTGGTCGACGGCGTGCTGGTGGGCCGCGGCGCCGTCGATATGAAATCCGCCATCGCCGCCTTCGCCGCGGCCTCGGCCAAGGCGATCGTCGCCGGCCAGGTGACGGGCTCGCTCTCCTTCCTGATCACCGGCGACGAGGAGGGCGTGGCCACTCACGGCACCAAGATGGTGGTCGACGCCCTGGATATCGAAGACGAGCACATCGACCATTGCGTGGTCGGCGAACCCACCTCCAGCGAGACCTTCGGCGACATGATCAAGGTCGGCCGCCGCGGCTCGATCAATGTCGACATCACCGTGACCGGAACCCAGGGCCACGTGGCCTATCCGCAGCGCGCGGCCAACCCGGTCCCGGTGCTGCTACGCCTGTTACTGCGCCTGCAGGAGCGCCGGCTCGACGAGGGCTATCCGGAGTTCCAGCCGTCGAACCTGGAGATCACCCAGATCGACGTGCCCAACACCGCCACCAACGTCATCCCGGGCGTCGCCAAAGCAAGGCTCAACATCCGCTTCAACCCCAACCACACCGGCGAAGACCTGGCCCGCTGGATCGAGACCGAGGCAGTGATCGCCAACCGCGATTTCTCCGGCGCCATCACGGTCACGCCGCAGATCAGCGGCGAGGCCTTCCTCACCGAGCCCGGCCCTTTCACCGACTTGGTCGCCGCCGCCGTACGCGACATCGCCGGCCGCGATCCGGAACTCTCCACCACCGGCGGCACCAGCGACGCGAGGTTCATCCGCGCCCTTTGCCCTGTGGTCGAGCTGGGGCTGGTCGGCAAGACCATGCACCAGGTCGACGAGGCCGCACCTGTCGCCGAGATCCTGCAGCTGCAGGCGGTCTACGAACGCCTGATCGAACGGTATTTCGTGGCGTTCCCGGAAGAATAGTTCCTTCTCCCTGGGGAGAAGGTGTCGCCCGAAGGGTGACGGATGAGGGGTCGGGCCGGGCGATAGCCCCTCATCCGACCTGCTTCGCAGGCCACCTTCTCCCGAGGGAGAAGGACGCTACTCCCCCTCGTAACTCACGCCCGTCAGATACAGTCCATCCGCCGGCGCGACCTGCCCGCAGGCCTTGCGGTCCTTGGCTTCCAGCGCGGCCTTCAGGTCCTCCGCCGTCCACCGCCCCAGGCCGACCTCGGCGATCGAGCCGGTCATCGAGCGCACCTGGCGATGTAGGAAGCTCCGCGCCTCAAACACCAGCACCACCTCGTCGCCCTCGCGCAGCACCGTCGCCACGTCCAGGGTCTTGACCGGCGACTTCGCCTGGCAGGCCACGTCGCGGAAGGTGGTGAAGTCGTGCTGGCCGATCAGCACCTGGGCGGCGGCGTGCATGGCCTCGGCGTCCAGCGGGTTCTTGACATGCCAGACGTGGCCGCGCTCCAGGCCCGGCGGGCTCGTCCGGTTGAGGATGCGGTAGCGGTAGCGCCGCTCGGTCGCCGTGAACCGCGCGTGCCATCCCTGCGGCGCGACGTCGGCGTCCAGCACCACGATCGGTTCGCCGCGCAGGTGGGCGTTCAGCGCATTGCGCACGGTCTCGGCGGGCCAGTCCTTCTCCAGGTCGATGTGGACCACCTGGCCGGTGGCGTGGACACCGGTGTCGGTGCGCCCGGCGGCGTGCACGCGCACGGTCTCGCCGCAGAAGGCCGTGACCGCGCGTTCCAGAGAGCCCTGCACCGTCGGCTGGTCGGCCTGAGCCTGGAAGCCGTTGTAGGGGCCGCCGTCGTACTCGATGGTGAGCCGGAAGCGGGGCATCAGCCCAGCACCGTCCCGACCGCCACCGGCGCGCCGTTCAGGAACACCGCGGCCTCCTGCGGCCCACGGCCCTCGCGCTGCACCCGCAGCAGCCGCACCGCGCCCTCGCCGGTCCCCACCAGCAGCCGATCGTCCAGCACCTGGCCCGGCGGCCCATCGATATCCTCGAAGGCCGACAGCAGGGCCTTCACCCGCACCGGGCGTTGGCGGTCGGTGGGCAGCAGGAACCAGGCGCCCGGAAACGGCGACAGGCCGCGGATCTTCCAGTCGATCTGACGGCCGGGCTTGGCCCAGTCGATCCGCGCCACCTTGGGGCCGATCTTCTTAGCGTAGGTGACGCCCTCGTCGGATTGTGGCGTCTCGATCGCCTCACCGGCCTCGATGTCGACAAGCGTCCGCGCCAACAGCTCGGCGCCCGCCGCCGCCATGCGGTCGTGCAGCGTTCCCGCTGTATCCAGCGGCCCAATCCTCAAGGTCTCGCTGGCCAGCACCGGGCCCTCGTCCAGGCCCTCGGTCATCCGCATGACCTCGACGCCGGTCACAGCGTCGCCCGCCATGATCGCCCGCTGGATAGGCGCCGCGCCGCGCCAACGGGGCAGCAGCGAGCCGTGCAGGTTGAAAGAGCCCAGCCGGGGCGCGTCCAACACCGCGCCCGGCAGGATCTGGCCGAAGGCCACGACACAGGCGGCGTCGAGGTTCAGGGCCGCGAACGCCGCAATCTCCGCCGGATCGCGCATCGAGGCGGGCGTGCGCACCGTCAGCCCCTGTTGTCCGGCGAAGGCCTGCACCGGCGAGGGCTGCAGCGTCTGCCCGCGCCCGCGCGGCGCCGGGGGCTGGGAATAGACGCAGGCGATCTCATGCCCGGCGGCGACCAGCCGGCGAAGCGCGGCCAGCGCGAAGTCAGGGGTTCCCAGGAAGGCGATCCGCATGGCCGTTGCTCTACCCGCCGCAGGCCGCGCGCGCAAAGCCGCGGAACCTTGAGGCAAGCTTGGCCGTTGGTTGCCCGACCGGATACCCGACCGAACAGGAGCCCATCATGCGCACCCTCACCCTTGCCGTCCTGCTGAGCGCGGGCCTGGCGCTCGCCGCCTGCTCCAAGTCGACCCAGGAGAAGACCGGCCAGGACCTGAAGGCCGTCGGCTCCGACGCCGCCTCAGCCGCCAAGGACGTCGCCAACGCGCCGGCCGCCAAGGAACTCGGCTCGGACATCAAACAGGGAACTGAGGAAGCCGCCGCCAAGACCAAGGAAGCGGCGGGCCAGGCCGGTGAGAAGCTGAAAGCCGGGACCGAAAAGGCCGCCTCCGACATCAAATCCGGCACGGACAAGGCCGCCGCCAAGACCGACGCCGCCGTCGACCGCGCCAAGGACAAGGTGGAGCACTAGCTCCGGCGCGAATTAGGCCGCCTTGGCCTGCTTCTTGACCTTCTTCACCGCCTGCTCGCGCTTCAGGCGCGACAGGTGGTCGATGAACAGCACGCCGTCCAGGTGATCCATCTCGTGCTGGATGCAGACGGCGTAGAGGCCTTCGGCGTCCTCTTCGACCGTCTCGCCCCGGTAGTTCAGGTAGCGCAGCTTCACATGCGACGGCCGCTCGACCTCGTCGTAGATCTCCGGCACCGAGAGGCAGCCCTCTTCGTAGGGCGCGGTCTCTTCCGAGGCCCAGAGGATCTCGGGGTTCACGAAATACTGCGGCGCAGGGTCTTCGCCCTCGCGCGCCAGGTCCACGACGATCACCCGCTTGGGCACGCCCACCTGGATCGCCGCCAGGCCGATGCCGGGCGCCGCGTACATGGTTTCGAGCATGTCATCCATCAGCGCGCGCAGCTCGTCGTCCACCACGTCGACGCGCGCCGAGACCTTCTTCAGGATCGGGTCGGGGACAATGAGGATCTCGCGCAGGGCCATGGGGGCGAATTAGGGACCCGATACCCGAGCGTCAAGGTAGGCCAATCGCCTCAGCCCTCATCGCCGGCTACCAGGCGCACCTGCGGCGGGGTCTCGGGCGACAGCTTCGACAGCGGCCGGACCGCGGTGTCCAGCGGCTCCAACACCTCGACCTTCTTGCCCTCGTGGTCGACCTTCAGCTCCTCGAAGCGCCGCGCCTGGGTCAGGACCTGGGTCTCGAGCGACCCGACGAACTGGTTGTAGCGGGCCACCGCGGCCTCCAGCGCCTTGCCCACTGAGCCGGCGTGGCCGCCCATCACGGCGATGCGCTTGTAGAGCTCGCGGCCCAGCTCGGCGATGGTCCGCGCGTTGGCCGCCTGCTCCTCGACCCGCCAGCCGTAGACCACCGCCTTGCAGAGCGCGAACAGCGTGGTGGGCGTGACGATCACCACCTTCCTGTCCATCGCCTCGGTCATCAGGGTCGGCGCGCGGTCGACCGCGGCGGCCAGCGCCGAATCCAGCGGCACGAACATCGCCACGAAGTCCGGCGAGCCGTCGAACTGATCCCAATAGGCCTTGGCCGACAGCCCGGCGATGTGGCCGCGCACGCTCTGCACATGGCGCAGGCCCGCCGCCTCCCGCGCCTCGTCGCCCTCGGCCTCCTGCAGCTCCAGGAAGGCATTCAGCGAACACTTGGCGTCAATGACGAACA
>NZ_DATAPY010000119.1:0-45715 GCF_036264965.1 Phenylobacterium sp.
ATCCCGAGGCCTACCTGGCCGACGTCATCGGTCGCATCGCCGACCATCCCGCCAAGCGGATCGACGAGCTCCTGCCGTGGAGCTGGCAGGCCTTACAGGCGCCAGCCGATCAGGCGGCCTAGCCGTGGCCGCGATCGAAACCGTCTACACCCTGCCGCTCGTCGCCAAGAAACTCGGCGAAGACGAAGGCTGGCTGTGGGAGATCTCCTGCGAAATGACCCCGGAAGATGGCTGCCTGGGCATCATCGGTCTCAACGATGAGTACACCGTCGCCTTTACTGACGCCGGCATCGAGAACCTCGCCGAGCTGGTCGCGATCTACAAAGCCAACCCCAGCCGGCTGCTCCCGCTGCACTTGGACAGCTGAGCCCGAAGATCGCGCCGTGGGCAGCGGATGGCCCGAAACGTCGAGCGGGTTATGACCGGACGCTTACGGCTGAACTTCGGCGCGAGGGCTACGCAAAGGAGTGAGATACGGCCAGACCAAAGCCCTCCTTCTCACCCAGGATGCTTCGCCTTCCAGACCTTCAGGTCGTAGTCGATCGTCCTGGCCAACTTGTCGGCCGCGCGCTCAAAGGCCAGCGCCTGCTGGCGGCTGACATTTGATACGGCAATCGAGCTGATGATGGTCCGGTTGACGGTTTCGAACAGTGAGTAAGTCTCGGGATGAATAACGCCGGCCTCCGCTAGCCGGGCAGCTTGCAGGTCGGAGCCCGCCGGCATCGATCCCGGCAGAGCCACATCATATGCCCGCTGAATGGCCGCTGTGGCCGCATTCCATCCCTGCGCTAGGATTCGGGGCACGTCACGATGGTCCCGGCTGCCGGAGAGCTCCCGTTCGACGATCAGGGGACGGGCCTCCGTCTTTGCGGGCGCTTCGTCGAAGGCCAGAACCGGCGGCGTCGCAACGTTCGACGATGTGCCCTTGGGCTGATCGGGAGTTTGGGGCGGCTCAGGAAGCGCGGCGGCTTCGACGGCGAGGGCTGCCACCTGCTTTTCGAACGACGCCTCCAAACCCCATCCTTTGAAGGATGTAAGTTTCTGAAGAAGCGCGCGAATCTGCGAATTGAATAGAACAGCCAAGACGACGATGACAAAAGGCCAAGCCAAGGCCTTTACGAGTTCGGCTATGAACTGAAGCCAACTCAAGCCCGGCGTTCTCTCTTCGGCCTGAGCGCGCCATCCTGACGGCCGAGGCGATGATGGGGGTCGTCATCCATCGTGCATTCCCATTGTTAAGCCAAGTCCAACCCAACCGGCTCAGCTTCGCAGGTCATCTCACCGCCAGCAATGAGGCGGGCAGGCGCCCGCCGGCCACTTTCTGGGTGCGTTCCCCGGTATAGGCCGGCGAGGCTTAGCGCGGCCATTCTGCTTCAATCTGCGCCTTGCTCACCATGAGGTCGAGATAGCGAACTGTGGGGCGATTGTTCTCGCAGGCCGTATAGGATTGGGCGTCGGGGTCGGGGTTGTAGAGTGACAGTTCGTCAGGACGATTTTCGCGCCAAAACTCACTCGGTATCTTGTCGAACACGCCCAAGCGGTGGGTGCGGCCCCAAATGGTGATGTGGCCGTCTAGAGCCCTTTGGCGCATGTCGCTTACTGCCTGAACGATATCGCCGAGGAAGCCACCTCCGTGGTGCATGATCGAAGGGCCCCAACCTCCAAAGACGATGCGGCAGGCGGCCTCGCCAATTCCCACGTCTCGCCGGATGGCCGCCGACACCGAGGACCGGTCGCCGGCCGGCACACCATCGATCCTGAGGCGTCCGTTTTCCTTCCAGACCCGGCACCTAAGGTCCGCAGGCGCCACGTCGTCACCCGTCGCCCGCAGGTGAAGGATAGTGGCGACATCCGTATTGATCGTCAGCGCGTTACGCGCGACCTCCACTTGAATAAACGAGTCCGACGAGTCGAACTTCTCGGGGTCCATGGCTTCGCCATACGACACCAAGGGGACGAGGTGATAGTCACCAGCAGGGACCGTAAGCCCTTCCGCTAGCATCCAGGGGCCGATGTAGTCCGTCGCGGGCGACGTACTGAGAATCCGAACCGTAATGCCCCTCACGGTCTTCCGCGCATCCCGGTTGGAAATCCTCACCTTGAAGGTGCGTTTCGTGCTGTAGAGGCTTCCCTTGGTCTCGAAGAGCTCTCCGTCTTCGCCAACGTCAAGCGCCAGGGGTGACTGCGCGGGTGGGGACCCAAGCTTCGCGAACTCCTCCTCCGACATCGCCATGACTTGGCCCAAGGCGCTCCGGGGATCGATCGCGGCTAGCCCGTCAAGCGGAGCAGCGCGCGACCTTCGACTGAGCGTCACCATGATTGTGATCCAAATGGTGAGGCCCAGAGCCACGCCAGCCCACAAGGCTAGATCGGGCACCCTCACGCTCAGCTGGTCCCCCAGCCAACTCCCAAGGGGGTCGAGAATCTTCGACTTGGCGAGAGCCAATTTCGTCAGATAGCCGACAGTGCCGGAAAAGACGCCGGTAGCCGCGCCCTTCCCGATCCAAAGGGAGACCGCTTTGATCCTGCCCATGAAAACCCCCCGTCTTCCCGGGTTATGTCCCAAACAGTGGGTTTCGCCTCTCATTCGAATAGACGGTGGCCAGCGCCATCTCGTTCTTCAACCCCGATCAGCACTGATGCGCGAGGTGGCTCGCCGGGTTTTGGTGTAGGCGATGCTGATCTTCTCAGCCTTCGGGATGAGAAGAACCGAGACATGATCAAAGAGACGGTCGTTGGGCGTAGGCGTAATCGCGAAAGCGCTTTCCTGTTCGAGCCTGGTCCAAACGTCCAAAGACATTCCGATCAGATCGGGGCGAAACCCTCCCCGCCTTAGTTCATCCAGCCTAAAGTAGAGGTCAGCGGCGCCCGTAGCGCCCGCGATGTACTCGTCGAACCCCACGACCATTCCTTCTTGCTGCATGCCCATCGCCGCTAGGCGGCGAAGCGCCTCAGGACGGCTGATCGGCGGCCGCTGGTTCAGCGCCCAGCGGTCCAAGAGCGCGAGTTGATCGGGAGGCAGTCGTACACCGATCAGTTCCGATCCGACCGTCGGCCGTCCGCGCTTTTTCCTACCTTCAGGGATTGTCTCTCGCATGTTTTCTGATAACAGTAATTCGGCCAGAAGGGAAGGTGGAACTTCCCCTCCGGCCTGACCCGAAACGACGAATGGAGCTCGTCATGTCCCAGGCTACCGACAACAATATCACGGCTGCTCATATCCCAGCGAGCATGCTTGCCCTTCGCAGCCGGGCTCTCCTGTGGGTCAATTCCCACCCCGAGCGCGATCCGGGCCGCGACCCTGAATGGCAAAAGGCTTTCGACCAACTCTACGAGATAGAGCGACTGATTCTGTCAGCCCCCTCTTCTCGAGAGGCGCTGACTGCAAAACTACAGCTTGCGCTGCAAATGGAGCGCGAGGGCACTCACCTCCAGCCCCCGCAGTTGGCTTCGCTCTTGGAGGAGGCCTTGACGTTCATTGGAGGCGAGCCGGACAAGGCTGCCTAAAACCAAAGTTGGGGTCGATGTTGGGGTGACCACCACGCCGCACCAAAAAAACGGAGAAGAATCCTATGCCTATCTCGTCAGGTTGGCGGACGGGGTGGGATTCGAACCCACGGTAGGCTCGCACCTACGGCGGTTTTCAAGACCGCTGCCTTAAACCACTCGGCCACCCGTCCGGAGGGCGGGTTCTAGCAGGCCGAAGCGGGCCGCTCCACCCGCCGTGTCTAGCCGGGGATGGCGGCCGTCACGCTGTTGTAGGTCGCGATCAATTGGGTTCCCAAGGCGCCGACCGCGCCTAAGATCACGATAGCGATCAGGCTGGCGATCAGGGCGTATTCGATGGCGGTTGCGCCGGAGCGGTCCGCCAGCAGGCGTTGGCCGAGGCCCAGCATTGTGCAGCTCCTTCAGACCGTTCGGTCAGGTCGCACTGAAGGCGTCACATTGCCACAGCTAGGCTAATGGTCTGTGAAATCAGGGCAAAGGTTCTTGGTTATAATCCGAGTAGCTTTTCTCCTCGATGAGCTCGGAGCCCAGCGCCAGGTTGATCTCGCGCTTGAGGGCCGTGCGCACGTCGTTGCGGCGGTAGACGGAGCGGGCGAGCTCGATGAACCGCGGCCCGAAGTCGCCGGCCCGCTCCTGCTCGCGGATGGCGTCCTCGATCTCCCAGAGCGCCTCATTGACCTCGCCCAACGCCGCGCGCCAGCCGGCCAGCCGCGGATCGCCGCCCACCTCCGCCGCCGCGGCCTCCAGCGCGGCCAGCTCGCGGCGCACATTGGCCAGCGCCGCGGCCTCGGTGAGGCGGCGGCCCTTGATCTCCAGGATGGAGATCTTGTCGATCAGCTCACCCCAGGACACCGGCGCATCAGGCATGGGCCAGCGCCTCCAGGTCCGCCGTCATGGCCGCGAACACGCCGCGCCAGTCGCCCGGTTCGGCCTGTCGGTAGAGCCGCAGGCTCGGATACCACGCGCTGTCGGTCCTGCGGTCCATCCACCGCCAGTCGGCGACCTGCGGCAGGGCCAGCCAGGTCTTGACGCCCAGCGCGCCGGCCAGGTGCGCAACGCTGGTGTCCGGGGTGATGAAGAGATCGCAGCAGCTCATCGCCGCGGCCGTGTCCACGAAGAGATCCGGCCCGGGATCGAAGCCCTCGCCCAGGCTCTCCACCGTCATCCCCGGCGGCAGGCTGTCGAGCTGGTCCAGGCCGTTGACCTTCTGCAGGCTGATCAGCCGCACGCCGGGGATCGCCGCCAGGTTCTGAAGCTGTGCGAGCGGGAACGAGCGTTGCAGCGGCAGGGCGTAGGGCGCGGTGCTGCCCTGCCAGACCACGCCGACCTTGAAGTCTTGCGGTCCGATCGCCTGGCGCCAGCGGTCCACGCGGGCCGGATCGGCGGCGAGGTACGGCTCACGCGGCAGGGTTTCGAGCGTGGCGCCCAGGCCGTGCGGCAGGCTCATCAGGGCCGATTGATAGTCGTAGCCCTCGACGACCTCATCCTCGTCCAGCAGGACGATGGAGGGCCCGAGGCTCCGCAGCAGGGCGTGCATGGCCCGCGGCGCGGCGAAGCTGACCTTCGCGCCGGCCCGCTCGGCGGCCGCCACGAAGCGGCTGAACTGGATCACGTCGCCCTGGAACAGCTCCGGATAGACGAACAGCGACTTGCCCGCCAAGGGCTCGCCTCGCCAGGGACGCTCCAGTCGGTAGCGCGGGTCGGAGAAGGTCGGACAGGCCTTGCGCCACTCATATTCCTCGAAGCCGCCCGCATAGTCGCCCAGGTGAAGCCGGCAGACCGCGCGGTTGTGATGGGCGATGGCGAAGTCGGATTGGATGGCGATGGCCCGATCATAGGCCGCCACCGCCTCTTCGACGCGGCCCAGGGCCTTCAGCGCCCCGCCGCGGTTGTACCAGGCGGCCGCATTGTCCGGCTCCAGGGCGACGGCCCGGTCGAAGCTCTCCAGCGCCGCCGGCCAGTGGCCGAGACCCCGCAGCGCGTCGCCTCGATCCATGTGCGCCCCCGCATGCCGGGGCCAGAGCGCAATAGTCCGATCGAAGGCGAAGACCGCGTCCTGCAACCGACCGAGCGCCTGCAGGGCCACGGCGCGACCGTGATGGGCGTGGGCGATGTTCGAATTGAGCGCCAGGGCCCGGTCGAAGTCGGCGAGCGCCGCCGGCGCTTCACCCAGCGCGTTCAGCGCCATGCCGCGGTTGACGTGCATGACCGGGTCATCCGGCCGCGACGCCAGGGCCTCAGTGATCAGTTCAACAGCCCGCGCCGCCTGCCCCTGCTGATGCCACGCCAGGCCGAGGTAGTGCTGGGCGTCCGGATTGCCGGGATCGCGCCGCAGGACCTCCTGGTAGATGATCGTCGCGTTGCGGGGGTCGCCGCCCTTGTGGACGTTCAGGGCCACCTGCAGCATCCCGGCGACGGCCTCGGCGGGCGACGTTCCCTCAGCGCCCGAAGGACCGATCGCCAAGGCCTGTTCTCCACACGTCAGCCGGGGCCCGCACCGCGCGGGCTGCGCGTGGGTTTGAACGCGAAAAGCGGCGCCCTGACAAGCCGGGGCCCGGAGCCTTCCGCCAGGGCACGGTTCCCTTTCGCAGTGGCCGGCGCCTAGGATGGCCGCCAAAAGCCCTGGGAGGCGACGATGCACGACCTGGTGATCCGCGGCGGTACGGTGGTCGACGGCGCGGGCGGTCCGCCCCGCCTCGCCGACGTGGCGGTGGACGGCGGCCTGATCAGCAAGGTGGGCGAGGTCACCGCGGCCGGACGCCGCGAGATCGACGCCACGGGCCTGCTGGTGACGCCGGGCTGGGTCGATATCCACACCCACTATGACGGCCAGGCCACCTGGGACCCCTATCTGTCGCCCTCCTGCTGGCACGGGGTGACGACGGTGGTGATGGGCAATTGCGGCGTGGGGTTCGCGCCGGCCCGCCCCGATCGCCACGACTGGCTGATCGGCCTGATGGAGTCGGTGGAGGACATCCCCGGCTCGGCGCTGGCCGAAGGCATCAAATGGGACTGGGAGACCTTCCCCGAATATCTCGACAGCCTGGACCGCAAGAGCTTCGTCCTCGACGTCGCCACCCAGGCCCCGCACGGGTCGATCCGCGCCTACGTCATGGGCGAGCGCGGTGCGCGCAACGAGGCGGCCTCCCCCGCCGATATCGCCGAGATGGCCCGCATCACCCGCGAAGCGCTCGAAGCCGGCGCGCTGGGCTTCTCCACCTCCCGCACCCAGCTCCACCGCGCCAAGGACGGCGAGCCGGTCCCCGGCACTTTCGCGGGCGCCGACGAAATGGTCGGCATCGGCCAGGCGGTCGGCGCCGCCGGTCACGGCGTGTTCGAGATCGCCTCGGACATGATGATCCCGGAGGACGAGTTCGCCTGGATGAAGCAGTTCGCCGCCGCGTCCGGCCTGCCCGTCACCTTCGGCATGCTGCAGTCGCCGATGCAGCCGGAGAAGTGGCGCGACCTCCTCAAGCTCACCGAGGACGCGCGGGCCGAGGGCGCGCAGATCACCGCTCAGATCGCCTGCCGCCCGACCGGCATGGTGCTGGGATGGCAGTCGAGCGTGCATCCCTTCGTGCAGAAGGCCGCCTACCGCGCCATCGCCGCCCTGCCCTTCGCCGAGCGGCTGACGCACCTGAAGGACCCCGCGGTCCGCGAGGCGATCCTCAATGAGGAGGTGCCGCCGCCGCCCGGCCTCGGCGCGCTCCTGACCCACGCCTTCGGCAACATGTTCCGGCTGGAACGCGACGGTCGCCTCGACTACGAGCCGCGGCCCGAGGACAGTATCGCCGCCGAGGCCGCCCGCTCGGGGCGCCAGCCCCAGGCGATCCTCTACGACATGCTGATGGAGAACGATGGGCGCGGGTACATCTACCTGCCGCTCCTGAACTACGCGAAGTTCAACTTCGACCACATCGCCGAGATGATGAACCACCCGGCCACCATCCTCAGCCTGTCGGACGGCGGCGCCCATTGCGGGGTGATCTGCGACGCCAGCTTCCCGACCTACATGCTCAGCTACTGGGTCCGCGACCGCGAGCGGGGTGAGCGCCTGCCGCTGGAAAAGGTGGTGGCCATGCAGACCCGCGACACCGCCCGGCTCTACGGCATGCACGACCGCGGCGTGCTGGCGCCGGGCCTGAAGGCCGACATCAACGTCATCGACTTCGAGCGGCTGAACATCCTGGCGCCGGAGATGATCTTCGACCTGCCCGCCGAGGGCCGCCGCCTGGTGCAGCGCGCCGAAGGCTACCGCGCCACCGTGGTCTCCGGCGTCGTGACCTTCGAGGACGGCGAGGCGACTGGCGAGCTGCCGGGGCGTCTGGTCAGGGGCCCGCAGACCGCGCCGGCCCTGCTGGCGGCGGAATAGCCGGGCTCAAGCTGCCTTCAGGACTTGTCGGCTTGCGGCCGGACGAGGTCGGGCTAGGGTTCGCGCCTCACCCGACGGAAAGCGCAGCCCCATGTACCAGCTTCACTACTGGCCCACGCCCAATGGCAAGAAGGTGACCATTCTCCTGGAGGAGCTGGGGGTCCCCTACGAGATCGTGCCGATGAATATCGGCCGCGGCGACCAGTTCACGGCGGAGTCCCTGAAGATCAGCCCGAACAACCGCATGCCGGCCCTGGTCGACACCGCGCCCGCCGGCGGCGGCGAGCCGATCGGTGTCTTCGAGTCCGGCGCGATCATGCTCTACCTCGCCGAGAAGGAAGGCCGCTTCTGGCCGCAGGACACGCGCGGCAAGTACGAGGTCCTCCAGTGGGTCATGTGGCAGATGGCCAACCAGGGCCCGAAGACCGGCGAGCGCGGCCATTTCTCCCGCGTGCCGCCGGAAATGGGCGACCAGTCCTACGCCCAGCGCCGCTTCGCCGACGAGGTCCACCGCATGTACGGTGTGCTGAACAACCGCCTGTTCGATCGCCACTATCTCACCGGAGCCGACTACTCGGTCGCCGATATGATCTGCTACCCCTGGACCGCCAGCTGGAAGCTGCAGGGCATCGACCTGGACGAGTTTAAATATTTCAAGCGCTGGTTCGAGGAGCTGTCCGCCCGGCCCGCGGTCGAAAAGGGCATGGCCGTCACCGCCGGCCCGCCGGAAGACCCGGCCAGCGTCAGCCCGGAAGAACAGGCCCGCCGCCGCAAGCTGCTCTACAACCAGCGCGCCCGCCCCGCGCCCGAGGGCGGCCTGATGACGGTCTAGGGCGCGCGCCCAAGTCTGGCTGGGTCAGCCGCCGGCGCTGACCAGCACGAACGGCGCCCAGGAACCCGGGTGCGCCCAGATCGGCTGCCATCCGGCCACCGGCTTGCCGCCCGGCAGGACGCCGGTCCGCACCGCCCGCATGGCGGCCTGCAGCGCGGCGGCTTTGGAAAGCTCCGGATGGGCCCGTTTCAGCGCGATGGTCTGCACGGTCAGAGCGGCGGTCACCTCGTCGCCCACCTCCCAATGCGACACCAGGAGCGCGCGCGCCCCGGCGTAGAGGAAGGCCTTCGCCAGCCCCGACAGCGTTTCGGCCCCCGGCGCGCCGTCCGCAGCGGCGGTGTTGCACGCCGAGAGGATCACCCAGTCCGCGGACAGTGAAAGCCGCGCGGCTTCCGACGCCGTGAGCACCCCGTCGTCGTCCGGCGTTGGGACGGTGGGCGGCGTCAGCACCAACCCCGGCTCATCGAGCCCCTTCAGCGCATGCGGGAGCAGGCCGTGGGTGGCGAAGATCACCACCCGGGCCTGCGGTAGCTGAAGCGAGGCCTTCACCGCCGCCTCGGTCGCCTGCGGGCCCATGTGCAGCGCCGACGCCGGCGCGCCCAGCGCCGCGGCCATGGCGGTCAGCTCCGCCCGCGTGCCGGGCAGGGCCGCAAAGCCCTGGCGTAGCGTCGCCGGGTCGGCCAGGCCCAGGCCGTCGGCGCCAACGCCCCGGAATACCCGCAACCCACCACGAGGCCGCGCAGCGGGCGGTTGGGCCGCTTGGTAGCCGGCGAGGACGGGATCGCCGTATCCGGCCAGCGCCTCCCGGTGGGCCGGCGCCTTCAACGCGCCCAGCGCCCGCAAGCTGGAGACCGTCGGCAGGGTGACCAGCGCGTACCGGTCAGCGAACCACGGCGCCGCCTTCAGGCTGTTGGCGTCGCGGCCGGGGCGCGCGCCCGGCGCCTGGGTCTGTAGCACCGCGAGTGGCAGGCCGCTGAGCGGCCCCGTGGAGGTCACATAGAGGGTCTTCACGCCCTTGAGCGCCGATTCCACAGGCTGGACGAGGTCGCGATAGAGCTCGAAGGCGGCCCGTCGGTCGAACGGCGGCAGATCATCCGGCGCCCCGCCGCCGGGGTCGCTACCCAGTTGGCACGTGCCGGGGTCGGTCTGGCAGCGCAGGCGCGTGACCTTCTGCGCCACCGCCCTGGCGGCCCCCTTTGCCCGACGCCATTCGACGTGCGTCCGGCTGAGCGCGAAGACGTGCACGTCCACGTCCGACGGCACGATCAACAGCAGGCCCTCACCGGGTCCGAGCCGCGCCTGGACGGCCGCCAGGTCCAGCGCCTCCGGCGAGACCAGCTCGGCGTAACGCGGGAACCGCGCCCGGACCTGCGCGTGCAGCCGCGCCAGCTCGTCCCCCGACCGCTGCAGCTCCCCGCGCATCGTCGCCGCCGTCGCCGCATCGCCGGCGCCCAGGGCCTGCAACAGGCGCGCCTCGTAGCCTCGCGCCATGACGGCCAAGTCCTGCTCGCGGCGCACCGTGTCGGCCAGTCCCGCCTGCCCGGCCGCGACCCGCGCCGCGGCCTGCGCCAGCGCCGCCCCGGCCGCGGACCGGTCTAGGTCCTGCGCCGCCAGAAAGGCCGGGGCGCGCACGCGCCGGCGCTCGGCCGGCCCCTGCTCCGCCACGCCCGCCGCGGCCGCCAGGTAGATGCGGAACGCCGCGCCGTCGTCGGCCGGGGCCGCCGCGCCGTCGTCCCGGTCCTCCGCGACGCCCCGCTCGCGCCGGCGCAGCTGGCGCATCGCGTCCGCCGCCGTCAGGGCATAGCCCTCCGCCTCGGCGAACCGGTCCTGCCCGCCGAGGCTGAAGGCGAGGTTGGCGTAGCTCGTCGCCGTGTCCGGATGCAGCTCGCCGAGCGTCGCCCGCCGGATCTCCAGCGCCTGGCGATAGAGCCCCTCCGCCTCGGCCCGCCGCCCCTGGCCGTCCAGCACCGCCGCCAGGTTGTTCACGCTCGTCGCGGTCACCGGATGGCCTTGGCCCAGCACCGCGCGGCGCACCTCCAGCGCGTGGCGGTACAGCGGCTCGGCTTCGGCGAGCCGGCCCTGGCTGTCGAGGTTGTAGGCGAGGTTGTTCTCGCTGGCCGCCGTCAGCGGATGGCGCTCGCCCAGGGTGGCCCGCCGGGTCTCCAGCGCCTGGCGGTAGAGCGGCTCGGCCTCGGCGAAGTGGCCCTGGTCGTCCAGATTGGCGGCGAGGCTGTCGGCGCTGGCGGCCGTCAGCGGATGGCGCTCGCCCAGCGCGGCGCGGCGGATCTCCAGCGCCTTGCGGAACAGCGGCTCGGCCTCGCCGTAGCGCCCTTGGGCTTTCAACGCGGCCGCGAGGTTGCCATAGCTCTGCGCCGTCTCCGGATGGTCCTCGCCCAGCGCCGCCTGGCGGATCTCCAGCGCCCTGGCGAACAGCGCCTCGGCCTCGGCGTAGCGGCCCTGGTCCTCCAGGTTGACGGCCAGGTTGTTCAGCCCGATCGCGGTGGCCGGATGGCGCTCGCCCAGCATCGCGCGGCGGGTCTCCAGCCCGGCGCGATAGAGCGGCTCGGCCTCGCCGTACCGCCCCTGGGCGTTCAGGTTGGCCGCGAGGTTGGTCTCGGCCGCCGCGGTCGAGGGGTGCCGCTCGCCCAGGGCCGTGCGAAACGTGGCGAGCGCGCCGCTCAACAGAGGCTCGGCCTCGGCGTAGCGGCCCTGGGCGCCCAGATTGGTCCCCAGGTTGTTGCGGCTGGCGGCGGTCTCGCTGGAGCCCTCGCCCAGCGCCGTCGTCCGGATCGCCAGCGCCTCGCGCAGCAGCGGCTCGGCCTCGGCGTACTTGCCCTGGTCGCCCAGATTGTAGGCCAGGTCGTTCAGGCTGCCCGCCAGAGCCGGATCGCGGGGCCCCAGCGCTGCGTGGCGGATCTCGTAGGCCTTGCGGAACATCGGCTCGGCGTCGCCCGCCCGCCCTTCTGCGGACAGCACGCCGCCCAGGTTCGCATAGCTGAGAGCGGTCACCGGATCGCGCGCGCCTTGCGTGGCCAGCCGGATCTCCAGCGCCGTGCGATAGAGCGGCTCGGCCTCGGCGTACCGGCCCTGGGCGCTGAGGTTGGCGGCCAGGTTGTTGTAGTTGCCCGCGGTGACGGCGCTGCGTTCGCCCAGCGCGGCCCGGGCGATCTCCAACGCCCTGGCGAACAACGGCTCAGCCTCGGCGTAGCGGCCCTGGGCGTCCACGCAATAGGCCAGGTTGTTATAGGCCATCGCCGTGTCGGGATCGCGGTCCCCCAGCGCCGCGCGGCGGATCTCCAGCGCCCGGCGCAGCAGCGGCTCGGCCTGCGCGTAGCGGTCGGTCTCCTCCAGCGTGTCGGCGATGGCGCCCAGCGCGACCGCGACCTGAGGATGCCGCGGCCCATACGTCGCCTCCTCGATCGCCAGCGCCCGGCGCATCACCCGCTCGGCCTCGTCCCAGCGGCGCGCGTCCCGCGCCGCCAGGTAGGCCTTAGTCAGGGTGTCCAGCTCCGCGGCTTCCTCCGCTGTCGGCGCGCGGTCCGCGGGCGGCGATGCAGGCTGGACCGCCGCGGCCGTGGGTGCGGCCCCCGGCGCAGCGGCGCCCCTGGCCGCCGGGCCCGCAGCCACCGCCAGCACGAGGAGCCCGAGGCGCACGCCGGCGCGGACGTCGATCACTCTGCCCCCTTCGCGCGCCCCTGCGTCGTCAGCCTGCCACGCCCACGCTTCGTATGTCGAGCGCGCGAGCCTTGGGCCGCGCCGAGGTTCAGAGCATCCTGAACAGGCGAAGCTGCGGAACCTCCGATCGGCCACACCAATGTCGCTTAAAATTTGACTTTGGCGGATCTTGACGTTCTCTGTTTGTTCGTGACGCGTCAGCCGGAAAAACAGGCCCGCGCCGAGGCCATGCTGGGCGAGCTCGCCGAGCTCAGCCTGATGGTGGCCAAGGAACTCGCCGTGCGGCTGCGCGAGTGCGAAGACGTGGAGCAGACGGTGGCCCTGGCCGACGCCTTCCAGAAGACCTCGCGGGTGGTGCGCCTGACCCTGGCGCTGGACTTCAAGCTGGAACGGGACGCCGCCCGCGACGCGAAAGAAGCAGCTCGCGAGGCCGAGGCGGTCGCACCGCCGCCCGTCCCGCCGGCGCGCCCTGCGTCCAGTCGGATCGAACACCGCAAGAGCCGCGTCCGCAACCTGCTGAACCGCCTGCTGTGGACCGAATCCGAGGGCGACGAGGAAGACTACGAGGTGCTGTTCGACGACCTCACCGCCCGCCTCGACGAAGCCGCCCGCAGCCCCGACTTCGAGGAACTTCCCATCGAGGTCCTCGCCCGCCGCATGATCGCCGACATGGGCCTCACCGGAGAGCTGACCTTGAGCCTCTGCGAGACGCCGCCCGACGGCGGCGAGCCGTCCCAGCCCCCACTGGCCGACACGGGCCAAGGGAACACAAGACAAGAAAACCACGGAAAACACGGAAAGAGCACGGAAGAGCGCGCGCCAGCGCGCAACAAAATCCTGCCTCAGCCGCAAACGGCCCTCAGCCCCCTTCCGTGCTCTTTCCGTGTTTTCCGTGGTTCAAAAGATTGAGCCTCCGCTTCCGCGGAGCCTCGGGCCATCCAGCTTGGCGTCCTAGTAGACCACCACGCTGCGGATGCTTTCGCCGGAGCGCATCAGGTCGAAGGCCTCGTTGATCCGCTCCAGGGGCATCGTATGGGTGATCATCGGGTCGATCTGGATCTTGCCGTCCATGTACCAGTCGACGATCTCCGGGACGTCGGTGCGCCCGCGTGCGCCACCGAAAGCCGTGCCTTTCCAAACTCTTCCGGTGACAAGTTGGAACGGCCGCGTGGCGATCTCCTTGCCGGCCTCGGCCACGCCGATGATGATGCTCTCGCCCCAGCCGCGGTGGCAGGCCTCCAGGGCCTGACGCATGACAGTGGTGTTGCCGGTGCAGTCGAAGGTGTAGTCGGCGCCGCCGTCGGTCAGCTGGACCAGATGGGCCACCAGATCGCCCTCGACCGTCTTGGGATTCACGAAGTGGGTCATACCGAACCGGCGGCCCCAGTCTTCGCGCGCCGGATTGATGTCGACGCCGACGATCATCGAGGCTCCGACCATCTTGGCGCCCTGGATGACGTTGAGGCCGATGCCGCCCAGGCCGAAGACCACTACATTAGCCCCCGGCTCGACGTCGGCGGTGTTGACGACCGCGCCGACCCCGGTGGTCACGCCGCAGCCGATGTAGCAGGCCTTATCGAAGGGGGCGTCGGTGCGGATCTTCGCCACCGCGATCTCCGGCAGGACCGTGTAGTTCGAGAAGGTCGAGCAGCCCATGTAGTGGAAGACGGTCTGGCCCTTATAGGAGAACCGGCTGGTCCCGTCGGGCATCAGCCCCTTGCCCTGGGTGGCGCGGATCGCGGTGCAGAGGTTGGTCTTGCGGGAAAGGCAGCTTTTGCACTGCCGGCATTCCGGCGTGTAGAGCGGGATCACGTGGTCGCCCGGCTTCACGCTGGTGACGCCAGGGCCCACCTCGACCACCACGCCCGCGCCCTCGTGGCCCAGGACTGAGGGGAACAGACCTTCCGAATCCAGGCCGTCCAGGGTGTAGGCGTCGGTGTGGCAGACGCCCGTCGCCCTGATCTCCACCAGCACCTCGCCGGCCTTGGGCCCTTCCAGGTCCAGCTCGACGATTTCCAGCGGCCGCTTGGCCTCGAATGCGACGGCGGCGCGGGTCTTCATGGGCGTCCTCGTGAGATTCTCTGGGGGCTGATTTGCGGGCGCGACCATTCCCCAGCCGCACGCGATTGTGAAGCGCATAAGCGGCTTGTGGCGCCGCTTGCGCAACGCGGACCCCACATCGGCGTTACGCCAACATGAGCGAGCCTCTCGAACTCTCCGACCTCGAACGTGACGTCCTGCTGGCGGCGCTGCGCGAACCCCTGTTCGACCGCGACCCGATGGTGATGGGCCTGTGCCTGCACCTCTGCGGCCGGCGCCTGATGCAGCGGGCCGGCGGGGCCGCCATCGCCAACGGCTGGCGCGGTTCCCCATACGCCTTCGTGCTCACCCGGGAGGGTTGGAACCTGCTGAAGTCCGAACGCCTGCGGACCCCGATCCGCCGAGCGGGCTGAGGAGCGCAGCCCATGCACGCAAGATCGATACGCCTCATCCTCCTGGCCTCGGCCGCGGGCGCTCTGTTGCTCACCGGCTGCGGCAAGAAGGATGACACCACGACCGTCAGCGTCATGGATACGTCGCTGCCGGCCGGGACTGACAGCAGCAGCGCCGGCCGGCTGTCCACCGCCGCATCCGGCCCAGCGACCACGGCCGCGGGCGGCGGCGCGGCCTTCGGCGGCGGAAGCAACGGCGCGGCGAGCGCCGATCTGGCGCAGACCGCCGCGGTCTCACCGCCGGCGAACTCCAACGGGTCCTTGCCGGCCAGCCCCGGCGTCGGCCCGGCGGGCGGCGCTGGAGCCCAGGCCGCGATCAACGCCTCGGCCCTGGCCGTCGCCGCCAGCGCGACTGCGCCCGCGCGCGCCGCCACGCCCGGAACGGTGGCTTCGGGCCGCACCGTGACGCCGGTGGGCGGCGCCCTGGGCCCGAGCGGAACCTCCGGCGCCCCAGGACCGACCGCCGTAGCCGCCGGCTCCGTCGCCGCCGGTGCGGCGCCCCGCTAGGCTCGCGGGCCCCGCCGTTGTATGCGGCGCCATGGCTGACGCCGAAATCCTTGTCGACGCCCGCGGACATCGCTGTCCCGTGCCGACGCTCCGTCTGCGGAAGGCGTTGGAGGCCGCGCCGGCCGGCGCTCATGTGCGCCTGCTGGCCGACGATCCGATGGCGCGCGTGGATGTCCCTCACTTCGCCGCCGAGGTGGGTGCCGCAATCCTCAGCCGCGACGAGTGCGAAGGCGGCTTCAGCTTTTTGGTGGCGAAGCCTTAGGCGGGCCGTGCGCGTCGATCGCCAGTTCCACCTCGGTCGCCAGCGCGCCGCCGTAGAAGATCGCGTTCACGTTCCACGACAGCCAGATCAGGAAGATCACCACCGTGGCGATCGAGCCGTAGGTGGCGCCGAGCTGGGAAATCCCCTCCACATAGAAGCCGATGGCCCAGGAGGCGAAGAGGCAGAGGACGGCGGCGCTGAACCCGCCCAGCAGCGAGGCACGCCACCGCACAGGCCGCCGCGACATCGCCCAGCGGTAGATCAGCGCCATGCCGAGCGTCAGGCCGACGCTGGCCCAGGTCCACTCACTGTAGAGCCACGGCACGCCCTCGAAGGGCTTCAGGTCGAAAGCCGAGCCCGCCACTCGCAGGCCCAGGAAGATGGCCGACATCACGCCGAGCACGGCGAAGGTCGCCACCAGCACCGCGAGCGCCAGCAGGTTGAAGCCGACGAACCCCATCGGCTCATCCTCGTCATGAATGAAGGACAGGCCCGCCAGCATCGCCTTGAATCCGCGATGCGCGGCATAGAGGCCGACCAAAAGGGCGAAGACGCCCTGCGCCGACATCGCCACATGCGGGGCGTGCGCCAGGCGGATCAGCTCCTGCTGCACGATGGTCCGGGCGCCCTCCGGCACGATCAGCGCCAGCACCTCGCCCTCGTGCTCCGCCTGCAGGGGGCTGGAGAGGAGGCTGTAGAGGGTGACCATGATGGCCAGCGCCGGGAAGATCGCCAGCAGGACGAAGAACGAGACGCCGCCCGTGTAGAGCATCACGTCGCGGCCCCAGAGCCGGGTCAGCGCGCGACCCACGGTCAGGACCGTCATCTGCGCCCAGAAGAACGGATTCCACTGGACGGCGCGCAGCCGTGAGATGAACGGGAGAGCCGTCATGACGGGCGAAAGTGCGGAGGAACGGCGCCCTCCGCAAGGCGGGCGCTGAACAAATCCGCTCGACCTGTCGGCCCGGGCAGGGTTGGTTCGTCGTTACGGGCAGACGCCGGGCGCGCCGCCGGGCGAAGGCTGAAGGGAGTTAGAGCGATGCGGGTGATGGTGATCGTGAAGGCCAATCCGGAGTCGGAGGCTGGCACCCTGCCGACGCCGGAGTACATCGAGGCCATGGGCGCGTTCAACAACGCGCTGATCGCCGCGGGCGTCATGCTCGACGGCGGCGGGCTGCGGCCCAGCGCCAAGGGCGCGCGGGTGCGTCTGTTGCGCGGCCAGGCCATGGTCACCGACGGTCCCTTCGCTGAGACCAAGGAACTGATCGGCGGCTACTGGATCTGGCAGGTGACGTCCCTGCAGGACGCCATCGACTGGGCCCGCAAGGCGCCGACCGACGGCGACAGGCCGTTCGACCTGGAGATCCGCCCGTTCTTCGAGCCGGAGGACTTCAGCGAGGTCGCCACGCCCGAACTGATCGCCGAAGAGCAGGAATGGCGCGAGCGCCAGGCGATGAACGCCCCGAAGGCGCCGGCCTGACCTCCAAATAGAACCGGCGCGCCGCCTCTTAGCGCGACGCCCAGATCGCCGAAAGAGAAACGGCGCGCCACCTGTTAGGGTGGCGCGCCGCCGATGGGCGTGTCGTTCCATCAGGTTATCCGTCGCTTCGAGGGACGGGAGAGCGCGGCGAACAACCTGGGGGTCACTGTGGGACCTGCCGGCTGAACCCAAGCTGAACGGCCGCGTCAGGAAACCGTATCTTTCACCAGTGTGTCGCCGGCGCTCAGGGCGTCGATCTCGCCGGGCGTGAAGCCCCAGTCGGCTAGAGCTTCGCGGTCGTGGGCCCCGACGGCCGGCGGCGGACCCTGGATCGCGCCCGGCGTGACGGAGAATCGCGGCGCGGGCGCGGGCTGGATGACCCCGGCCACCTCCACGAAGGTCTGGCGCTGGGCGTTGTGCGGATGCTTGGGCGCCTCGTCGAGGTCGAGGACGGGGGCGAAACAGACGTCGGTGCCGTCCATGATTTCGCACCACTGCGCCTGGGTCTTGCCGGCGATGGCGGCGGCCAGCTTCTCGCGCAGTTCCGGCCAGACTGAGCGGTCCATCTGGCGGGCGAACTGCGGATCGATGATGCCGGTCTTCTCCAGCAACAGCGCATAGAACTGCGGCTCGATGGAGCCGATGGAGATCCACTTGCCGTCGGCGCACTGGTAGGTGTCGTAGAAGTGGGCGCCGCCATCCAGCAGGTTCTGCCTCCGCTCCTCCTTCCACATGCCCGAGGCCTTGAAGCCGTAGAACATGGCCATCAGCGAGGCCGCCCCGTCGCTCATGGCGCAGTCGATCACCTGACCCTGGCCGGTCTCGCGCGCCTGGATCACGCCCGCCAGCAGGCCGAAGGCTAGATAGAGCGCGCCACCGCCGAAATCGCCTACCAGGTTCAGCGGCGGCACGGGCTTCTCCGCCGTGCCGATGGCGTGCAAGGCGCCGGTGATGGCGATGTAGTTCATGTCGTGGCCGGCGGCGTTGGCGTAGGGGCCGGTCTGACCCCAGCCGGTCATGCGGCCGAACACCAGCTTGGGATTGCGTTTCAGGGCCACATCCGGCCCCAGGCCGAGCCGCTCCATCACGCCGGGGCGGAAGCCCTCGATGATCGCGTCGGCCCTTTCCATCAGCTTCAGGCAGGCCTCGATGGCGGCTGGGCTCTTCAGGTCCAGCGCCACCGAGCGGCGGCCGCGGGCCGTAATGTCGCTGGGCGCGCCGCCGCGCCCGCCCTTGCGGTCGATCCGCACCACGTCCGCGCCCAGGTCGGAGAGCAGCATGCCGCAAAACGGGCCCGGCCCGATCCCAGCGAACTCCACCACCTTCAGTCCGGTCAGCGGTCCCTGACGCATCGTCTCACTCCCTTGGTCTTGACGCACAAGTAAAGCGCCCTGCCCCTCGGTCAGCCAAGCGCTAGCCGCCGCCCGGCAGGCTCTGGCCGTCGTCGATGATGATCAAGCTGCCGGCGATCGCCGCGCCGGCGGGCCCGGCCAGCATCAGCAGGGCCGCGTCCAGGTCGCTCTCTTGCATCAGGCGGCGGCGCGGGAACCGCTTGATCTGCGCGGCGCCGCCCTCGGTCTCGAACCACGCGTCATTGATGCCGCTGAGGATGTAACCGGGGCCGAGCGCGTTGACGGAAATGCCACGCCGCGCCCACTCCCGCGCCATCACCCGAGTCATCATCGCCACCGCCGCCTTGGACCCGCAGTAGGCCGACAATCCCGGCAGGTTGGTCTGCGCCGCCACCGAAGCGATGTTGACGATCCGCCCTTCACCGCGCTCCGCCACGCCGGAGGCAATCATCAGCCTCGCGGCGGCCTGGGCCGCGAAATAGGTCCCGCGGACATTCACCGCGAAGGTGTCGTCGAAGTGCTCGACGGTCATGTCCAACGCCATGCCGTCGCCGCTGACGCCGGCGTTGTTGATCAGGATCGAAATCGGCCCCAGCGCCGCCTCGATCTCGCCGAAGGCCGGCGCTATGGATTCGGCGTCCGCGACATCCAGCCGCAGGGCCATGGCCCGATGCCCCTGCCCGGCCAACTCGCCGGCGATCGCCTCGACCTTCTCCACTCGCCGCGCCGTCACAGCCACAGCGGCGCCCTCGCGCGCCAGGACCCTTGCGAAGTGCTCGCCGAGGCCGCCGGAGGCCCCAGTGATGACTGCAACCTTTCCTTGCAAAATTGCATCCATCTTCAACACCCTTAACCCTTCTTGACCTGTCGCAGCCTAAGCTCTGCGTCTATCGTGCCGGTCGAGTCATGTCTTCGGGCCAACTTGGGGTCCTAAGAAAGGAAATAGATGTCGTCGAGCGTCCAGGCCCGCATCCTGATCGTGGCGCGGGATGACACCCTGGCGGGACCGCTCGCCGAGGGGCTGGACCGCCTGGGTTGGCGCACCATCACAGCGCGCGGAAAGTTCGCGGCCGTCACCGCCATTTCCGACCTCCAGATCGAAGCTGCGATCATCGATCTGCGCGGAGTCGGCGAAGAGGCCCTGGGTCTGGCCCGCCGGCTGAAGGCCGCCTGTGCGCCGCGCAGACTCCCGGTCATCGCCATCGGCGATCCGGACCCGATCCTAGAGACCTACGGCTTCGATGTGACTCTGGCCGCCCCGCTGCATCCGGCCCAGGCCGCCATGCGGCTGGAGACCCTCGTCCGCACCGCCGTCGCCGAGGAAGAATTCGACCTTCGCACCGAGACCTTCGCCGAGTTCGGCCGCAAGTTCGAGCCACCGGAGACCGACGTCAGCCCCTATCGTGTCCTGGCGATCGGCGAGCCTGCCCCGCAGTTCCTGGCGCTGTCCAACGCCCTTTTGCGCAACGGCGCCGACGTGGTGGGCGCGTTCACCGCCTACACGGCCTTCGACTACCTGCACGAGCGGATATTCGATGCGGTTGTACTGTGGGCTGGCGACAATCCGCAGGAGGCGCTGTCGATCGCCGCGGGCCTGCGCCGCAACACCCGCCTCTATCACACGCCCGCCCTGCTCTACATGCGCAAGGAGACCTACGTTACGACCTCGGAGGCCTTCCATCGCGGCCTGTCGGACGTGGCCTCGCCGGAGACCCCCGAAAGCGAGACGGCGCGCCGGATCGTCGAGCTGGCCCGCAGCTATCGCCGCCAGATGGGCGTGCGCCAAGCCCTGGAACAGGCGCGCACCTCCGGCCTGATGGACGCCTCCACCGGGCTCTTCACCCGCGATCTGTTCGCCGCCCATCTGGGCCGGCTGGCGGCCGCCGCTAAGGTCCGCAACCGCGCCCTCAGCGTCTGTGTGCTCAAAGTCGCCGAGAAGCCCGAGCTGAAGGCCGCCCGCGCCAGCGGCTGGCTCGACCGCGCCATCCCGCAGATCGGCTCTATGGTCAGCCGCCTGGTGCGGGTGGAAGACACCGCCGCGCGCCTGGGTCCGGAGGTGTTCGCCCTGGCGCTTCCTAATACGCCCGGCCCCAACGGCCGGCTGGCCGGCGAGCGCATCGCCGCGGTGATCGGCTGCACGGCCTTCGAGGCCGGTGACGGCGCCCCGCCTTTCGTGGTGGAGTTCGACTTAGGCGTCGCGCCAGTGACGTCCGCCGAAAGCGCCGGGCGCGCGCTCGAAGAGGCGGCCGCCCATGCCCACGGCCTGAAAGCGAGTTGATGCACGGTCCTCCCCCGAACGCGCCCGCCTGGACCAACCTGCTTCCCCTTTTCGCTGTCGCGCTGGTCATCCTGCGCAACGCCCGCGCGCGGCGGCTGCGCATCGAGGCCATGTGGGTCGCGCCCGTGATCATCGTCGCCCTGATCGCCCTGGCCTTGAGCGCCGAAGGCATGCCGGCGCCCCTTGGCCTGGCGCTGGATGCCGCGGGGTTGGTGGTCGGAGCGGGACTCGGTTGGTGGCGCGCGCGCTTCACCCAAATCACGGTGGATCCGCTGACCCACGAGCTGACCAGCCGCGCCTCTCCGCTCGGCATGTTGGTCATCCTGGCGGTCTTTGCGGTCCGTTTCGGCATCCGCTACCTGGCGCAGCAGAACGGGACGACGCTGGGCGTCTGGGCCATAGCGCTGCCCGACGCGCTCCTGGTCATGTCGGTCGGTCTGGTCTGCGCGGGCCGGATCGAGATCTTCATCCGGGCCACGCGGCTGCTCAACGAGGCCCGCGCTCAGGCGAGCCTTCCCTAACCCCGCGGCTCAGGCGGCCAGGCGCGCCAGTTCGGTCAGCACACGCTCGGCGGCGTTCAGCCGCTGCTCGGGCGTCTCCCATTCGCCCTTCACGACGACCTTGTTGTCGGGGCGTACGCGCCAGGCGACCTGATTCTTGGCCACGAACTGAATCAGGGCCATGGGATTCTTGAAATCGTCGTTGCGGAAGGTGACGACCGCGCCCTTCGGCCCAACGTCGATCTTGGCGACATTGGCCTCGCGGCAGAGGCCCTTTATGGCCACGACCTTCAGGAGCTGCCCGGCCTCCGGCGGCAGGGGTCCGAAGCGATCGATCAGCTCGGCGGCCAGGGCTTCGCGGTCCTGCGCCTTTTCCGCGTCCGACAGGCGGCGATACAGCGACAGGCGCACGTTGAGATCGGGGACGTATTCCTCGGGGATCAGCACCGCCGCGCCGGTGTTGATCTGCGGCGACCAGCCACGGTCATTGTCGGTGGCCTCGGCGCCGGCGCGGGTCTTCAGCTCGTTGACCGCGTCCTCCAGCATCTGCTGGTAGAGCTCGACGCCGATCTCTTTGATGTGGCCCGACTGCTCTTCGCCCAGCAGGTTGCCGCCGCCACGGATATCCAGGTCGTGGCTGGCCAGCTGGAAGCCGGCGCCCAGGCTGTCCAGCGACTGCAACACCTTCAGCCGCTTCTCAGCCGAGAGCGTGATCTGCTTCTCCGCCGGCGTGGTCATGTAGGCATAGGCGCGGGACTTGGCCCGCCCGACCCGGCCACGCAGCTGATAGAGCTGGGCCAGGCCGAACATGTCGGCGCGGTGGATGATCAGGGTGTTTGCGGTCGGGATGTCCAGCCCGCTCTCCACGATCGTGGTCGACAGCAGCACGTCGTACTGGCCGTCGTAGAAGGCGCTCATCACCTCCTCGAGCAGGGTCGGCGCCATCTGGCCATGGCCGACCACGAACTTCACTTCCGGCACCTGCTCGCGCAGGAACCGCTGCAGCTCCGGTAGGTCGGAGATGCGCGGGGCGACATAGTAGGCCTGACCGCCGCGGTACTTCTCGCGCAACAAGGACTCGCGGATGACCACGGGGTCCCAGGGCGTGATATAGGTCCGCACCGCCAGACGATCGACCGGCGGCGTGGCGATGATCGACATCTCGCGGATGCCGGACAACGACATCTGCAGGGTCCGCGGGATCGGCGTGGCGGTGAGCGTCAGCATGTGCACGTCGGCCCGAAGCTCCTTGAGCTTCTCCTTGTGCTTGACCCCGAAGTGCTGCTCCTCGTCGACGATCACTAGGCCGAGGTTGCGGAAGCCCACCTGTTTGGACAGCACCGCGTGGGTGCCGACGATGATCTCGACTTCCCCGTTCTTCAGCGCTTCCCGGGTCTCGGCGGCTTCCCTGGCCGGGACCAGGCGTGACAGCCGGCGTACCTTCACCGGCCAGCCCTCGAACCGCTCGGTGAAGGTCTTGTAGTGTTGACGCGCCAGCAGGGTCGTGGGCGCCACGACCGCCACCTGATGGCCGCTCATCGCCACGACGAAGGCCGCGCGCAGCGCCACCTCGGTCTTGCCGAACCCCACGTCGCCGCAGATCAGCCGGTCCATCGGCTTGCCGGCGCTCAGATCCTCCAGCACGTCGCCGATGGCGGTCAGCTGGTCGTCGGTCTCCTCATACGGGAAGCGAGCGCAGAACTCGTCGAACACGCCATGCGGCGGCGCCATCGGGTCGGTGGTCTTGGTGGCGCGCTCGGCGGCGATGCGGATCAGGCCCTCGGCCATCTCGCGCAGCCGTTCCTTGGCGCGGGCCTTGCGCGCCTGCCAGGCCGCGCCGCCCAGCCGGTCGAGGATCACCCCCTCGGACTCCGCGCCGTAGCGGGTGAGCAGGTCGATGTTCTCAACCGGCAGGTAGAGCTTGGCGTCGCCGCCGTAGTGCAGTTCCAGCGTGTCGTGCGGCGCGCCCTGCACGTCCAGGGTCTTCAGGCCGGCGTAGCGGCCGATGCCGTGGTCGATATGGACGACGATGTCGCCGGGCGAGAGCGACGAAGCCTCCGCCAGGAAGTTCGACGCGCGGCGCTTCCGCCGCGGCCGCGACAGCCGGTCGCCCAGGATGTCGGTTTCGGAGATGACCGCCAACGTATCGGTCTCGAAGCCGGCTTCCAGCGGCAGCACCACCCGCTGCGGCGTCTTCGGACTGGCGGCCTTGGCGGCGTCCCAGTAGGCGGCGTATGGGACGTCGTTCAGCCCGTGGTCGGCGAGCATCGAGCCCAGGCGATCGGACGAACCATCCGACCAGGACGCGAACAGCACCCGCTTTCCGGCCGCGGCCAGGGTGCGGGCATGGTCGGCCGTGGCCTGGAATAGATTGACGCTGTCGCGCTGACGCTCCGGCGCGAAGCTGCGCCCGGCGCGCGCGCCCATGTCGATGACCGTGTCGCCCTCGGCCTCCTGGAAGGCGGAGAACCGCCGGGTGGCGCGCTTGGCGAGCTCGGCCTGCCACTCGTCCTTGGTCAGGTAGAGTTTGTGCGGCTCCAGCGGATGATAGTGGATCCGCCGCTCGGTGTTGGAGCGCGCCTCATAGGCGTCGAGGACCACGGCCAGGCGCTCATCGCGCGCCTCCCGCGACAGGTGATCCAGCACGATCGCCGAACTCGCCGGTAGATAGTCGAACAGAGTCGCCAGCTGCGGATAGAAAAGCGGCAACCAGTGCTCCATGCCGGCTCGGCGCCCGCCCTCAGAGACCGTGGCATAGAGCGGATCATCGCCGGCGGCCCCGAAGGTCTCGAGATAGCCGGCGCGGAAGCGGGAGATCGCCTCCTTGTCGAGCAACGCTTCGCTGACCGGCAGCAGGCTCACGTCCTTCAGCTGCCTGGTGGAGCGTTGGGTCTCCGGATCGAAGGCGCGGATGGATTCCAGAGTGTCGCCGAACAGGTCCAGGCGCACCGGCTCCTCGGCCGATGGCGGGAAGACGTCAATCACCCCGCCGCGGATGGCGAACTCGCCCTTTTCCGAGACGGTGGAAGCGCGCTGGTAGCCATTGATCGCGAAATAGGCCTCGAGATCGGCGATCTCGACCATGTTGCCGGTGCGGGCCGAATAGCCGGCCCGCTCCACCGCGGACTGCGGCGGCACCCGCTGGACCAGCGCCGGGACTGTGGTGACCAGGAGACGCGGCGTCTTCTCGTCCAGGCCGGCGCTCAGCCGCGACAGCGTGGTCATCCGCTGCGCCGCCACGCCGGCCGAGGGCCCGATCCGGTCGTAGGGCAGGCAGTCCCACGCCGGGAAGGTCAGGATCTCGACCTCCGGCGCGAAGAAGCGGAAGGCGTCGGCGAAGGCCGAAAGCCGGGTCCCGTCGCGCGCCACGAACACCGTGAGGCCTTTGCGGGCGCGCACGATGTCGGCCATCACCAGGGCGTCGAAGCCCTCCGGCGCGCCGATCAGGTCGAGGCGGCCGGGATCGTCGGCGACGCGGCGCATCTCCGCGGCGCTGATGGGCCGTGAACCGTCAGCCGCCACGCGCTTCACCTAAGCCAACTTCAAAGCGAAAGGCTTTGATCTGGTTCATGATTTCGTGATCGAACTCGGCGGGCGTCTCCGCCGTACCGACGATCCAGGCGTAGAGATCCTGATCTGGGACCTCAAGCAGCACCTCGAACGTGTCGAGTTCGGATGCGCTCATATCTGGGACGTGCTTGTCCGCGAACGGCCCCAGAATGAGGTCCGCTTCCCGGAAGCCCCGGCGCCAGGCCCGGAACCTCAGCTTCTTCAGCCGGGCGTCACTGTCAGTCGTCATGAAGAGGCGCCGGATATAGAGCGCGCGGTCGGCAAGCGCCAGTCGGCTATGCTGCAATCATGCGGCCGGAGATTCTATTCCCGCTTTTCGCTCCCATCAGCACGCTGAAAGGCGTGGGCCCGCGCGTGGCTCCGCTGCTGGAGAAGCTGGCCGGGCCTATCGTGCGCGATGTCGCCTTCCTGCGGCCGCACTCGCTGGTGCGCCGCACACCGGCTGATCTCTCAGCCGCGCTCGACGGCCAAGTGATGACCTTCGAGGTCACCATCGACGAATACCAGCGCCCGCGCAGCCAGGCCCAGCCCTGGCGGGTGCGGGTCAGCGACCCCACCGGTTTCATGACGCTCGTCTTCTTCGGCCGCTTCGCCGACCAGCTCGAGAAGCGCCATCCGCCGGGCGCCAGACGGATCATCTCCGGCAAGGTCGAGGACGACAGGTTCGGCCGCCAGATGGTCCACCCCGACTACATCGTGGCTCCTGACAAACGCGACGAGATCCCCGAGTTGGAGGCGATCTATCCGGCCACCGAGGGCCTACCGGCGCGCCGGGTGCGGACCTTCGCCCTGGAGGCCCTGGAGCGCACGCCGGAGCTGCCGGAATGGCAGGACCCTGCCTGGTTCGCTCGGGAGCGCTTCCCCGCCTGGCGCGCGGCGCTGACACGTCTGCACAGCCCGGAAAGTGAGGCCGACCTTTCGCCCACGGCGCCTCACCTGCGCCGCCTGGCCTATGACGAGCTGCTGGCCCAACAGCTGGCCATGGCCCAACGCAAGGCCGAGCGGCGCAAGGAGCCGGCCGCGCGCATCCCCGCCAGCGCCGCCGCCGACAAGATCCGCGCCGACCTGCCCTTCGCCTTCACCGGCGCGCAGAACCGGGCGTTGGCCGAAATCCGCGCCGACCTCGCCGCCGGCGAACGGATGAGCCGCCTGATCCAGGGCGACGTGGGCTCCGGCAAGACGGTGGTGGCCATGTGCGCCATGGCCGACGTCGCTGCGGCCGGCGGCCAGAGCGCGCTGATGGCGCCCACCGAGATCCTGGCCCGTCAGCACTACGAGACGATCTCGGGTCCCCTCACCGCCCATGGGATCGGCGTGATCCTGCTGACCGGCCGCGACAAGGGCGCGGGCCGCGCGGAGAAGCTGCGCGCCTTGCACTCGGGCGCCGCCAAGGTCGCCGTCGGCACCCACGCCCTCTTCCAGGACGACGTGGCTTTCGAGCGGCTGGAGTTCGCCGTGATCGACGAGCAGCACCGCTTCGGGGTCAGCGAGCGCCAGCGGTTGCAGACCAAGGGCCAGGCCGTCCACTTGCTGGCCATGTCCGCCACGCCGATCCCCCGGACCCTCGAACTCACCATGTACGGCGACCTCGACGTCAGCCGCATCGATGAGAAACCGCCCGGCCGCACGCCCGTCGCCACCCGCGCCGCGCCCATGACCCGCATCGGCGAGGTCGAGGCCCGACTACGCGAGGCGGTGAAGGGCGGCGCCCAGGCGTTCTGGATCTGCCCGCTGGTCTCGGAGTCCGAGCTCATCGACCTGAAGGCTGCCGAGACCCGCGCCGCCGAGCTGAAGGAGACCATCGGTCCCAGCGTCGGCCTGATCCATGGCAAACTCACGCCCGCCGCCAAGGACGCGGTGATGGCCGAGTTCGCCGACGGCAAGCTGTCGGTGCTGGTCGCCACCACAGTGGTCGAGGTGGGTGTCAACGTCCCCAACGCCACCATCATGATCATCGAGCAGGCCGAGCGCTTCGGCCTGGCGCAGCTGCATCAGCTGCGCGGCCGGGTCGGGCGCGGACGGCGCGAGAGTTCCTGCGTCCTTCTCTACGACCCGCCGCTGTCGGAGACCGCCCAGAAACGGCTCGATATCCTGCGGCGCACCGATGACGGCTTCCAGATCGCGGAGACCGACCTGGAACTGCGCGGCGGCGGCGATGCGCTGGGCCTCAAGCAGTCCGGCTTCCCTGACTACGTCTTCGCCGACGTGCTGGGCCCTCACCGTGACCTGATCGCCGCTGCCGGCGACGACGCGCGGCTGATCGTAGGACGCGATCCGGAGCTGACAAGCGATCGCGGCAAAGCTCTGCGCGTGCTGCAGGAGCTGTTCGACTGGAAGGCGGGACTCGGCCTGCGCGACGCCGGCTAGCCTGAAGTGTCGGATCGACGCGCGTCCGTTCGACCTAGGGCCGAGCCCAAGCCAAAGGAGCCCAGCTCATGAAATTTATCTGCCTCGTCTACGCCGAGCCCGGCGCGCTTTCCGGCCTAAGCCCCGAGGAGAGGAGGGCGCTGGACCGCGACTCCCTCGCCTACGACCAAGAGCTCCAGGCCCATGGCCAGTTCCTCGCCGCCTCGGCCCTGCAGGGCGTGAACACAGCCAGCACGATCCGCGTCCGAGGCGGCGGCGTGCTGATCGGCGACGGCCCGTTCGCCGAGACTAAGGAAGTCCTCTGCGGCTTCATCTTCATTGAGGCGGCGGACATCGAGGAGGCTAAGCGGATCGCCGCGGGCATCCCGATGGCCCGGCACGGTACGATCGAGGTGCGCCCCGAGCTCGACTTCGGCTAACCGCGCACCTTCACCATCCGCTTGCCGCGGCAGGCTCAGCGGCGGGTCAAGGCCGCCAGCCGGGCGCGCGCGTCGTTCTCCAGGTCGGCGTAGAAGAGGTTGAACCCAGGGACCATGCGCTCCTCGGTCCACGAACCGGCGGTCTTCAGCGAGGCCGATTTCGGGGAGGAAACCCGCAGCACGCCGCCGTCGCACTGCGCCGAGACCTGTCGCGCCAGGAAGGCCGGCCGCGCGCCCCACTCCAGTCCCGTGGCGTTAGCGGCCCCGGCGTGCATCCGGGCCGGCGCCGGTTCGTCGGTGGTGGCGCCCAGGATCGGGTTGAAACAGAGCGCCGGGCCCTGGAGGTTCACCAGATCGCCGCCGGCGTCCCAGACCAGGGCGCGGGCCAGCAGGATCTTGCCGCGGTCGATCTCGCTGGATGGCACGCTCGCCCAGGCGGCAAGGCACCCGGCCTCCTCGCGCCGCGCGCAGGGCGCCAACGCCGGATGGGTGGCGGGAACTACCGTCTCGATCAGATAGGCGCCGGCCAGGCGCGCGCGCAGCGCCGCGTTGGGCGCGATCTCTTCGGCCACGAGTCGGGCGGCGAGCGTTCCGCCCTGCTCGACACCAACGACGATGAACGGCCGCTGCCCGCCATCATGGTCGCGCCAATAACGGAAGGCCGTCGCCACGTCGCCGTAGGCGAAGCGCCGCGCATCCTTGGCGTCATCGCGCAGGGTCAGGAGGCTGTAGAGGCCGGCCTGCCGGTAGCGTGGCGCGAAGATCCGGCCGATCCGCGCGAACGGTCCGGCGTAGTTGGGCGCCATCACCCGGCGGAAGATGCGTTCGGCCTTCGCGTCGCCGATCGGCTCGTTCCATTGCCGCCCGCCCTCGAAGGTGGTCGGCGCGACGAAGAACACGTCCGCCGGGGGCTCCTCGGCGGCGGGCGTCCCGGCGCCGGTCGAGAGCAGGTACCAGGCCTTGCGCTCGGCGTAGTCCGGCGCCGCCGGTGGGCGATAGGTCTGGAACGGCGTCTTGGGGTCCAGCGCGTAGCGGATCAGGTCGCCGCGGAACGCCAGCACGGCGAGCGCGAGCAGGGCGACGATGACCGCCAGGCTGCCCACCAGCCATCGCCTCTGGCGCGGCCGGTCCCCGCTCATGGCTAGCGGTACGGGTCCGGCTGGCTGAGGTAGGTGCGGACGTAATCGCCGATTCCCTCCTCCAGCGGCGTCAGCGGCCTGTCGTAGCCCGCGGCCTTCAGCCGATCCATCTTGGCCTGGGTGAAGTACTGGTACTTGTCGCGGATCATCGGCGGCATGGGCGTGTAGTCGATCTGCGCCGGCTTGCCCGCCGCGGTGAACACCGCGCGCGCCATGTCTTCGAAGCTGCGCGCCACGCCGGAGCCCAGGTTGAAGATGCCGTTCACCTGCGGATTGCGGGTCAGCCACTCGGTGACGTCGGCGGCGTCGCGGACATAGACGAAATCGCGCTGCTGGCCGCCGTCCGGCACGTCCGGCCGATAGCTCTTGAAGAGCTGCACGCCGTGCCCGTCGCGCACATGCGGCCAGATCTGCGAGGCCACCGACTTCATCGACCGCTTATGCTCTTCGTTCGGCCCGTAAACGTTGAAGAACTTCAGGCCGACCCACTGCGGCGGGGCGTAGTCGCGCGCCGCCTGGCGCGCCGCGAAGATATCGAACAGCGCCTTCGACCAGCCATAGGTGTTCAGGGGCCGAAGCGCGGTAAGGGCCTCATAGCTGTTGTCGTCGTCGAAGCCCTGGCCGCCGTCGCCGTAGGTCGCCGCCGAGGAGGCGTAGATCAGTCGGCGCTGGCGGTCGGCGCACCAGCGGAAGAGGTCGCGGCTCAGCGTGAAGTTGGAGTGGACGATCTTGTCGGCGTCCGGCTCCATGGTCGTCGAGACCGCCGCCATGTGGACCACCACTTCGACGTCGCGCCAGCGCTTCTCCAGCCAGTCGAACATGTCCTCCGGCGCGACGAAGTCGCCGATCGGGTGCTTGGCGATGTTCTTCCACTTGCCGAGTTCGGCCTCGCGCAAGCGGTCGCAGACCACCACGTCCAGATCGCGGTCCTCCGCCAGCTTGGCGGCGATGTTCGAGCCGATGAAGCCGGCTCCGCCGGTGACGAAGGCGATGCGCCGCTGGGTCATGCCGTCCCCTGCTTGGACATCCGCGCGATGGCCGCGGTGGTGGAATAGCCCTCGACGATCTGCGCCAGCCTCACCTCGCCGCCCCAGCCTTTGACCAGCTCGTGGCCCACGACCTCGCTCTCGGCGTAGTCGGCGCCCTTCACCAGAACATCCGGCCGGGCGGCTTCGATCAGCTTGATCGGCGTATCTTCCTCGAACGGAACCACCAGATCGACGGAGCCCAGGCCCGCCAGGACCAGGGCGCGGCTCTCCAGGTCGTTGACCGGCCGGCCGTCGCCCTTCAACCGGCGCACGCTGTCATCGGCGTTCAGGCCCACGATCAACCGGTCGCACCAGGCCCGCGCCTGGGCCAGATAGGCGACGTGGCCCTTATGCAGGATGTCAAAACAGCCGTTGGTGAAACCCACCTTCAGTCCCCTGGCCTTCCAGCGCGCCACCTCGTCGGCCATGCGCTGGGCCGTGGCGACCTTGGCCTCGGCGGGGGCCATGTGGGCCGACAGCGCCGCCTCCACCAATTCTTCTGGCGACACCGTCGCCGTGCCCACCTTGCCCACGGCGACGCCGGACGCCAGCTGGGCGAAGGCGATGGCGTCTTCAATGGCCACGTCAGCGGCCAGCGCCAGGCCCAGGGCGGCCAGTGTCGTGTCACCGGCGCCAGAGGCGTCGAACACCTCGCGCGCGGCGGTCGGGAAATGGCGCACCGGCTCGCCGCGGACGGCCAGGGAGATGCCCTTGGATGCGCGGGTGACCAGGATCGCCTTGGCTTCCCAAAGCTCCAGGGCGCGCAGCAGGGCCGCGGCGACCTGATCGTCAGTCTCCGTCGGCATGTCGGTGGCGTGGCCCAGCTCAGCGGCGTTGGGCTTGATCATGTCCACCGCGCCGTAGCGGGCGAAGGAACGGGCCTTGGAGTCCACCACCAGCTTGCCGCCGCTCTCCAGCGCCGCCTCGCGGCAGGCGGCGATCACCGCCTCGGTGACCACACCCTTGCCGTAGTCGGACAAGAGGATCGCGCCGGCGTCCTTCGCCGCGTCGCGGATGGTGCGCACCAGGCGCTGCTCGACCTCGCCGGTCACCGCGCGGCTGGTCTCGAGGTCGACGCGCAACAGCTGCTGGCCGCCGGACACGAAGCGGGTCTTCAGCGTGGTCGGCCGCTCCGCGTCGGTCACCAGATAGCCCTCGACGCCGGGTTCGCCCTCGACCAGGCGCAGCGCCTCCTTGCCGTCACCGTCGTTGCCGATCAGGCCGACCAGCGAGACCTCGCCGCCGAGCGCCGCCACGTTGCGCGCGACGTTGCCGGAGGCGCCCAGCATCATCAGCTCGCGGGTGCGGGCCAGCACCGGCACCGGCGCTTCGGGCGAAACCCGGCTCACATCGCCATAGACGAAGCGGTCGACCATCAGGTCGCCCACGCAGGCGACGCGCCGGCCGGGCGCCAGGCCCAGAAGGTGCTGGAGCGCTGAGAGATCCATGGGCGTCAGGGTGTGCGGCGCGTTGGCTGCGGGGTCAAGCCGGCTGCACTGCGGCGTGGAGGACCTTCAGCGTCGCCAGCAGTTCGGCGGCGCCCGCCAGCGGCAGGCAGCTCGGCCCGTCGCAGAGCGCCTTGTCCGGCTCCGGATGGAATTCCAGGAAGACGCCGTCCGCCCCAGCGGCCACCGCCGCCTTGGCCAGCACCGGCACGCCGAAGCGCCGCCCACCGGTCGAGGCGGAATTGCTGCGCGGATCGGCGCCCGGCAGCTGGACGGCGTGGGTGGCGTCGATGGTCACCGGTGCGCCCAGCTCCTTCATCTCGTGGATGCCCAGCATGTCGACCACCAGGTTGTTGTAGCCGAACGAGACGCCGCGCTCGCACAGGATGGTGAAGTCGGCGCCGGTCGCCTCGCGGATCTTGTCGAGGATGTTCTTGCAGTCCCAGGGCGCCAGGAACTGGCCCTTCTTCACGTGCAACAGGCCGCCGGCCGCCAGCGTGGCCTTGGCGGTGGCGATCACCAGGTCGGTCTGGCGGCAGAGGAAGGCCGGGATCTGGACGATGTCAGCCACGGCGGCCACGGGCTCGGCCTGATCGATCTCATGCACGTCGGTGACGATCGGCACGCCGAATTCGCCCTTCACCTTTTCCAGCATGCGCAGGCCCTTCTCCAGGCCGGGGCCGCGGTAGGAGTGGATCGAGGAGCGGTTGGCCTTGTCGAAGCTCGCCTTGAAAACATAGGGTAGGCCCAGGTCCGCGCAGACGCCCTTCAGGTGCCGCGCGGTTTCCAGCGCCAGACCCTCGTCCTCCAGGACGTTCAGCCCCGCGAGCACCACCAGGGCCTGGCCGTCGCCGATGGCGAGGTTCCAGCGTTCCAGCGTCAAGACGGCCATGGCTTTCCCTTAGAGGTCCGGTGGGTCGGGCGCTAAGTGGCGCGCGCCGCGGGCCTTCACAAGCCTCGAATCGACAACTACCCGCGTCTCACCGGCGCGTTGCGGCGTATCCTTAAGGCGTCCCGGGGGCTCTGGCGTCAGTAGAGAGCGGTGGTATGTTTTTCGGCGTAAGCGTTTGAGGGATGCGAACATGAGCCTGGCCCAGAGTTCTTCTCTGGCGGCGCTCGCCCGCGATCGGCGGGCCTTCCGCCGCCTGCCGCAACTTCGCGGTGCCCCCGCCGTCTTCAAGGCCGCGGTCCGGCTGATCGCCCGCAACTTCGTGATCGGCTCGGTGACCTTCGTCATGCCATCGGGCGAAGAGCTGTACATTCCGGGCTGCGAGCCCGGTCCGGACGCCAAGATCGTCATCCGCGATTTCCGGTTCATCCGCCGAGCTGTGGCCGCCGGCGACATCGGTTTCGCCGAGGCCTACATGGCCGGCGAATTCGACACGCCGGACCTGCCGGACCTGCTCTACGTCTTCGCGGCCAACTGGGACCGCGTGCACCATGTGACCATGGGCAATCCCGTGGTGTGGACGATGAACCGCATCCGACACGCCCTGCGCGGCAATACGCGGCGCGGATCGAAGAAGAACATCCACGCCCACTACGACCTGGGGAACGCCTTCTACCAACGCTGGCTAGACCCGACGATGACCTATTCGTCGGCCCGCTATCAACGTCCGGGCCAGGCGCTGTCCGACGCCCAGATCGCCAAGTACCGGGCCCTGTCGCAGACCATGGGCCTCCAGTCTGGCCAGAGCGTTCTGGAGATCGGCTGCGGCTGGGGCGGTTTCGCCGAGTTCGCCGCCCGTGAGGTCGGCGCCCAGGTCACCGCCATCACCATCTCCGAGGAACAGTACGCCTTCGCCAAGCAGCGGATCTTCGACGCTGGCCTGAACGAGAAGGCCGACATCAAGCTGGTCGACTACCGCGACGTCGACGGCCGTTTCGACCGCGTGGCCTCCATCGAGATGTTAGAGGCGGTGGGCGAACGCTACTGGCCGGCCTATTTCGGCAAGATCCGCGACAGCCTGGCCCCCGGCGGCCGCGCCGGCCTGCAGATCATCACCATCAAGGACCAGTACTTCGACCAGTACCGCAGCCGCGCGGACTTCATCCAGAAGTACGTCTTCCCGGGCGGCATGTTGCCGTCGGAGGAACGTCTGCGGAAGGTCACCGACAAGGCCGGCCTCGTCTGGACCGCCGTCGACCGCTTCGGCCGTGACTACGCCGACACACTGGCCGAGTGGCACCGGCGCTTCGACGCGGCCTGGAACGACATCCGCCCGCTGGGCTTCGACGAGCGCTTCCGCAAGCTCTGGAAGTTCTACCTGAGCTATTGCGAGGCGGGTTTCCGCACCGAGCGGACCAGCGTCGTCCAGCTCGCACTCGCCAAAGCGTAAGGCGCCCCCTTCTGCTATCGCCAAGCTGCCCTTAAGTAGCGGCGATGACTCCTGCGCGAAGCGTCCTCGACACCATCGGGAACACCCCGTTGATCCGGCTCAATCGCGCGAGCGACCTGACCGGCTGTGAAATCCTCGGCAAGGCCGAGTTCATGAACCCGGGGCAATCGGTCAAGGACCGTGCGGCGCTCTTCATGGTGCGCGACGCCGAGGCCAAGGGCTTGATCCGGCCGGGCGGACGCATCGTGGAGGGCACTGCGGGCAATACCGGCATCGGCCTGGCCATGGTCGCCAAGGCGCTCGGCTACAGATGCACCATCGTCATCCCCCGCAACCAGAGCCAGGAGAAGAAGGACGCTGTCCGCCTCCTCGGCGCCGAACTGGTGGAAGTCGACCCGGTCCCCTACGCCAACGAGATGAATTATGTGAAAGTGTCCCACAGGTTAGCGGAGCAACTTAACGCGGAAGAGCCGGCCGGCGCGCTCTGGGCCAACCAGTTCGACAATGTCGCCAACCGCGAAGCCCACGCCCGGGGCACCGGCCCCGAGATCTGGGCCCAGACCGGCGGCAAGATCGACGGCTTCATCTGTGCGATTGGCTCCGGCGGCACTCTGGCCGGCGTCGCCCAGGCCCTGCGTGCTCAAAAGCCGGACGTCGCCATCGGGCTTGCCGATCCCGACGGATCGGCCCTCTACAACTACTACACCACCGGCGAGTTGAAGGCTGAAGGGACGTCGATCACCGAAGGCATCGGCCAGGGCCGGATCACCGCCAACCTGGAAGGTCTGGCCATCGACAACGCCTACCGCATTCCCGACAGCGAGCTGTTGCCGGTGCTCTACGACCTCTTGGAGCACGAGGGCCTACTGATGGGTGGCTCGACGGGGATCAATGTCGCCGGCGCCATCCGCCTGGCGAAGGACCTCGGCCCCGGCAGGACCATCGTCACCGTGCTCTGCGACGGCGGGCAGCGGTATCAGTCCAAGGTCTTCAACCCCGAGTTCCTCAAGGAGCACGGCCTGCCGACGCCGCCGTGGATGTTATGAGCAGCGATCCCCTGGTCTCCACCGCCTGGCTGGCCGAGCGCCTGGGCTCCGCCGACATCGCGATCGTCGACGCCACATGGTTCATGCCCGGCGAGGGCAAGACGGGCCGCGAGGCCTACGCCGCCGGTCACATCCCCGACGCGGTGTTCTTCGATATCGACGAGATATCCGACCATTCCGTCAACCTGCCCCACATGCTGCCGAGCGATGTCGCCTTCGCAGCGGCCGCGGGCGCGCTCGGCCTGCGCCGCGACCTGATCACCGTGGTCTATGACGGCCAGGGCATCTTCTCCGCGCCGCGCGTTTGGTGGACGCTCAGGACCATGGGTTTCCCTGAGGTCTTCGTCCTCGACGGCGGCCTGAAGACGTGGATCGCGGAAGGCCGGCCGACCGAAAGCGCCCTGCCCCAGCCGGCCGCGACCACCATCGAGCCCGCTTTCGACCCCAGCCTGGTGGTCGACGTCGAGACGGTGAAGGGCCTTGTCCAAAGCCATGCCGCGCAGCTGGTCGACGCCCGCGCCACCGGACGTTTCACGGGCGAAGTCCCCGAACCCCGTGCGGGCCTGCGCAGCGGCCACATGCCCGGCGCGCTGAACGTCCCCTGGGGCGGCCTGATCAACCCGGATGGCACGATGAAGGATGGGGAGGCGCTTCGCGCGGCCTTTCAGGCTGCCGGCGTCGATCTCGACGCACCGATCGTCACCACCTGCGGCTCCGGCGTCAGCGCCGCCCTGCTGGCCCTGGCGCTCGCCCGCCTGGGGCGTGATGACGTGGCGGTCTACGACGGCTCCTGGACCGAATGGGGCGGCCGCGCAGACACGCCCATTGCCACCGGCGCCTGACGGAACGCCCTTCTATCGGAACGGTGGCGCGTAGAGCAGGCCGGGTTTCGGCGCGTTCCAGAGCGCATTCAGACCCCGGTCCAGCTTTAGCGACGAATCCGAGCCGATGTCGCGCCGGAAGATCTCGTGATAGGCGCCCACCTGGCGGATCACCTGGAAGGCCCAGTCCTTGTTGAGGCCCAGCAAGGCCCCGTAGTCGCCATCCAGACCCAGCAGGCGGCGCGTCTGGGGGTCTGAGGCGGTCTCGCGGGCCTGGACCACGGTCTTTGAGGTCAGACCCAGCTCTTCGCCCAGGATGGTGGCGTAGACCGTCCAGCGCACAATGTCGGCCCACACAGGATCGTTCTGGCGCACGACCGGGCCCAGCGGCTCCTTGGAGATCACGTCGGGCAGGATGACATGGGCATTGGGGTTGCTCAGCACCGAGCGCGAGCCGGCGAGCGCGGAGATGTCGGCGGTGAAGACGTCGCAGCCGTCGTTCTCGTAGAGCCGCCGGGCCTCGGCCTCCGACGCCACCACCACGGCCTTGTAGCTGAGGCCGCGGGCCCGGAAGAAGTCGTTGAGATTGTCCTGGCTGGCGGTGCCGGCCTGGACGCAGATCCGCGCGCCCGAGAGCTCCTGCGCGCTCGTGAGCCCCAACGCCTTGGGGGCCAGGAACCCTTGGCCGTCGAAATAAGTCGTCGCCGCGAAGTCGAGGCCCAAGCCGGCATCGCGCGAGAACGACCAGGAGGTGTTCCGGGACAAAAGGTCGATCTGGCCCTTCTGCAGGGCGCTGAAGCGGTCCTGGGCGCTGATCGCGGTGAAATGGACCTTGTCGGCGTCGCCCAGCACCGCGGCCGCCACCGCCCGGCAGATATCGACGTCGAAGCCCCGCCACTCGCCCCGGAAATCGGGGAAGGCGAAGCCCGGCAGGCCCGGGTTGACGCCACAGGCCACATAACCGCGCTTGCGCACCGCGTTCAGCACCTTGCTGGGCGTGGCCTTGTACTGGACGCCCACCACATCGGCCCCCTTCAGGACCGGGGTCGGCGTCGCCGCCGGCTTCGAGCCGCCGTCGCAGGCGCTCAAGGTCAGGATCGCAAGCCCCGCCGCGGCCAGCCGCCGGATCATCCGTGCTCCTTGATCGAGCCACCCCTGCGGCTCTAAGTGCGCCGGGCACTGTCGCCCGCTAGCCTAGGCCCCGCAACCCGTATGCCCTCGAAGTCCGGCCGGCCGTCCTCCGATCTCAAGCCCGAAACCCGCCTGATCCACATCGGCCATGGCGCGGGCCTGGCGGCCAAGACCGTAGGGCCGCCGGTGCAGAAGGGCTCGACCATCCTGCTGCCCGACGCCGCCAGCCTTTATGACGACGCGAGCCAACTCACCTATGGTCGACAGGGCCTGTCCGCCCAGTTCGCCCTGCAGGCGGCCCTGGCCGAGCTGGAGAACGCCCGGGCGGTCACGCTCTATCCGTCCGGCCTCTCGGCTCTGACGGGCGCGCTGCTGGCCGTACTCAAGGCCGGCGACGAGGTGCTGGTCACTGACGTGATCTACAAGCCCACGCGGCGGTTCTGCGACCAGGTGTTGAAGCGGTTCGGGATCAAGGTGCGCTATTTCGATCCGCGCCGGCCGCCCGAAGAGCTCGTCGGCGACGCGTCGGAGGCGACGCGGCTGATCCTGATGGAATCGCCCGGCTCGCTCAGCTTCGAGATGCAGGACCTCGGCCGCGTCGCCGAACTGGCCCGCGCCCGTAACATCCTGACGGTCGCCGACAATACCTGGGGCGCCGGCTATCTGATGCGGCCGCTGGACCTGGGCGTGGATATCTCGGTGCAGGCCCTGACCAAGTACGTCGGCGGCCATTCCGACGTCTTCATGGGCTCGGTCGCGGTCAACGACCCCAAGCTGGTCCGCGCCATGGACGACGGGATCATCAACCTCGGCTGGGCGGTCACCGGCGAGGACGCCTACCAGATGCTGCGGGGCTTGCGGACCCTGCCGACGCGACTGGCGCGGCATGGGGAGAGCGGCGTGGCTGTCGCCGCCTGGCTCAAGCAGCGGCCTCAGGTCGTGCAAGTCTTCCACCCGGCCCTGTCTGGCGCGCCGGACCACGCGCTCTGGGCCCGCGACTTCGCCGGGACTTCAGGTCTCTTCGCCTTTTCGCTCCACCCCGCTCCGGCGCCGGCGGTGAACGCCTTCCTTGATGCGCTCACTCTGTTTGGCCTCGGCTTCTCCTGGGGCGGATTTGAGAGCCTGGCGATCTCCTGCGACCCGCAACTGAGGGTCCGCAGCTTCCACCCGGACTATGGCGGGCCGCTGATCCGCCTGCACATCGGCCTGGAGGACCCCGGCGATCTGATCGCCGACCTCGAGCGCGGATTTGCCGCCTATGCCGCGGCAAGCCAATGAGCAACGCCACCCTCGACCGATTCATCATCGAAGAAGGCCTTCCGGACTCGTTCCACCGCACGGCCGAGCTGGTCTGCGAGCCGCTGGCCGCCCGCGCGCACCGCCGCCGGATCGACCGCAAGCGCTGCGCGGTGATCGGGCTTTGCGGCGCCCAGGGGTCCGGCAAGAGCACCATCGCCAAATACACGGTCGCCCTGCTCGAAGACCGCGGCCAGCGCGCCGTCGCCCTTTCCCTCGACGACTTCTACCTGACGTATGAGGCGCGCCAGCGCCTGGCGCGCGAGGTGCATCCCCTGCTGGCCACCCGCGGACCGCCCGGCACCCACGACGTGGGCATGGCGGGCGCGGCGATCGACCAGCTGCGCAGCAAGGGCAAGGCGGTCTTGCCGCGCTTCGACAAGGCCACGGACAACCGCGCGCCACGGTCGACCTGGGCCACCGTCGCCTCGCCCGTGGACGTGATCATCCTGGAAGGCTGGTGCGTCGGCGCCTTGAGCCAGGGCCGCGCCGCGCTGGCGACGCCGGTCAACGACCTGGAGCGCGACGAAGACCCCGAGGCGGTCTGGCGCACCTACGTCAACGACCAGCTCGACGGCCCCTATCAGACCCTGTTCGGCCGCCTGCACGACCTGATCCTGCTACAGGCGCCCAGCTTCGAGGTGGTGGCCGGCTGGCGCGAGGAGCAGGAAGCCAAGTTGAGGGCCAAGGGCGGCGGAGGAATGACCCCCGAAGAGGTCACCCGGTTCGTATCCCACTACGAGCGGCTGACCCGCTGGATCCTGGCCGAGATGCCGGGCCGCGCCGACTGGGTCGTAACGATGGACACAGAGCGAAATCCCTACGTCTGATTTTCGCGCTATAGGCCAGGCTCTGGAGGCAACATGTCGAAACCAACCTTCGGACTGCTGATCTCTGCGGTTCTGCTGGCGAGCCCCACCCTAGCCCAGCCGACGCCCGATCCTGCGCCGACAACCGCCGTGGCCACGGCGGCAGCGGCGGCGGCCAAGCCCGCGCCGGCTGCGCCCACCGTGAGCGGTATCGTTGTGGAGGGCCTACCAAAGAAGACCTGTTCGTCGCGTGACAAGGAATGCATCGCCGTCGTCGTGGCGGAGCTGAAGGAGCACTACCCCCAGCAGCTCAAGGCCTTCTGCGCCCAGTGGAAAATGCAGGCCGTCCGCACGCAGTGGGTCAACGACCAGCTGGTCGAGAGTCTCGGCGGCAATAATCCGCCGACGCCGACCGCTTTTGGGGTGAACTCGGCGGTCTCGAAGGCCTGCGCCGAGGATAGGCCTGCGCAGAAATAGCCGCTGGCGCGCCCTGCAGGACTCGAACCTGCAACCGCTCGCTTAGAAGGCGAGTGCTCTATCCGGTTGAGCTAAGGGCGCTGAAGCCAGCGTCAGTGCGTCCACGGGACCTTGCGGCCGAAGGCGAAGTTGTCGGCATAGGCCTTGATGATCCGTTTCGCAGGCTTCGGATCGATCAGCTGGAAGGCGATGCCGTGCTGGTCGGCGTAGCGCACCGCTTCGTCCTTCGTCTCGAAGGCCAGTCGCACCTGAGCCTCGGTATCGCCGGTCTGGGTCCAGCCCATCAACGGATCCTGCCGTCTGGCGTCCGTCGGTTCGAACTCCAGCACCCATTCGGCGGCCTTGGCCTTGCCCGACTGCATCGCGGTCTTGGACGGGCGGAAGATACGGGCGAGCATGGACGACCTCGAGTTTCCTTTGCCGGCGATGGTCGGGGCGGAGAGATTCGAACTCCCGACCCTCTGCTCCCAAAGCAGATGCGCTACCAGGCTGCGCTACGCCCCGAGGACGCCGGCGGTGTTGCGATATAAGCGTTTTGCCCTTTCGGCAACGGATGCGGCCGACTTAGGCGCCGGGCGGACCAGAAGCGCCGCCTCAACGGTCGAGGTTCATCAGCTTGAAGATGCCCGAGCAGCGCACCACGTCGTGGCCGCTCACATAGGCGCGGCCCTCGGCGAAGGCGACATCGCGGGTGGCCCGCGTCAGCCGCGCCTCGCCCATCACCCACTCGCCGACCCGCGCCATGTGCAGGAAATCGATCGACAGATGGATGGTCACCGCCCGCGCGCCCGTCCCACGCCAGACCGCGCTGGCCAGCACCCCGTCCATGAAGGCCGAGAGCATGCCGCCGTGGACCAGGCCCACGCCGTTGGCGTGCCGTTTGACGGCGTAGAAGCACTGCTCGACCAGCGGACCGTCGCCGGGGCGATGGAAATAGGGGCCGTTCAGGGTCGAAAAGCCGCCGCGCCCCTCCGACGGCGCATAGCCCTCCGGCGGCGCCGGCGCGGGCTCCTCGTCTTCGGGCCGGCTCAATGGGCCGACGCCTTCGGCGGGACCAGCCGAATCTCGTAGAGGTGCGGCCAGTACTTGCCGGTGACGAACAGCCGGTCGTGCTCGCGGTCATAGGCGATGCCGTTCAGCACCGCGTCCGGATTGCCGGCGCCTGCCGTCTCCGGCAGGCCGGTCAGGTCGATCCAGGCCTTCACCTTGCCGCTGGCCGGATCGATGCGGGCGATGCGGTTGGTCTGCCAGATGTTGGCCAGCACCTCGCCCTTGACCCACTCCAGCTCGTTCAGATTGGCCACCGGCCGCCCATCGGCCGTCACCGACAAGCGGCGTAGCTCCTTGAAGGTGGCGGGATCCAGGATCCGCAAGGCGGGCGTTCCGTCGCTCATGATCAGGTGGACGCCATCCTGGGTCAGCGCCCAGCCTTCGCCCGGATAGTGGAATGTGGACTTCTTCGCTAAGGTCTTCAGGTCCCAGCGAAAGCCGGTCTGGTCCTGCCAGGTCAGGCTGACGATCTCCGAGCCCCAGTTGACGATGCCCTCGCCGAACATGTTGGGCGCGATCGCCTGCGACTGCAGGACCTGGCCATCGCTCAACCGCACCCGCCGGATGGTCGACTGGCCGGGGATGCCGGTGCTCTCGTAGAGGTCGCCGCGCAGGTAGAAGAGGCCCTCGGTGAAGGCGCCCACATCGTGCGGATAGACGTGGACGATCTTGAAACCGTCGACAGGCACGGCCGCGGCGGCGGGACCCGCCAGGACGATCGCCGCGCCTAGGCTGAGGAGCACTCGGAGCAGGCGGCGGAACAGATCAGGCACGCGCAACTCCGCAAGGCTGGGACGCAGCCATCCTTACGGGCAGCCATCCACCGCAGGCAAGGCCGGCGTTCTCACGGTATCAGTCGAGGTGCGAGGTCTCGATCTCGGCGACCACCAGCCCCTTGGGGCCCTCGGCGAAGCGCACCATCACGTCGTCGCCCGGCTGCAGGTCTTCCATGCCCGAACGGCGCAGGGTCTCGATGTGCACGAAGATATCGCCCGGCTCGTTGTCGCGCACGACGAAGCCGTAGCCCTTGGTGCGGTTGAACCATTTCACCTTGGCGCGCTCCAGCGGCCCGCAGGCCTCCGGCGGGCGCCGCGGCGGCGCACGGTTGGCGAAGTCGCCGCGCAGGAAGGACTCCCGGTCCCCGCGGAAGCCACCGTCGCGCGGCTTGCGCTCCGCCGGCGGCGGCGCCGCGCTCTCGTCGATTTCCACGACCTCGGCCACCTGCCAGCCCTTCGGGCGGCGCACCACGTCGCAGGTGATGAGGGAGCCTTCCAGCGCGTGCTCACGGCCGGAGCTGCGCAGGCTGGTCACGTGCAGGAGGACGTCTTTCAAATCCGTCTGGGTCGGGTCGTCGGGGACGATGAAGCCATAGCCCTTGCCGGCGTCGAACCACTTGACGCGACCGCTGATGCGCAGGGCTTCGCCTGCGGCGTCTACATGCTCGAATTCGTAACCAGCCATCTGCCCCTCGGCCCATTACTCTCCGATCCCACAATCGGACTGAGCCAACTATAACAGTGTTCTTGTAAAACAGCGCCAGTCAACGCCCAAAATGCACGCGTGGGGGGAATCCGCGTGACATGGCGCGACTCAGGCCCGTTTCGGGCAGTCCGCGTGGCAGTCCCTAGGGGAGTCGAACCCCTCTCTCCAGGTTGAAAACCTGGCGTCCTAACCGATAGACGAAGGGACCGCGTAACGCGAAGGGCGGCTCTATATCCGCCTTCCCTTAGGGGTGCAAGGCCGTGGCTTTGCCGTCAGGCCCTGCGCGGATCGGCGACGTCCTCGATCTCGAATTCGACGCCTTGCCGGCCTTGCCAATCGTCCGGCTTCAGACGACCCGCGACATGCACAGCGCCGCCTTCGGCCATCAGCCGGCGGCCGGCCTCGGAGCCCTCGACACGCCAGGCCACCGCCTTCAGCCTGCCGCCGGAGTTGTCGGTCAGGGTGCAGCGAACATGGCCGCCGCGCAGGGCCATAGGCCGCTCCACCCGCGCGTCGGCCAGGGCGAAGCTGGGTTCGACGTTGCCGGGGCCAAAGGGCGCCATGCGCTGGAAGTCCTGCCACAGCGCGCGGTCGGCGCCGCGCGTGGTGACCAGGGCGTCGATCTCCAAGGCATCCTCGGCGGCGGCGATCTCGGTTTCCGCCGCCAGCCGCTCGCAGAGGAAGGCGCGCAGCTCCGGAATGGTGTCGGGCCGCACGGACAGGCCCGCGGCCATGGCGTGACCGCCGCCGGCCAGCAGCAGGCCCTCGTCATAAGCGGCCTGCACGGCGCGCCCGAGGTTCACGCCCGGCTGCGAGCGGCCGGAGCCCTTGCCGACATTGGCGGCGCGGTCGACGCCCACCACCACCACGGGCTTGCGGTATTTCTCGCGCAGGCGGCCGGCCACGATGCCGATGACGCCGGGGTGCCAACCGTCGGCGGCGACCAGCAGCATGGGCGCCTCCGGCGCGTTGCTCTCGGTCTCGATGTGGGCGATCGCCGCCTCCTGCACCTCGCGCTCCACCTCCTTGCGCGAGGCGTTGAGGCCGTCGAGCTCAAGCGCCAGGGCGGCGGCCTCCGCCGGGTCGTCGGTCGACAGCAGACGCGCGCCCAGATCCGCGCGGCCGATCCGCCCGCCGGCGTTGATCCGCGGTCCCAGGATGAAGCCCACATGGAACACCGAGGCCGGCCCCTGCCCCTTGGCCACGTCCATCAGCGCCTTCAGGCCCGGATTTCGCCAGGCGGACATCACCTTCAGCCCCTGCGCGGCCAGCGCCCGGTTGAAGCCGCGCAGTTCGGTGACGTCGCAGATCGCGCCCATGGCGGCCAGATCCAGCCATTGGCGCAGGTCCGGCTCGGGCCGCCCGGCTTGAGTAGGCGCGCCGAACAGGCCGCGCTTGCGCGCCTCGCGGTTCAGCGCCGCCAGCAGAACGAAGGTTACGCCCGCCGCCGCCAGATGACCCTGGCCGGAGACGTCGTCCGGCCGGTTGGGGTTCACCAGGGCCGCGATCTGCGGGATCTCCTCGCCGCGCATCAGGTGGTGGTCGATCACCACCACCTCCAGGCCGATCTCGGCGGCGCAGGCCAGGGCATCGTGCGCCGCGGCCCCGCAGTCGACGGTGATCACCAGTTCGGCGCCCTCGGCCTTCAGGCGGCGGAAGGCGGCGGGCGACGGGCCATAGCCTTCGAGGATCCGGTCCGGGACGTAGATCGGCAGGTCATGGCCCAGGGCGCGGAACCAGCGCACCAGCTGGGCGGCCGACGACGCGCCGTCCACGTCATAGTCGGCGAACACCACGGCGGGGCGCTTCCGCTCCAGCGCATCCACCAAAATCTCGGCAGCCTTATCCATGTCGGTGAAGGTCGACGGATTCGGAAACAGGGCCTTCAGGGTCGGATTGAGATAGGTCTCGGCCTGTTCGGCGCCGACGCCGCGCGCCGCGAGCGCCCGCGCCAAGGGCTCCGAAAGGCCGTGGCTCAGCTGGTGGCGGCGTACGAGCTCCGCATCCGCAGGCCGCTCACGCCACAGCCGCCCGCCGAGCGAGCGGGTGACGCCGAGATAGCCGAATGAGGCGCCGCCGTCCGCCAACTGCCGCTCCTGCCCGCGAAGGCTCCACTATCGACCCGGGACCAACGAGTCGCCAGGACTGGATAGTCACCTCCTGCGTCAGAATCGGACGGACGATGCGGTTCGGTCTACAATTGAAGCTGTCATCGCGCTTGCCGGAGCGGCGGGCGCGAGCGATGTTATGAGACAGGGAGTCTCGTTGAACTCCGACCATAGGGAAACTGACGCCATGCGACGCGCTCTCATCCTTGCGCTGGGAACAGCGCTTTTCACGGCTGGCCTGGCCGCCGTCGCCGCACCGGCGATGAGTGCGCCCGCCAAGGTCGCCGAGGTCGATCCCACGATTTCGCCGAAGGGCTGGGTCGCGCCGAAGAACGCCATGGGCCAGCCGGACCTCTCCGGTTACTGGTCGAACGCGACCATGACGCCGCTGACCCGCAATCCGAAGCTGACGGACAAGCTGGTGGTCCCAAAGGAGCAGGCCGCGTCGCTGGAGAAGGTCTTCGCCGCGGCCCTGGCCGCCGCCGACGCGCCCACCGACCAGAAGAAGGGCCCTGGCGCCGTCACCGACCCGAACTCGCCCGAGGCGCAGCTCGTCAAGATCCGGCCTGACTTCGCGGCCGCCGGCGGCGACGTGGGCGGCTACAACACCTTCTGGATCGATCCGGGCAACCACATGATGGAGGTGAACGGCGAGTACCGCTCCTCGATCATCACCACCCCCAACGGCATGCCGCCGGCCCGCAAGACGGGCGCCCCGGCGGGTGGCCGCGGCTACCGCGACGTCTACGACAGCTACGAGAACCGCTCGCTGGGCGAGCGCTGCATCATGGGCTTCGGCGCCAACGCCGGCCCGCCGATGCTCGCCAACGGCTATTACAACAACAACTACTATATCCAGCAGTCGCCGGACGCGGTGGTGATCCAGGTTGAGCTGATCCACGACGCGCGGATCGTCCGCCTGAAGGGCGGCCATCGCACCGACGGGGTGCGCCAGTGGATGGGCGACTCGATCGGCCACTTCGAAGGCCCCACCCTGGTGGTGGAGACCACCAACATCCCGCAGGGCCAGGCCTTCATAGGCTCGTGGAAGAACCTGAAGGTCACCGAGCGCTTCACCCGCGTCTCGCCAACCCGGATCAACTACCAGTTCCAGGTCGAGGACCCGGACACCTGGGACAAGCCCTGGGGCGGCGAGTACGACTTCACCCCGCTGCACGGCATCGTCTACGAATACGCCTGCCACGAGGGCAACTACGCCCTCCCCGCCATCCTCGCCGGCGCCCGCCGTCAGGAGCAGGAGGCCGCAGCCGCCAAGGCCAAGCCCGGCGCGGAATAGTCAACGGGAAAGTCTTGCGAAGGGAGCGTCGCGGAAACGCGGCGCTCCCTTTTTCGTCGCCCTACACCGGCCGCTTCATCCGCACTTCGCGCGAGGTGCGCGTGGCCGAGTTCAGCACCAGGGTGTGGGTGTGGACGAAGCCGCCTTCGACCTTCACGCCGTCCAGCAGGGCGCCGTCGGTGACGCCGGTGGCGGCGAAGATGGCGTCGGCGCGGACCATCTCGTGCAGGTCGTACTTGCGGTCGAGGTCAGTGATGCCGACACGGGCGGCGCGGGCGCGCTCGTCGGCGTTGCGGAACACCAGCCGGCCCTGGAACTGGCCGCCGACGCACTTCAGCGCCGCGCAGGCCAGCACGCCCTCCGGCGCGCCGCCCTGGCCGACGTAGAGATCGATGCCGGTCTCCGGGTCGGCGGTGTTCATGACGCCGGCCACGTCGCCGTCGGTGATCAGGTGCACGCGGGCGCCGGCGCTGCGCAGCGATGAGATGATCTCGGCGTGGCGCGGCCGGTCGAGCACGCAGACGGTGATCTCGCCGGGCTCGACGCCCTTTGCCTTGGCCATGGCCTTGACGTTCTCGGAGGCCGACTTGTCGAGGTCGACGACGCCGGCCGGATAACCCGGCCCGCAGGCGAT
>NZ_DATAPY010000120.1:0-18645 GCF_036264965.1 Phenylobacterium sp.
CGGCTGGCGTCAAGCACGTGCACAACGGGCTCGCTATAGTGGGGAGCAATCTTCACCGCCGTGTGGGTCTTGCTGGTCGTGGCGCCGCCGATCAAGAGCGGGATGGTCATGCCGCGCCGCTGCATCTCGCCGGCCACATAGGCCATCTCGTCCAGGCTGGGCGTGATCAGGCCCGAGAGCCCCACCATGTCGGCGCCCACCGCTGAGGCCTCGTCCAGGATGCGGTCGGCCGGGACCATGACGCCCAGGTCGATCACCTCGTAGTTGTTGCACTGCAGGACCACGCCCACGATGTTCTTGCCGATGTCGTGGACGTCGCCCTTGACGGTGGCCATCAGGATCTTGCCCGCCGCCTCGCGCGGCTTGCCCTCCTTCTCAGCCTCCATGAACGGCATCAGATAGGCCACGGCCTGCTTCATCACCCGCGCCGACTTGACCACCTGCGGCAGGAACATCTTGCCCGAGCCGAACAGGTCGCCGACCACGTTCATGCCGTCCATCAAGGGGCCTTCGATGACGTGCAGCGGGCGGACGGCCTGGGCGCGGGCTTCTTCCGTATCGGCCTCGATGAATTCGGTGACGCCGTTGACCAGGGCGTGGGTGATCCGCTGCTGGACACTGCCCTCGCGCCAGGTCAGGTCCGGCCCCTTGGCCTCCGACTTGCCGCCCTTGTACTTGGGCGCCAGCTCCACCAGGCGTTCGGTGTTGGTGAGCACCGGGTCACGCTGCGGCCGGTTCTGGATGACGTCCTCGACGGCGACCTTCAGCTCTTCGGGGATGTCGTCATAGACCGGCAGCTCGCCGGCGTTGACGATGCCCATGTCCATGCCCGCCGCGATCGCGTGGTAGAGGAACACCGAGTGGATCGCGCGCCGCACCGGCTCGTTGCCGCGGAAGCTGAACGAGACGTTCGAGACGCCGCCCGAGATCCGCGCGTGCGGCAGGGTCGCCTTGATCGCCCGGCAGGCCTCGATGAAGTCGACCGCATAGTTGTTGTGCTCGTCGATCCCCGTCGCCACCGCGAAGATGTTCGGGTCGAAGATGATGTCTTCCGCCGGGAACCCGACCTGCTCGGTGAGCAGCCTGTAGGCCCGCGTGCAGATCTCGATCTTGCGCTGCGCGGTGTCGGCCTGCCCTACCTCGTCGAAGGCCATCACCACGACCGCCGCGCCATAGCGCAGGCAGGCCTGGGCCTGTTCGATGAACTTGGCCTCGCCCTCCTTCATGGAGATCGAGTTGACGATCGCCTTGCCCTGCACGCACTTCAGGCCCGCCTCGATCACCTCCCACTTCGACGAGTCGATCATCACCGGCACCCGGGCGATGTCCGGCTCGGCGGCCAAGAGGTTGAGGTAGGTCTTCATCGCCTCGACGGAGTCGAGCAGGCCGGCGTCCATATTGATGTCGATGACCTGCGCGCCGGCCTCGACCTGCTGGCGCGCCACGGAGAGCGCCTCGCCATAGGCGCCGTCCTCGATCAGCTTCCTGAACTTGGCCGAACCGGTGACGTTGGTCCGCTCGCCGACGTTGATGAAAATCTTGGGAGGCATTCGCTCAGATCGTGGTCCGGAGTGCAAAGCCCTCTCCCCCTTGCGGGGAGAGGGTTGGGTGTGGGGGTGTCGGCGAGGCTTTTCGGGGCAGGAACGGCGCGCTCACAGCTTGCGCCCCCACCCCTAGCCCCTCCCCGCGAGGGGGAGGGGAACTTTGTGCGGACTAGGCAAGCTCGAACGGCTCCAGCCCCGCCAGCCGCATGGCCGTCGGCCGCTCCGGGATCGGGCGGGGGCTGAGGCCCCGCACCGCGTCGGCCACGTGCTTGATGTGGTCCGGCGTGGTCCCGCAGCAGCCGCCCAGGATGTTGACGATCCCCTGCTCGGCCCAGTCGTGCAGCATGTGGCCGGTCTCGTCCGGGGTCTCGTCATATTCGCCCATGGCGTTGGGCAGGCCGGCGTTGGGATAGGCCGAGACCAAGGTGTCGGCGATGCGGCTGAGCTCGGCGATGTGCGGGCGCATCAGCTCGGCGCCCAGCGCGCAGTTCAGGCCGACGGCGAACGGCCTGGCGTGGCGCACCGAGTTCCAGAACGCCTCCACCGTCTGGCCGCTGAGCGTGCGGCCCGAGCGGTCGGTGATGGTGCCCGAGATCCAGATCGGCAGGGGCTCATAGCCCTCGTCCTGCAGATCGAGGATCGCCTTGATCGCGGCCTTGCAGTTCAGCGTGTCGGTGATGGTCTCGATCAGGAACAGGTCGACGCCGCCGTCGTGCAGCGCCAGCACCTGCTCGCGGTAGGCTTGGTAGACCTGCTCGAAATTGACCTTCCGCGCGCCGGGGTCGTTCACGTCCGAGCTCATCGACAGCATCACCGGCAAGGGGCCGATGGACCCGGCCACGAAGCGGGGCTTGTACGGCTCCTTGGCCGTCCAGCGGTCGGCGACCTCGCGGGCGATCCGCGCCCCGGCCAGGTTCATGTCGCGCACCGCGGCTTCCTGGGCGTACTCGCCCTGGCCGATCGAGGTGGACGAGAAGGTGTTGGTCTCGCTGATGTCGGCGCCAGCGGCGAAATAGGCGTCGTGCAGCTCGCCCACGATGTCCGGCCGCGTCAGGCACAGGATGTCGTTGTTGCCCTTCAGCTGGCCCTCGTAGTCGGCGAAGCGCTCGCCGCGGTAGTCGGCCTCCGACAGCCCGCGCTTCTGGAACATTACGCCCCAGGACCCGTCGAGGATCAGCACGCGCTCCTTCGATGCGGCCTTCAGCGCCGCGATCCGTTCCGCCCGGCTCATGCCGCGGCCTCCTTCGGTGTTTCCGGCTCCCGCACGCCCAGCACGCGGCAGATCGCATAGGTAAGGTCCGCGCGGTTCAAGGTGTAGAAGTGGAAGTCGGAAAAGCCCTCTTCCGCCAGCCGCGCGCACATCTCGGTCGCCACCGAGCAGGCCAGCAGACGGCGCGTCTCCGGATCCTTGTCCAGCCCGTCGAACAGGTTGCCGAGCCAGGCCGGCAGCTGGATGCCGATCGGCCCGGCCATCTTCTTGAGGCCCTTGAAGTTGGTCACCGGCATGATGCCGGGCGAAATGGGGATCGTCACGCCGGCCTTCCGGACCCGATCCATAAACCGCAGGAACCCCTCGAGGTCGAAGAAGAACTGGGTGATCGCGCGCGTGGCGCCGGCGTCGACCTTGGCCTTCAGGACGTCGATGTCGTGGTCGATGGACGGGCTCTCCGGATGGACGTGCGGATAGAGCCCGACGCTGACCTCGAAGTCGCCGATCGCGCGGATGCCGGAGGTCAGCTCGGTGGCGTTGGCATAGCCGTCGGCGCGCGGCGCATAGGCGCCGCCGATCTGGCCCGGCGGGTCGCCGCGCAGGGCCACGATGTGACGGATGCCGGCGTCCCAGTAGTCACGGATCACCTCGTCGACCTCGCCGCGGCTGGCCTCGACGCAGGTCAGATGCGCGGCGGGCTTCAGCGTCGTTTCCTTCAGCATCCGCAGCACCGTGCGGTGCGTGCGGTCGCGGGTCGAGCCACCCGCGCCGTAGGTGACGGAGACGAAGGTCGGGTCCAGCGGCTCCAGCCGGCGGATCGCCTCCCACAGGGTCTCCTCCGCCTCCGGGGTCTTGGGCGGCGAGAACTCGAAGGACACGCGGGGCCTGGCCGCCGCGCCGATGCCGGCGCGGGCGATCGGCCCGAGGACGCTGTCGGCGGGTGTCATGCGGCTTTCCTTTGCCGTTCCTGGGCGCGCTCGGCGGTCCAGATCATGACGGTCAATCCGTTCTTGTCGGTCGGCGGCAAGGCCCTGACGCGCACCTTGGAAAGCCCCGCCTCGCCCAGCCAGCGCGCCATCTCCGGCTCCGCGAAGCCCAGGCGGCGATGCTGGTGCTGCTCGCGCAGAAACTCGAGCCGATGCGGCGCGAAATCGGCGATGATCAGCTTGCCGCCCGGCGCCACGATCCGCGCCGCCTCGCGCACCGCCGCGGCCGGATCGGCCAGGTAGTGCAGCACCTGATGGACCACCACCAGGTCGGCGCTCTCGTCCGGCAGGCGGGTGGCGAAGATGTCGCCGTGGCGGAGTTCGCAGCCGTGCAGGCCGGCCTCGGTCACCCGGTTGCGCGCAAGGTTCAGCATCTGCTGCGACAGGTCGAGGCCTAGCGCCGCGTCGGCGTGCGGCGCCAGCAGGGTCAGCATCCGGCCGGTGCCGCTGCCCAGGTCCACCAGACGCCGGAACGGGCCGGGCCCCGCGGCGGCCAGGATCGCGGCCTCGACATCGGCGTCGGAGACATAGAGCGAGCGGATCTCGTCCCAGCGGGCGGCATTGCGGGCGAAATACTCCCCCGCGTCCGTGGCTCGCTCCGCCCAGACCGCCGACAGCCGCTCGGCGTCGCGCTGCAGGACCGGGTCGGCGGGGTCGATCGCGCCCAGCACCTGGGCCACCAGCTCGCTCGCAGCCCCATCGCCAGTCAGGCGGTAAAACACCCAGGCGCCGTCGGGAAACCGCTCCACGAGCCCCGCCTCGGCCAGCAGCTTCAAGTGCCGCGACACCCGCGGCTGGCTCTGGTCGAGCACCCGGCAGATTTCCAGCACCGCCAGTTCCTCGCGGGCCAAAAGTGCTAGGATGCGCAGACGCGAGGGCTCGCCCGCGGCGCGCAGCACATCGACAGCCTGGCTCGACGACAAGATCATAGAGCGCATAAAGATATCTTTATGTCTTTATGTCAAGTTAAGAGCCGCTACTCGGGGGGTTGCCAAAGCTCGATCTTCACGCCCGCCGGATCCATCAGCCAACCGAATTTGCCATAGGTCTCGTCGTTCATCGGCTCACCCACCAGTTCAGCGCCCTCCGCCTTCGCCTTGGCCAGAACGCCGTCCAGATCGTCGACGATGAAGTTCACCATGAAGGGCGCGGCCGAGGGTGCGAAATGGTCGCTGTCGGCGGCGAACGCGGTCCAGTTGATGTTGCCCCGCGTCGGATGCTCAAAGACCACGCCGCCCCATTTCGACACGTCGAAACCCAGCACCCTGGCGTACCAGTCCTGCAAGGCCTTCGGATCCGCCGTCTTGAAGAACACCCCGCCGATCCCGAGCACCTTGGCCATGTCTTCGCTCCGTCCTTCTCTAGCCGGCGACCGGCGCCACAGGGCTGGCCAACTCCTCGCCGCGGAGGAAACGATGCACGTTGTCGATCGCCTGCGCCACCATCAGCGGCACCGCCTCGTTGCTGGAGCCGGCCGTGTGGGTGGTCAGCACCGCGTTGGGCACATCGGCCCAGCGCTCGGCCGGTGTCGGCTCCTGGACGAAGACGTCGAGCGCCGCGCGCCACAGCCGGCCGTCCTTCAGCGCCGCGATCAGCGCGTCCTCGTCGATGAGCTGTCCGCGGCCGACGTTGACGATCATGCCTTGCGACCCGACCGCCTCGATCACCTCGCGGGAGACCATGCCGCGATTGCCCGCCTCGGCGCGGGCGCAGATCACCAGGATGTCGCTGTCCCGCGCCAGCGCCAGCAGGCTCTCCGCTCGCGGCCAGGGTGCAGCCGGCTTCTCGCGAGGGGCCCACCACTGGACCTTGAGCCGCAGCGCCTCGGCGCGCCGGGCGACAGCGGCGCCGATGTGTCCCAGACCCACGACGCCCAGGGTGCGGCCGCCCAGGCTGGGCTGCGAGCCGATCCGTTCTTCCTGTTTCCAGCGCCCTTCCCGAACGATCCGGTCGAGGGCCGGGATGTTGCGCCAGGCCGCCAGCAGCAGGCCGATGGCGTGGTCGGCGACGTCCTCGGCGTTGAGGCCCCGCGCGTGAGTGACCTCAATGCCATTGGCCCGGCACCAGCCCACGTCGATGCCGTCATAGCCGACGCTGACGCAGGCGATCAGACCCAGCGCCGGCAAGCTGGCCAGGAGCTCTTGCGTCAACACGACCTCGCCCGCGTGGACGATCGCCCGTACCTGCGGCCGCTGGTCTTCGGTGAGTTCCCAGGCGCGCGCGGTCGCCAGGCCGCCCTTCCGGAACGCCGGCTCCAGCACCGTCAGGAAAGGCGCCACGATCAGGGCCAGGGGTTCGGACATGCGGACAGGCTCCTTCGGCGTTGATCCCATGGGCCGCTTGTAGCGCGATACGGAGTGCGGGCTAGGGTGGTGCGGCCTTGAACCAGATGACGTGGTCGTCCGCCGTCGTGATCGGCTCGCCGGCGGCGGTCAGCTCGACGCCGTGCAGGACATGCTCGCCGTCGACGTCCAGGTGGCCCAGGATCTTGCCGGTCCGCGCATCCAGCTTGACGAGCCAGCCCGGCGCGCCGGTGGGCAGGTTCAGGGGCGCCATCGCGGCCCACAGCGCATCGCCAGCCAGCTTGATCGAATAGGTTCGCCCAAGCCCGTCGATCTCGCCCAGGAACTTGCCGTCGAGGTTGAACTTCTCGATCCGTCCATTCTCGCGGTCGGCCACATAGACCGTGCCGTCGGCGCCGATCTGGATCGCGTGCGGCAGGTGGAACTGGCCCGGACCCATGCCGTGCTCGCCCCATTGCCGCAGCCGCTTGCCGGCGGCGCTGTACTCCAGCACCCGGGCGTTGCCGTAGCCGTCGGTGATGAACAGGCGCCCGTTAGGACCGAAGGCGATATCGCTCGTCCCGTTGAACGGCCCCCTGGTCTGCGGCTGCTCTCCCACCTCGATGGTCATCAGCTTTTCGCCGCGCGGCGAATATTTGATCACCCGCGAGGCGGCGGCGTCGACAGTCCAGACATTGCCCGCCGGGTCGATGCGGATCGCGTGCGGGATCGTGTAGCCACCTTTGCCCCACGAGCGCAGGAGCCTCCCCTGGCGGTCGAGCACCAGGATCGGATCCGCCTTCTCCCCGCGCTGCAGCTCGTAGAGGTTCCCGGCCTTGTCGAAGGCGAGCCAGGAGACCATGCCGGACGCCCAGCCGGCGCTCGGCGGCTTGGCCGCGAACACCGTGGCGACGAAGGGCAACTTCGGCGAGGCGTCGATCCGCGCGCGGAGGTCGGCCGCGGCGCGATCCTGCGCAGCTGTGGAGGACGGCGGCTGCGCAAGGGCCGCGCCGCCGGCAAGACTGAGCAACAGGGCGACACAGCCCGCGATGGCTGGCGTGGCGCGTCGATGCTGGCGCATGAGCAAAATCCCCCGGACCACCGAGGCTGCGCGGACCTGCATGCGGCTGTCAATCGCGTGCGCTAGGGGCCCCTTTCACCGTTGTGCAGGGCCGGGAAGATGTGAGCTGGCTGATGGCCGGCGTCGACCAGCGAAACCTTGGACGACCCTCGCAGGTTGGTACGGCGCCGTTTGAACGGCGTTTCGTCATGAGGAGGTTCCCATGAAGATCATCCTGCTAGCCGCCGGCGCCGCCGCCGTAGCGCTTTCGTCGGGCCTGGCCTTCGCCCAGACTGCTGCGCCACCGAAGCAGCCGATCCCCTATTCGCAGCTCAACGCCTACCTGAAGGCGTCGCCGAAGATGCGCGCGTCGAAGGATTGGTGGGCCGGCCAGTCCGACGCCAGCGCCGCGACCGGCGCGGGGGCCAACACCTCGGCCACCACCACGGCCGGCTCCGATGTCCGCTCGACGCCTGACGCGACGTCCAGCGCCCCGAGTTCCTCGACCACGGTCAATCCGCCGTCGCTGCCCTCGACGCCGCCGGTCGACACGCCCACGCCCGGCGCGGTCAACCCGTCGCCGACTGCCACGCCCGGCGCCCCGCCTTCGGCTGAGCCGCCGAAATAGGATCTTCCGCCGGCCTACCGCGTGAATTTCTGGAACTTGATGCGGTGAGGGATCAGGCTGTCGGCGCCCAGACGGCGCTTCTTGTCCTCTTCGTAGGCTTCGAAATTGCCTTCGAACCAGTCGACCTGGCTGTCGCCTTCGAAGGCCAGGATGTGGGTGGCCAGGCGGTCCAGGAAGAAGCGGTCGTGGCTGATGACCACGGCGCAGCCGGGGAAATCCTCCAGCGCGCTTTCCAGAGCGCCCAGGGTTTCCACGTCCAGGTCGTTGGTCGGTTCGTCGAGCATCAGCACGTTGCCGCCGGCCGAGAGCGTCTTGGCCAGGTGCACGCGATTGCGCTCGCCGCCTGAGAGCAGGCCGACCTTCTTCTGCTGGTCGGCGCCCTTGAAGTTGAACGAGCCGACATAGGCGCGGCTGGGGATTTCGCGGCCGCCCACCTTCATCACGTCCAGCCCGCCGGAGATCTCCTCCCAGACGTTCTTGTTGGGGTTCAGGCTGTCGCGGTTCTGGTCGACGTAGGCGAGCTTGACCGTCTCACCCAGCCGGATGGAGCCCTCGTCGGGCGTTTCCTGGCCGGTGATGATCTTGAACAGCGTCGACTTGCCGGCCCCGTTCGGGCCGATCACGCCCACGATGCCGCCCGGCGGCAGCTTGAAGGTCAGGTCCTTGAACAGGAGTTTGTCGCCATAGGCCTTCTCGACGCCGTTCACCTCGATGACCATCTGGCCCAGGCGCGGGCCGGGCGGAATCTGGATCTGGGCGAAGGTCTGCTTGGCGTTCTCGGCCTCGTTCTGCAGGTCGTGGAACGCGGCCAGGCGCGCCTTGGACTTGGTCCGCCGCGCGCTGGGCGAGGAGCGCACCCAGGCCAGCTCCCGGTCGATCGCCCGCTTCTTGCCGGCCTCTTCGCGCTCTTCCTGGGCGATCCGCTTGGTCTTCTGCTCCAGCCATGCGGAGTAGTTGCCCTCGTAGGGAAGGCCCTTCCCGCGGTCGAGCTCCAGGGTCCACTTGGTCACCTGATCCAGGAAGTAGCGGCCGTGGGTCACCAGGATGACGCAGCCCGGGAAGTCCTCCAGGTGGTGCTGCAGCCAGGCCACGCTCTCGGCGTCCAGGTGGTTGGTCGGCTCGTCCAGCAGCATCATGTCGGGCTTGGAAAGCAGCAGCCGGGCCAAGGCCACGCGGCGGCGCTCACCGCCGCTGAGCTTGTCCACCGGCCAGTCGTTGGGCGGGCAGCGCAGGGCGCCCATGGCCATCTCGATGCGGCTGTCGATGTCCCAGAGGTCGCCGGCGTCCAGCTTTTCCTGGAGCGCGGTCATCTCCTCCATCAGCTCGTCGGTATATTCCTCGCCCAGCTTGGCGGCGATGGCGTTGTACGCGTCGAAGAGCTTCTTCTCCTCGCACCAGGCGACGACATTGCCCCACACGTCCAGCGCGTCGTCGAGCTGCGGCTCCTGCTCCAGATAGCCGCGCTTGACGCCTTCGGCGGCGAAGGCCTCGCCCTGGAAGTCCTTGTCGATGCCGGCCATGATCTTCAGCAGCGTCGACTTGCCGGAGCCGTTCACGCCGACCACCCCGATCTTGGCGTCCGGGTAGAACGACAGCCAGATGTCCGAGAAGGTCTTCTTCGGCGCACCGGGGAAGGCCTTGGTCAGGCCCTGCATCTGGAAAATATATTGCTGCGCCATGGGGCGTCCGCACCGCTCGATTGGAATGACTGGGATTTGAGGCGTGCAGATAGCGGTGCGAGGGCTCGCGCGCAATCTCGCTCGGAACCTCGAGCGCGCCTCCCGCGTACTCATCGCGATGGGCCGCACCGGCCCTCGCGACACGTGGAAGGAGCACTCCCATGCACAAGGATCAGATCAAGGGCGCGGCCAAGGACGCCGCCGGCTCGGTCAAGGAAGGTATCGGCAAGGCCACGGGCAATGACCGTATGGCCGCCGAAGGCGCCGCTGAACGCGTCCAGGGCAAGCTGCAGAAGGGTGTCGGCGGCCTGAAGGACGCCACGCGCCGAGCGCTGAAGAACTAGCTTCCGATCCACTCAGGACCGTCCTCGTTCCAGGGACGGCGCGGAGCCCGCGGCCCCAACGGTACGCTATGCCCGCTATCTGGCGAGGGCCGTCTTCGAGGCCAGGGCCGCGCTGTGCAGCGCGGCCCTTGCTGCGTCCGGTTCAGCCGGTCAGGGCCGCCAGGCCGCCGCCGATGCAACCGCTCGTGCTCGTCGATCGCTTGACGCCGCAGCGCGGCGATGCGGAAAGGCTCAGGGCGCGCCGCCTTGGCGCATCGAACGGCGTCGAAAGGGCCTTCAGCCGCCCGGGGTGCAAGCTTTCGCCGCACCCAAACCTTCGCAACAACATGGGATTTTTATGTGGTACGGCGCGACAAGCTGGCCCTGTCAGCCGTGCAGGACCACGCCTTGAACACCTCCGCCGCCGTCGTCGAACCCACTGAGCAGGACGCGCCTGCTACGCCCAACCTGCGCGGGTTCCTCGGCCTGGCCCTGGGCTCGGCGGGCGTCGTCTACGGCGACATCGGCACCAGCCCGCTCTACGCCTTCAAGGAATCCATCAAGCACATGAGCCACGCCGGCGGCCGCCTGGCGCAGGGAGACGTGATCGGTGTGGTCTCCCTGATGCTCTGGACCTTGATGGTGATCGTGACGCTGAAGTACGTCACCATCCTCATGCGCTTCGACAACCGCGGCGAGGGCGGCACGCTCTCGCTGATGGCCCTGGTCCAGAAGGCCGGCGGCCGCGCGGGCGGAGCCATCCTGATCATCGGCATGATCGGCGCCGGCATGTTCTTCGGCGATGCGATCCTGACGCCTGCGGTTTCCGTGCTCTCCGCGGTTGAAGGGCTTGAAGTGGTTCAGGGCCTGAGCGGCCGGATCGATCCCTTCGTACCGGTGATCGCGCTGGTCCTGCTGATCGGCCTGTTCGCGGTGCAGAAGCGCGGCGCGGGCGGCGTCGGGCGCTGGTTCGGACCGATCTGTGTGGTGTGGTTCGTGACCATCGCCGTGCTGGGCCTCGCCGCCCTGGCCCGCGCGCCCCAGGTGCTGGGCGCGTTGAGCCCGCTGCCGGGCATTTCGGTGCTGATCCACCATCCGAAGGTCGCGCCGGCGGTGCTGGGCAGCGTCTTCCTGACCGTCACCGGCGCCGAAGCGCTCTACGCCGACATGGGACACTTTGGCCGCAAGCCCATCCAGTGGACCTGGGTGGCGCTGGTCTTCCCCTGCCTGATCGCCAACTACCTGGGCCAGGGCGCCCTGGTGCTGGCCGACCCCGGCGCCATCGACAACCCCTTCTTCCACCTGGCCCCCGACTGGTTCCAGCTGCCGCTGGTGGCCCTGGCCACCGCCGCGACGGTGATCGCCAGCCAGGCGGTGATCTCCGGCGCCTTCTCGATGACCCAGCAGGCGGTGCAGCTGGGCCTCCTGCCGCGCCTCACTCTGAAGGTCACCTCCGAGGCGCACATCGGCCAGATCTACGCGCCGCAGATCAACTGGATCCTGATGCTGGGCGTCGCCGCCCTGGTGCTGGGTTTCCGCTCCTCCGACGCGCTGGCCAACGCCTATGGCGTCTCCGTGGTCGGCGCGATGATCACCTCGTCCGTCCTGGCCGTGGTGGCGATCCATCGGCTGAAGGCGCGGCCCATGTGGCAGGCGGCGATCATCTTCTCGCCGTTCCTGGTGGTGGAAGGCGCCTTCCTGGCGGCAAACCTGGCCAAGGTGATGCACGGCGGCTACGTGCCGCTGCTGATCGCCGCCGCCGTGATCCTGCTGATGTGGACCTGGATGCGTGGCATCCGGCGCGTCCTGAAGGCCGAGCAAAGCGACCTGAAACTGGCCGACGTCCTGCCGATGCTGACTCAACGCCCGCCGCTGCAGGCCCGCGGCGCGGCGGTGTTCCTGACCTCCGACCCCGACGCCGTGCCCGCCGCGCTGATGCACAACCTCAAGCACAACCAGGTGTTGCACGAGCAGGTGGTGCTGCTGACTGTGAAGGTCGCGCCCCGGCCGCGGGTGCCCGATTCCGAGCGCGTGGAGGTCCGCGACCTGGCGCCTGGCTTCAAGGCCATGACCCTCTCCTTCGGCTTCATGGAGACGCCGAACGTGGCCAAGGGCATGACGCTGGCCCGCGCCAAGGGACTGAAGTTCGACATCATGCGCACCTCGTTCTTCCTGAGCCGCCGCACCCTCCTGCCGCGCCGTGCCGTAGGGCTGGGCCACATCCTCGACGTGCTGTTCGTCTTCCTGACGCGCAACGCCGTGCGCACTGCCGACTTCTTCCAGATTCCGCCCTCGCGCGTGGTGGAGCTGGGCGCCCAGGTGGCGTTCTAACGCAACCCGCGCGGCTGGCGTTTTTGTCTGCGGTCGGTTCCAATGGCGGCTGAATCGGGGGCGCTCATGCTGAGACAAATCACCTTCGCCATGGCGTTGTCCGCCCTGGCTGCGGCCGGCCTGTCGACGCCGGCGTGGGCCCAGACGCCGCCGCTCAGCCCCTTCGCCACCGCAACGGAGCAGGAGGCGGCGATGGCCGCCGGGACCCTGACCTCCGAAGCCCTGGTGACGCGTTACCTCGCGCGCATCGCCGAGCTCGACAAGACGGGCCCCAGGCTGAACGCCGTCATCGCGCTCAACCCCCATGCGCTGGCCGACGCCCGCAAGCTCGACGCCGAGCGCAAGGCCGGCCACGTCCGCGGTCCCCTGCACGGCATCCCGGTCCTGCTGAAGGACAACATCGAGTCCGCCGACGGCACGGCGACCACGGCCGGCTCGCTCGCGCTGAAGGACAACATCACCAACCGCGACGCGCCCCTGGTGAAGCGGCTGACCGACGCCGGCGCGGTGATCCTGGGCAAGGCCAACCTGTCGGAGTGGGCCAACTTTCGCTCCACCCACTCGATCAGCGGCTGGACCGGCGTCGGCGGCCTGGTGCGCAATCCCTATTCGCTGGACCGCACCGCCTGCGGCTCCAGCGCCGGCTCCGGCGCGGCGGTGTCGGCGGGGCTCGTCACCCTGGCGGTCGGCACCGAGACCGACGGCTCGGTCACCTGCCCGGCGGCCGCCAACGGCGTTGTAGGCCTCAAGCCCACCGTGGGCCTGATCTCGCGCACCTTCGTGGTTCCGATCTCCGCCGAGCAGGACACGCCTGGGCCGATGACGCGTTCGGTGAGCGACGCCGCCGCCATGCTGAACGCCATGGCCGGCTCCGACCCCGCCGACGCCTTCACCAAGGACGCCGACGCGCACAAGAGCGACTACCTGGCCGGCCTGAAGCCGGGCGCCCTGCAGGGCGCGCGCATCGGCGTGCTGCGGATGACCGTCGGCCGCTCGCCGCAGACCGACGCGGTCTACGAGGACGCCCTGGCGGCTCTGCGCAAGGCCGGCGCCGTGCTGGTGGAGGTCAAAGGTCCGGACGACGCGGCCCTCGGCGCCATCTCGGGTAACGAGACCGAGGCGCTGCGCGTAGAGTTCAAGGCCGCGCTGAACGCCTATCTGGCCACAACGTCGCCCAAGGTGACGGCGCGGACCATCGATGCGCTCATCGATTTCGACAATAAGGAGCCGCGGGAGACGCCGCTGTTCGGCCAGGAGATTTTCGAGGCGGCGTCCAAATCGCCCCCGATCACCGATCAGGACTACATCGCCCGCCGCGCCACCGCCCGGAAGCTGGCGCGCGCGGCGCTGGACAAGATGATGCAGGACAACAGTGTCGAGGTCCTGGTGGGCCCGTCGACCGGCCCGGCCACCATGGTCGATCCCATCGACGGCAGCCGCAGCCTGGGGTCCTATTCCACCCTGCCCGCGGTCTCCGGCTATCCGCACCTCACCGTGCCGATGGGCAATGTTTCCGGCCTGCCGGTGAACCTGTCGCTGATCGGCCCGGCGTGGTCGGAGGCGCGGCTGCTGGCGCTCGGCTACGCCTTCGAACAGGCCACCCATGCGCGGATCGATCCCCTGTTCCTGCCCAACATTGGCGCTCGCCCGGAATTCGCCAAGGCGTACGATCCGCGCTGAAGCCCTTGTCGAGTCGGGCTTTCGCCCCAATTTGAGCGTCAAGCTTCAGTGGTAATCAAAAGGTGCGGGTCTCCTGTCCAGGCTTTGGAAAAAATCGTCTGGACGCGGTAGAACCCCCAAACGCCAGCGGGATCGAAAAGCTGGGCTGTTTGTTGCGTCTTCGGTGAAGCTTGCGCCGGGGTTCGAGGATAGAAGGGTCGACGGGGTGTTCCACGTCTCTGGGGGAAAGCCGGACGCGCTCGCAATCCGCGAGCTGTCCGACACGAATGGCTCGTCGGCGACGCCGAGCTTCCACCTGATCGACACCACCATGATGTACGCCCCACGGTCGGGCGGGGTGAAGCGCTACCTCACCGCCAAGCGCACCTGGCTGGAAAAGCGCCGGCCGGACATCCGCCACACCCTTGTGGTGCCGGGCAAGGCGACGCGGCTGCAGGCCTCCGGCCTCTACACGGTCTCGGCCACCAAGCTGCCGTTCGGCGACGGCTACCGGATGCCGGCCAGCCCGAACAAGTGGGCGGCGGTCCTGGGGATGCTGCAGCCGGACATCATCGAGGCCGGCGACGTGCTGGTGCCGGGCCACGCGGCCCTGATCGCGGGCCAGACCCTGGGCGTTCCGGTGGTCGCCGCCTGCCATACCGACGCCCCGACGCTGGCCGCCCTGCACCTGGGCGAATGGGCCGAGCAACCGACCTTCAACCTCTGGGCCCAGGCCTATCGGCGCTTCGACCATGTGATCGCGCCCAGCCGCCACTCCGCCAGCCGCCTGGCCGAGGCGGGCGTGAAGGACGTCAGCGTCCATCCGCTGGGCGTCGATCTGGAGCTCTTCCACCCCAGCCGCGGCGACCGCGCCGCCTTGCTGAAGCGCCTGGACTTCCCCTCGAACGCCCGCCTGCTGGTCTTCGCCGGCCGCCCGGCGCGGGAGAAGAACATCGATTCCATGGTCGCGGCGGTGGAGATGCTGGGCGATCCCTACCGCCTGGTGCTGATCGGCGCGGGCAAGGATTCCCGCTATCCCTCCAGCGTCGCCTGCATCGACTTCGAGGGCGAGCCGGAGAAGCTGGCCGGGGTCATCGCCTCCTGCGACGCCTTCATCCACGCCAATGAGAACGAGGTCTTCGGCCTGGTGGTGATCGAGGCCATGGCCGCCGGTCTGCCGGTCATCGGCCCGGACAAGGGCGGGGTCGGCGAGTTGCTCGACGAGAGCATCGGCCAACTGGCCGCCGGCGTCGATCCGGCCAGCCTCGCCGCCGCGACCGAGGCCCTGTTCGCCCGCGACCTGCCGGCGCTGAAGCTCGCGGCGCGCCATCGCGCCGAAACCCGCCACAGCTGGGACCACACCTTCGAGGGCCTGACCCGGCTCTACGCGCGCCTGCTGACGCTCAGCGCCCGCCGCGCGCCGATGCGGATGAGCGCCTAGAGCATTCGACATCTAAGTTGATGCATATCCGTCGTGGCGGAAATAGTTGGCGCATTCCTGCGGGGTGAAGGCGTCGAGCACGTGGCCGATGCGATCCCAGAGGCCGCCCACGGTGCGCTCGGCGGCCTTGCGCAGGAGCCCCTTGAGCTTTGAGAAGGCCAGCTCGATTGGATTGAGGTCTGGCGAGTAGGGCGGCAGGAGCATGAGCTTAGCGCCCCGGTCCTCGATCAGCTTCCTAACCGCGTCGCCCTTGTGGGCCGGCAGGTTGTCCATGACCACGATGTCTCCCGTCCTGAGGGTCGGGCCGAGCACCTTGCCGATATAGACCAGGAAGGCGTCGCGGTTCATGGCGCCGTCCAGCACCCAGGGCGCGGTGATCCCATCCCAGCGCAGTCCGGCTGTGAAGGTGGTGGTCTTCCAGTGCCCGAAGGGCTGGCGGCCGAGTAGCCGCTGGCCCTTGGGCGCACGGCCGTAGGCGCGGACCATCTTGGTGTTCGTCCCGGTCTCGTCGACAAAGACCAGCTTGCGGGGATCAAGGCTCGCCTGGCTGGCCCTCCAGCGCTCGCGCGCTTCGGCCACGTCGGGCCGCGTCTGCTCGCTGGCGTGCAGAGTTTTTTTTATAAGTGATCTTGTGGCGTTTGAAGAACCGCCGAACCGACGTCTCGGTGACCTCGACCCCAAGCTCTTCGCTCAGCCGCCGCACGATCTCGGCCAGGGTCAAGTCGCCTTCGCCCGCGTTCAGCGCCAGCAGCCAGGCCGCGTGCGGCTCTAACGGCGAGCGGCTCTTGCCGCCCCGCGGCCGAGGATCAACGCTCCCCGTCTCGGCCTCCAGCGCAACCCACCGAACCGCCGACGCCGCGCTCACCTTGAACCGCACCGCCGCCTGTCGCCGCGACATCCCCGCCGCAACCTCAGCCACCACACGACTGCGAAGATCCTTCGAACGCGCCGCTCCCATGAGACCCTCCAGAATCACCCGATCCCAGGGACTCACATCCGCAAAAGTCAGGGAATCCCCCGGCTGATCACATTCGATTCATCTCAGCGGTCGAACGCTCTAGGCGAACCGCCGCGCCAGCTGCTCCAGCGACAGCCGCGCACCCTCGTCATTGTCCTCGGCGCGCACGCCCGGCGGCAGGTTCTCGGTGACCACTGTCACGCGCGTGCCGCCCGGCGCCGGCTCGAACGTCCAGGTCATGGTCATTTCGCCATGGAACGCCGGGTCCGGGCTCTCGAAGGTGATCGCCTGAACCATCCGGCCGGGCGGTGACAGCGCCACGAACCGCGCCGTGAGCCGGTCCTCGCGCTCGGTGGTCTTGCCACGGAATTCCCGCTCGTCCGGCGGATAGAACAGCGACATCCGGTAGCCGCCGCCCACGCGGAGGTCGAAGTCGTCGATCACGCCGGTCATCTGCGCCGGCGGCAGCCACTCGACCAGCACCGCCGGGTCCATGAACGCCGCCCAGACCGCCTCGGGCGGCGCGGCGACCAGTTGTGAAACGCCGTCCGCCACCGCTAGCGCCCCGTCGGCATGTCCTTGAAGGCTACGTCCTTGTCGACGCGGATGTCGCCGGGCAGGCCCAGCACCCGCTCGGCGATGATGTTCTTCAGGATCTCGTCGGTGCCGCCGGCGATGCGCAGGCCCGGCGCGAACATCAGCGACCAGTGGAAAGCGGCCTGCAGCGGGGCCAGCTCCGGGTCGTTGAGGATGCCGTACTGGTCCAGCATCTCGATCGCCGTATTGCCCAGGTCCTGCATCTGCAGCGCCGAGACCACCTTGCCGATCGAGCTTTCCGGCCCCGGCGTCTGACCGCGCGACAGCGCGGTCATGGTGCGGTTGCGGGTGTGCTTCAGGCCTTCGGTCGCCACGTACCAGTCGGCCAGCTTCTCGCGGATCGCCTGGTCCTTCAGCACCGGCGCGCCGTCGAGACCGGGAATGGCTCGCGCCACCGCCAGGAATTGCGCCCAGCCCGCGCCCGAGGGTCCGCCCACCGCCAGCCGCTCGTTCATCAGCGTGACCAGGCTGACCTTCCAGCCGTCGTCGACGGCGCCCAGCCGCTGGCTGTCCTTCACCCGCACGTCGGTGAAGAACACCTCGTTGAAGCCCGAGCCGCCGGACATCTGGTGGATCGGCTTCACCTCGATGCCCGGGTCGCGCATGTCGACCCAGAACATGGTCAGGCCCTGATGCTTGGGCGCGTCGGGGTCGGTGCGGCAGACCACGATGCCGAAGTCCGAGAACTGCGCCCCTGTCGTCCACACCTTCTGGCCGGAGATCAGCCAGTCGCCGGAACCGTCACCTGCCCGCAGCGCCTTGGTCCGCGCCGCCGCCACGTCCGAGCCGCCGGAGGGCTCGGAGAACAGCTGGCACCAGATCTCCTCGCCGCGCAGCGCCGGGCCCACGAAGCGGGTCTTGGTGGCGTCATCGGCGAAGGTCATCACCGTCGGCACGCACATGCCCAGGCCGATCTGGAACGGGTTGCCCGGGATCGGATAACCGGCTTCTTCCTGATTGAAGATCACCTGCTGGATCGGCGTCCCTCCGCTCCCGCCCCATTCCTTGGGCCAGGTGATCTGGGCGTAGCCGGCCGCGGCCTTCTTCGCCTGCCAGGCCTTGGAGGCGGCCATCGAGCCGCCGCCCTCCAGGTCGTCGTCGCCGGCCCGGGTCTTGGGCGCGTTCGCCTCCAGCCAGGCTTTGACCTGGGCGCGGTAGGCGGCTTCGTCGGGGCTGTCGTTGAAGTCCATGGGTCCGCTCCCTTAAGCCGCGTTGCGCCGTTCGAGATGGCTGACCAACCGCTCTTTCCAGACCCTGGGCGCCCCAGCGACCAGGCTCAGCTGGCGTGAGCGGCGGTAGTAGAGGTGGCAGTCCATCTCCCAGGTGAAGCCGATGCCGCCGTGGGTCTGGATGTTCTCCTTGGCGGCGAACCAGAAGGCCTCCGAGGCCGCGATCCGCGCCGCGCTGGCCGCCAGCGGCATCTCCGGCGCGTCGGTGTTGAGCGCCCAGGCGCCGTAGTAGGCGTTGGACCGCGCCAGCTCGTTCTTGATGTAGATGTCGGCGAGCTTGTGCTTGATCGCCTGGTAGGAAGCGATCACCCGGCCGAAGGCGTAGCGCTCGAGCGCATAGGCCTTGGCCATCTCCAGGCATCGGTCGGCGCCGCCGCACTGTTCGAAGGCCAGGAGCACGGCCGCGCGGTTCAGCACCTGCTCGGCGATCGACAGACCCTCGCCGGCATCACCCAGCCGCTCGGCCGGCGCGCCGGCGAACGTCAGCCTGGCGGCGCCGCGGGTCGGATCCAGCGTCTCCAAGGCTTCGCGGGTGACCCCGGCGCCGCCGAGCTCGACGAGGAACAGCCCGAGCGGACCGTTCTCGCGCGCCAGCACGACGGCCAGGTCGGCGATGTCGCCGTCGGTCACCGGCAGCTTGGTCCCGGTCAGCCTGCCGCCCTCGACGCGGGCGTTGACCTGCGCCTCGGTGAGCACGCCGGGCCGCTCGACGGTGGCG